>DATEGH010000209.1:0-21506 GCA_035280185.1 Terriglobales bacterium
CCTCTTCCCCGGAGGATCATTCAGCGGCAGCACAACGCTTGCAGGCGGGCAGGCGATTGATCCAACCGGAATCAATCATCCCAACAGCACGCAATATTCATACAACGCGATGGGACTGTTGACACAGGTGACTGAAGGCCAGCAGGTGCGGAAATTTAACTATGACAGTCTCGGAAGGCTAGCTTCACAAACGCTGCCGGAGAAACTCAACCTTGGCGACACATTCACCTACACAGATTTCGGCGCCGTCGCCACCCGGACCGATGCCAGAGGAGTCAAGGCCACCTACACATACGACAATTTGGACCGCGTTTCCAGCATCGTTTATTCAGACGGCACTCCGACGATTACGTACACCTACGGAGCCGCAGGAGCGCCCAACTTTGCGGCTGGACGAGTCACGAAAATCACCGACGGCGCAGGCTCGGAGAGCTATCAATACGATGCCATGGGCCGGGTTATTACTTGCACGCGTGTCATCGGTGCCAATACTTACGTCACCAGCTACAGCTATACCGGCGATGGCCGCATGGCCTCGATGACGTATCCTTCCGGAAGAGTGGTTACTGACCAATATGACGGTATCGGCCGCTTGATGCAGGTCGGCACCGGCGGCAGCAGCCTGCTGAATATCAGCTCCTACAACGCCGCAGGGCAGGCGCTCGGATTCACATATGGAAACGGTACGCAAGCCACCTTTACTTACAACGCCCAATTACAGGTAGCTTCAATTCTTTACGGATCCTCCACTTCGCCAATCCTGAGCCTCTCCTACGATTGGGGAGGAGCGACGGACGATGGCGTGCTGATGGAAGTGACAGACAATGCAAATTCGGCCCGCTCTACCAGCTATTCTTATGACCAGCTACGGCGTCTGGTGCAGGCACAGACCGTCGATCTCGCTTCTGCAAACACCTGGAAGCTGCAATTCACGTATGACCGCTATGGCAACCGGCTCACGCAAACACCAGCGGGAGGCACAGCGTCAATGCCGCCCAATCAGGTGGCCGTAGATCCCACAACGAATCGCATTACGACTAGCGGCTACAGCTATGATGCCGACGGCGATGTCACTGCCGAAGGTGGCCATGCCTACACTTACGACGCGGAGCACCGGCTCTTCCAAGTGGATGGCATCACTAATTCCTACGCTTACGATGGCTCCGGCCAGCGCGTGAACCGCAACGGAAATTACTATATTTATGCAGGCGGTCATGTGATCGCCGAATACGCCAACGGCGCGACTGCGGCTTCTCCCACAACTGAGTACATCTACGCCCATGGCAAGCGTGTGGCCACCATTGCGGCCGGAGCGACGACTTATCATTATTGGGACCACACGTCCATCCGTTCCAGCGCCAACTCCACCGGAGACGTGGTGCGCACCTACGGTCACTATCCCTTTGGCGAAACCTGGTATGAAACCGGAACGGTGGACAAATGGAAGTTCACCACTTATGAGCGCGATACGGAGTCAGGTTTGGATTACGCGATGGCGCGCTTCCACTCCAGCCGCATGGGCCGCTTTATGTCTCTTGACCCGTGGCCCGCGACCAGGCACAATCCGCAAAGCTGGAACCGTTACGCCTACGCGCAAAACAATCCCATCTCGCTGGTGGATCCCTCGGGGATGGACGTTTGCGATGATTCTCCCGCAGAGGAGGATTGCGGGAGTGGTGGCGCGGGATCTGAGGATTTAGGGCTAGATGGAAGCGGGCCTAACAATGGCACGGATCCAGGAGACGACGGCTCGGGAGCAGATGCTGGAGGAGGACCGGACAATCCACCTGCAAACAGCGGAAGTGGTGGAGCACAATGCGGAGAAGATGGCACCGCGTGCGATTCACAGGGCAATTGCATTGCAGGGGACTGCATGCCGCAAAACAATGGGGGAAATGACGGCAGTGCGCCATCCGATGGAAGCAATAATCAAGGAGACAATGACCCGAATAGCCAACCCGGGAGGGACTCGGGAACGGACAATCCGAGCCAAGGAACAGCAGGGAATACGGACAACTCGAATAATCAAGGGAATCAGCAACCGGGTAACGGTTCTAGCACCGATAATGGTCAGTCTTCTTGGGATCCATACTGGGATAATCCATCTAACCCGAATACGCCAAACTCTCAAGTCACTCCACAACAGCAAGGAACGGTCGACGCGCTGCAGCAGGTCTCGAACACTGTCGATGACTTGAAGAGTCGGCCGGTTTCAGCAGCTGGTGCAGCGCTTGGGGTTGGAGGGCTGGTATGCTATGTGACGCCTTGTGCAGAAGTGGTGGCAGGAGCACTTGCAGTCGGAGGCGCTGTGGCCTCTGTTTGGGGTTGGATCACCGGAAGGTGAAGAAGCCATGAAAATTAGTGTGTCTCGTGTGGTGTACCGAATCTCAATGACCATTGGGTTGCTCGTTTTCTTTATTCGCTGTTTGCGCGAGCCTGGTGTTGTTTTATTCGTGGTGGCGATAGTCATTTTCGCATTCGGATTGGGCTGTTCTTTTGGAGATGTCCGCCCTCGTTATCCCGGCAGACGCAACCAACAATTCCAATAGACAAATTCACTCATGTTCCGCGAACGGCGCTGACTTTGGCGGCGCCGTTTCATCAATGTTAATTCGCGTTCTCCGCGGTAAGGAATTACGCTTCTCTTATTCCACTTCAATTTTCTCGACCTTGATGGATGCGGTATTTTGCGCAGCGCCTTGGCGTCGATCTGGCGATTGTGCTCGCGAGTGACCGCAAATAAATGGCCGACTTCCTCCAGCCTCTGCTCGGGAGCCGTCTTCCAGGCCAAGGCGCAACTGAGCGTCCTTCTCTTCCCACAGCTTGAGAGCAACAATCTGAGCGGTTGGTTTCGATATTGTCCATGCTGGAGCGGCAACTATCTTCTTTCTTTTCATTCTTGTCGGGTTCCATGCCTGCGCCTGTAGGCGCACTGCGAAAAATTCGATTTGCACTGGAATGAACATTCGGGAAACTAAAGTCCCGTTCAAAATTAAGCGGTTTGCGGCATCGCTAAAGCGATGCCTGTTACTCTTTGCCGCTTATTGACAGTTGTTCCGCAACTTGTGAGAGCGGTTCCCATGGGCGAGTGTTCTCAAAACTAAACAGCCCCCCTCGCCTCCGTAACAGATTGATTTGCAGGAGGTTATAGCTACATTCTTACAAAATTATCGCCACATAAAGATTTTTATATACAATTAATTATCCACTAGAGTATAAAATATTACGATATGAAATCTACGGTCACAAAAGAACAGGTTCTGGAAGCGATTGGCGAGTGTGCGGGCAGATTGAAGCGTACGCCGACGAAAAAAGAGTTCCGCGCGCTGACGGGGATCAGCGAGAAGGCGGTGTGCACGCGCTTTGGCTCGTTTGGCAATGCGGTACGGACGGCTGGACTGGAAAACCTTTGAAACACGGAGGAACGGAGGAAGCGGAGGAAGAGAAAGAATTTAACCACAAAGGACACGAAGGAACACAAAGGCATTCGAGAAGTGTTCCGGACTGGCAAAAAATAACCAAGCGCGGAAGCTCATTCGCCGCGGATTTGCAGCCGGCGAGCGCGGATGAAGACGCTGCCGTCTTGGAGAAGAGTGCGTGAGCGGAAGATGGAGTGGATGAAATGGACTGGGTGGACGGAATGGACGAGGTGGACGGAATGGACAGGGAATCGCGCGTGATCGCCGTCATCGCCGGGATCGGAATGGCAATGCAGCGAAAAACATTGCATAGATGGTTCGACTGCGCCGTCCCTCGTACCTCGGTCCGGCTCCGCTCACCATGACAATTTGTGGAAGGAGGAAGAAGGAGGTAAAAAAATCGGAGAAACACATAAAACTTCTTCTAAAAGTTGGACAAAAGCAGGTATAGTGATTCGTGCTGGCGCACAACTCCGTCGAACGCTACGAAATGGCGCGCGACCTGAACGAGTTGCGAGACAACCACGAGCTGTATCTGCCGCCGCGCGAGAAGACATCGCGGGGCGAAGAGAGCGCTGTCCGCACGGTGCGTCCGCCGCGTCCGCGAAACCCGAAGCCCGCAGCGGACGACGACGATTTCCTCACTCTCAACCTTGACCAGGACGATGAAGCGCAGTTTCTGCGCACGGAAAAACGTGTCCCGGTGCGGCGCAACGTGCTGCCGAAGAAAACTGCCAAGCAGATCAAGCTGGCGCTGGTGATTGCCGCGGCGTGCGCTGTAATGGGAGGCGCTGCCTTGAGTGCTTATGGCTACGGCACGCACTCCTGGCGCTTCCGCATTGATTCGAGCGACAACATCGAGATCCGCGGAGTCCACAACGCTTCGCGGGCGCATGTGATGGAAGTGGCGGGCGCGGACATTGGGCGCAACATCTTCTTTGTTCCGCTGGAAGACCGGCGCCGGCAACTGGAACAGATTCCGTGGGTGGAGAGTGCGGCGGTGATGCGCCTGCTGCCGAACCATCTGGCGGTCGAAATCAAAGAGCGCGCGCCGGTGGCGTTTGTGCAGATTGGATCGAAGATCAGCCTGATTGACGCGCGCGGCGTGGTGATGGGAA
The DNA here is from genome assembly GCA_035280185.1 of Terriglobales bacterium. Classification (GTDB taxonomy): domain Bacteria; phylum Acidobacteriota; class Terriglobia; order Terriglobales; family Acidobacteriaceae; genus Angelobacter. Next base: position 4,538 of record DATEGH010000209.1, read on the forward strand.
TGCCGGCCGATCGCAAAGTGAAATATTCGTTTCCGGTGATTCGCGGCATCAGCGAGACCGAACCTCTTTCTTCGCGCGCGGCGGCGATGAAGATCTACAACCGGCTGGCACAGGAGTTGGATTCCGGCGGCGAAGATGGCGCGCGCTACACGCGGCAGTTGAGCGAAGTGGATTTGTCCGATCCGGAAGACGTGAAAGTAATGGCAGATGAAGGCGGCGGGACGTTGCTGGTGCATCTGGGATCGCAAGACTTTCTGGCGCGATACAAGCTGTATCTGGCGCACGTGGCGGAGTGGAGAAAGCAGTACCAAAACTTGCAGTCGTTGGACTTGCGCTATGAGGGACAGGTGGTGGTGAATCCGGATGAGCAGCGCGAAAGCACGCAGCAGTCAGCAGTCAGCAATCAGCATTCAAGAATCAGCACACAGCGTTCAGCGGTCAGCAATCAGCACGTAACGCCGGCGAAAAGCTTGAAGAGGGGAGCTGGCGCCACACATAAAAAGGTAACGAAGAAGGTCCGAGCGTGAACGTGAACCGAACCGGCTAATTGCTAAGTGCTAATTGCTAGCTAATTGCTATTTGCCAAGTACCAAGAGCCAAGTACCAGGAGTTTGTAAATGGGCAGCATTCCAAAGAACGGAACCAGCGACATGATCACGGTGCTGGATGTAGGCAGCGCGAAGACCGTTGCGTTGATTTGCCAGGCAGGCGAGAGCGGTCTGAAGTATCGCGGGCACGGAGTGGCGGAGAGCCGCGGGTCGCGCAAGGGCGTGATCGTGGAGCTCGATAAAGCTACGCAGGCGATCCAGCGCGCGGTGGATGAAGCCGAAAAGCTGGCCGGCTGCCACGTGGGGAATGCGGTGGTGGCGGTAGCGGGATCGCATATTAAAGGAATCACCAGCCGTGCCGGAATCACACTGGGCGGCAGGCCTCGGGAAGTCGAACGAGAAGACATCCGCACGGCGGTTGAAAAAGCGCGCTCGGTAGTGCTGCCGGCGGACCGCGAGATCGTACATCTGCTGCCGCAGGAGTTCATTCTCGACGAGCAGGCGGGCGTGCGCGACCCCGCGGGCATGATGGGACGCAGGCTGGAAGTGACGCTGCACATGATCACGGCTTCATCGAGCGCGATGCAGAACGTGGTGACGGCGGCGAATCGCGCCGGGATTCACGTGGACAATGTTGTCTATGAGGCGCTGATGTCGGCCGATGCGGTGCTGCGCGCGGACGAAAAAGAGCTGGGCGTCTGTCTGGCAGATGTCGGCGCGGGCTCGACCGATTTGATCGTGTACAGCGATGGCATGGTGGCGCACAGCGGAGTAGTGGCCGTGGGCGGCGACCACTTTACTAATGATGTGGCGGTTGGGCTGCGGACCCCGATCGTCGCGGCGGAGAAGGTCAAGAAAGCGTTCGGACACACCGTGAGCAGCGAAGTCCCGGAAGGCGATGAGATTGAAGTGCCGGCTGTGGGAGACAGGCCGTCGCGACTGATGCCGCGGCGCTTCATGGCGGAAATTCTGGAGCCGCGCGCGGAAGAGTTGAGCGAACTGGTGCGCGAGCATCTGCGGCAGGCAGGCGTGCTGGAGTTGTGTAATGCGGGCATCGTGCTCACAGGCGGCGGGTCCCGCATGCGCGGCTTAAGCGACGTTTTTGAACGAGCGATGAAGAAGCCGGTGAGGATGGCATCGCCGCAGCCGCTGGTCCAGTTGCCGGAAGAATTGATGGAGCCGGAGTTCGCGACGGTGGCGGGCCTGGCGCTGTATGCACATCGCACCACCATGACCAGGATGGTCCAGGAGCAGCAGGGGTTCGGCGCGAAAGTCAGAACGCTGCTGGCACGGCTGGGCGCGTAGAACGAGGTCGGGTTTGAAACGGACGGGGGCAAAGCAATTTTGGGTCGGATTGCAACAAAAGAGGTGAAGTAAACATGAGTGACGAAAGAAAGATGCAGCAGGCGGAGAGCGACGTTCGGATCCAGTTCAATGAGGATCCGAGAAACAACGCGCGGATCAAGGTGATCGGCGTGGGCGGAGGCGGCGGGAATGCGGTGAATCGCATGATCTCTGCCGGGATGGAAGGCGTGGAATTTGTGGTCGCCAACACTGACCTGCAGGCGCTACAGATGTCGCGCGCGCCAGTGAAGATTCAGCTCGGCACCAAGCTGACGACGGGGCTCGGCGCCGGCGCCAACCCGGAAATCGGCCGGCGGGCAGCACTGGAAGATGCTGACCAAATCATAGAGTCGCTCGAAGGCAGCGATATGGTCTTCGTCACTGCCGGGCTTGGCGGAGGTACCGGAACGGGCGCTGCGCCGATCATTGCATCACTTGCCAGCGAGATGGGCGCGCTCACGGTGGCAGTCGTCACCAAGCCGTTTGCCTTTGAAGGCAAACGCCGCATGAGCCAAGCCGAGCGCGGCCTGGCCGAGCTGGTGGATTCCGTCGACACCATGATCGTCATCCCCAACGAGCGCCTCCTGGCCGTGGCCCAGAACGCCGGCTTCTTCGAGTCGTTCCGCGTGGCCGACGACATCCTGCGCCAGGCCGTCCAGGGCATTTCGGACATCATCGCGATTCCCGGCATCATCAATCGCGATTTCGCCGACGTAAAAACCATCATGCAGGGCATGGGCCATGCGGTGATGGGAACCGCTGTCGCGAAAGGCGAGCGCCGAGCCACCGAGGCAGCTCAGGCGGCCATCTCATCGCCGCTACTCGAGGAAGGCGCGATTGACGGTGCTCGCGGTATTCTCATCAATATCACTGGCTCCAGCTCGCTGAAGCTCTCCGAAGTCAACGAAGCCTCCACCATCATTCAGGCAGCGGCCCACGAAGAGGCAAACATTATTTTCGGCGCCGTTCTGAACGAACGCATGGAAGACCAGGTAAAGATCACCGTCATCGCGACGGGCTTCAAGAGCGAAGCGCCACAGCGGCGCGAACGCGAGCGGACGGTCAGCATTACGCAGCAGGCCATCAGCTCGGCGCGCACAGCTTCCGCTTACCAGGCGCCGCAGGCCGCAGCCGCATCCTCGAAGGTCAACGGGTTTGCGCAAGCCGCTGCTGCGCACGCCCCCATAGCTGAAGCGGCTCCAGTTCCTGCTGCCCGGATGGTTACGGCTCCAGCGCGCGAGGCCCCAACTCTTGCAACGGTGGCAGAGTCCATTCGCGCAGCCTCGATCGAAACCGACGATCTAGACGTGCCCGCCTTCATCCGCAAGCGCGGCGAGATCAACTAAACCTTAAGCAACTTTCTCTAGCTCTGGGGGATTAGGTTCCCCCAGACCACGCCTTTCGCGGAACCGGCGCCATGTGGTCCTATGTAGTTGCAAACCAGAGAACATCCGGCAGCATCTCTCATAGTTGACGATTAAGGTACCTACTCCAGCTTTCAGGTGAATTAACGATTGCCGCCGTCGAGCAGCTTCTCTTAGTATCGCAACCAAGCGCCGTCGGAAAGAAACCAACCACCGCAGCCGAAAAATTGGGACCCGATTCATGACCCTTCGTCTTCATATTTCGTTGTTTCTCGCTTCCGCTTTTTTGTTTGCTTCCGTGTGCTCTGCCCGTTCGGTTGATACCGCCACCGGCAAGGCCACGTCCACCTCTTCTGTCACAGAGAACGCCCACGCTCGCAAGCGGCTGGCGCATCATCGGCATCGCCGCGCCGCGGTTCACCCGGTGCGCGTGAAGCGCCGCCATTCCAGAGCGCATCGTTCGCGTAGCACGGCGCCGGCAAAGGCCGCATCGCTGAAGACGGTCAGCCTCACTCACAAGCGGACGCGCCGCCATCACTATATTGAGCGGTTCACCGCCAGTTCTTATGCCACCGATATCACGGAAGGCGACATCACTGACGGCGAAGACCCTGTCGTCCGCCAGGCCGCGATTGACGCGCTCGGCAATATGAATGGGACGGTCGTCGCCATCAATCCAACCGACGGCCGCATTCTCGCCATGGTCAACCAGAAGCTCGCGCTCTCCGAAGGCGCCGAGCCCTGTTCCACAATCAAGATTGCTGTGGCGCTGGCTGCATTGAGCGAAGGCGTCATCACGCGCGAAACTCCGGTGCAACTCGGCCGTCACTCGCAGATGACGCTCACCGACGCGCTGGCTCATTCCAACAATGCTTACTTTGAAGCTGTGGGACGTCGCCTCGGTTTTGACCGCGTCAGCTACTACGCGCATCAGTTCGGCCTGGGCGAGCTGGCCGGCTATCACCTTCAAGGCGAGCACCTTGGCGAGTTCCCATCGCACGTGCTTCCCGAGAAACTGGGCGGCGTTGGGAAAATGTGTTCTTTCGGCGAGAGCATCTCCATGACTCCACTTCAGCTCGGCGCCCTGGTTTCCGCTATCGCCAACGGCGGCACACTTTACTATCTCCAGCACCCAACTTCGCCGGAAGAAGTGGTCAATTTCCAGCCGCACGTCAAACGGCGCTTGCCGATTGCTGAATTCGTGCCTGAAATTTCGCCGGGCATGACGGGCGCAGTCGAATACGGTACCGCCCGCAGCCTGCGGTTGAATTTCAGTGAAGAGCAGATCCTGGGCAAGACCGGTACATGTTCGCAAAACGGCACGCGCTTCGGTTGGTTCGCTTCTTACGCCAACACCCAATATGGCCGCATTGTAACCGTGATCTTTCTTCAGGGCGGCCGGCCGACTTACGGACCCAAGGCCGCCGAGATCAGCGGACGCTTCTACCGCGCGCTTTACGACCACAACTTCTTCGCTCAGCCGGCCACCGCCGCCCGTCGTTCTGGGGAAAGATCGTCAGCGGTGGGAGCAGACCAGTAGGGGGCCAGAGGTTTTGCTTTTCCGATCTGCGTTTGTCTGCGCAAATCTGCGGCAAAAGGGTCTGGGTTCCCGATCTCGGCGATGGGATACCCTCTCCTAACTCCTTTAGATCATGGGATCCAGAGGGGATAGGGGGCTATCCGCGCCGGTCCGCGTTTATCCGCGGTAGGCTTTCGCTCTTCCAATCTCTGCAACCTCTAGCGCCCTCTGCGTCCTCTGTGGTTCCGCCTTTCAGTCGTCACTTTTGGCAATTTCGGCGATTCTGGCAATGCCCTACCCCCTCCCCTCCATCCCATAATCTAAAGGACTTAGCTCCCATCATCCCGGAGTCATGCCATCTGAGGCACACCCAACCGCTACTCTAATCTTACCCTGTTCGGAGTTTCACCTGTCTTCAAGAGCGAACAGCCAAGAGCAAATAGCCAACTCGCCAAGTACCAAGTACTAAATACTAAGTACTCGCTTCTCATTTTTCAAAGATCAAGTCTTCCCCGTCCTGGGACGGCTTAACTGCAAACCCATTCTGGCCTACTTTGTTGCGCGAATCAACGACGAAATAGGCCAATCTCTCAGCCGCAAAGTACATGTCTTTCAGACGAGATCAGCCTTGTACGCTTGGCCGATCTCAGGCCCGTTCGCCAACCGTTTCGAAGGTCAGAAACGATCAAGCCGACACCGTGGAGCGAGCGTCACCAAACCGAACACCGAGGGAAACGCGTTCTTCCTTAAAGGTTTCACCCAGAGACATACTTTCGACAAAATTTTTCTTGCCGGAATACGCAATCAGTGTTTTAATCTGCGCACTTAGTTCTCGTATTACGAACTGCTGCCCAGCGGTTTAAGGAGAAGCAATTTTGAACAAGCAATGCGGCTGAGCGTTTCAGCTGTGTTGTTGTGTGGTTGTTTCTCTTGACTCGTGGCTTGCAAAAAACCGGAAATGGGCGGCAGAATGTGTCGCATTGCCCTTCTCTTGGCGGCTCGCCGGCGCCTTCGGTGTGCTCCTATCTCCGTTCCTCCATCTCAACCCAGTTTATTTCGAGGAAAAATCCATGGCGAGAACTCTCGTTGCCGCGTTCTTATTGACCTCATTTGCTTGCTTATTCGGTCTCAGGGCCGAAGCTCAGAATGGCTGTCCACTTGCGCCAGATCCAACCAACTGTATGCGTCATCTGTCTTGGGACAGTTTCCCCTCGACCCCGCCCGTTGGAACGGTCTGCTGCAGCACAGGCGCTTTCTTCTCGACTTGGTGCAACGTCCCCACCCCAGCATGTGGTGCTCCGCCCAGGGCGGCAATGGAAACCTGCTTAAGCTGCAATACGGCGTCAAAGCCCATCGACCTTGCGACAGGAAACACTTATATCACCCAGTCAGACGTGAGCGTGCCTGGTCTCGGTGGCGGCTTGGCGCTCTCAAGAAGATGGAACAGCATGCTGCCGGCGATTCAGAACACTTACCCGTTCATGTTTGGTCCTAATTGGCGCTCCACGTATGAGGAGCGGCTCGTATATAACAGCCCCGACCATTATCTGAAGTACGCTCGCTCCGACGGTAGCGTCTGGAGCTTTCTTCCCACCGGCGTTGGGTTTCCCGCCACGTATGTCGCGGTGGCGCCGGCAAATGACCCCACAACGATTACCAGCGGTAGCACCGCCTGGACGGTTGCATACAAGAACGGAGAGAAAAGATCTTTCGATCCAACGAGCGGAGCGCTTCTTTCCATCAGCGATCGTAACAACAACACCACCACGCTGAATTACGATTCCTCGAACCGGCTGGCCAGCGTCGTTGATGCGGCAGGGCGTCACTTGAATTTCACCTACACCACCAATTCAAGTACCCTCGTTGGCTCCGTCACTTCTGATGTTGGTGTCAGCGTTACATACTCGTACGATTCTTCGGGAAGACTGGCTCAGGTCACGTATCCGGACACCAGTATCGTTTCCTTTGATTACGACGCGCAGTCTCATATCACAGCCGTAAAAGACTCGGATGGCAAGATCCTCGAATCGCACACCTACGACACATTGGGGCGCGGTATTTCGGGTTCGAGAGCGCTCGGCGTGGACTCCGTAACAATCACATACCCGCAGTAGCAATCCAGAACGTCTGCTGTTGTTGAACGCTGGCGACTTCACTCGGTCAACCTCGGAGGTAACTGTTGCGTTTCCTGTATTTGTCCGCTCTTATTCTGCTGCTGCTCAATAGCACGCTTGTCTTGGCCGCGACTCCAACGATTAGCATCGTTACGCCGGCTAGTGGCCCGGTTGGCACACAAGTACAAATCAACGGAAGCGGATTTGGCAACTCCCAGGGGACAAGCACGGTAACGTTCAGCGGTCAGACTGCCACGGTGGTGAGTTGGTCCGATACTCAAATTCTTGCCACTATGCCTTCCGCGGCGGTCACTGGACAAGTTAAAGCAACAGTTGCAGGAACCAGTAGCGTAGATGACATTTATTTCTATATTCCCGGTCCGCAGATTACGAGCATCTCGCCGGCCTCTGGAGTCGTGGGAACACAGGTCACAGTGAACGGCTCGGGATTTCAGGCCACAAAAGGTTCCAACTACATAACATTTCAAGGCACCAGCGGCGGCCTGTACGGGACTGTCGTCAGTTGGAGCGATGCACAGATTGTTGCCGCGGTTCCTTCAGGAGCGGTTAGCGGCCCAATCCAAGTGGTTGTAAATAGGGTTGCTAGCAACCAGAACTTTGAACTTTCGCTGCCCAATCCAGTGGTGAGCAATATTTCCCCGGGCACTGCACCCGTGGGCACGCAAGTGCAGATCAACGGGAGCGGATTCGGCGCCACTCAGGCCAGCAGCACGGTATCTTTTTATCCCTACAGCACCAACGCAGCAGTGGCCAATTGGTCGGACACCCAGATTCTGGCTACGGTTCCATCCAACGCCACGAGCGGTGGTGTCAAAATCACGGTCGGAGGGGTAAGTAGCAATACGAACATTTATTTCAGCGTTCCTCCTCCGCAGATCACCAGCGTTTCGCCCGCCAGCGGACCAGTGGGAGCACACGTCACCATCAATGGCTCCGGCTTCCAATCAAGCGTCGGCTCCAGTTCGGTATATTTCAACGGACGCACAGCTTCTGTTGTGAGTTGGAGCGATTCCCAGATCATTGCCACGGTTCCAGCATTCACGTCCACTGGTCCGGTGCAAGTCACTGTGAACGGTGTTAGCAGCAACTTGGATATTCCGTTCGGCGTTCCTAATCCGGTGCTCACCGGGCTTGTTCCGTCAACTGGTCCAGTAGGTACCCAGGTCCAAATCAACGGAAGCGGATTCGGCGCAACTCAGGGCAACGGCACGGTAACGTTTACGTTCAACAGCTATCCGGCGGCGGTCACCAGTTGGAGTGACACTCAAATCGTGGCCACCGTGCCCGCGGCTGCTTCCACTGGATACGTCAAAGTGATGGCCGGCGGTATTTCAAGCAATCAGAATGTCATCTTCAACGTTCCGGCTCCACAGATCACCAGCATCTCACCAGCATCGGGTGTCGTGGGCACTCAGGTCACCATCAACGGGTCCGGGTTTCAATCAACCAGAGGCAATAGCTCAGCCGCTTTTAATGGATATTCCGGCACTATTGTGAGCTGGAGCGACACGCAAATTGTGACGACAGTCCCTGCATCGGCCACGACCGGCCCCGTGCAGGTCTGGGTCAATTCGACGGGGAGCAATCAGGACATCAGCTTCACTATGCCCGCGCCAGCAATCGTGAACTTGACGCCCTCAATTGGGCCGGTCGGAACGCAAGTTCAGGTGAACGGCAGCGGGTTCGGAGCGACACAGGGAACTAGCACGCTGACGTTCTATCCCAATGCCACGCCCACAATCGTGAGTTGGTCAGATACGCAAATCATCACCACTCTTCCCGCAGCGGCGAGCACTGGCTCGGTGCGGGTTACGGTGGGCGGCGTACCCAGCAACACCAATATCAATTTCACGGTTCCGGCTCCCCAAGTCGCAAGCATCTCTCCCAGCAGCGGTGTTGTTGGCACGCAGGTCACAGTAAATGGATCCGGTTTTCAAGCGACGCGCGGCTCCAGCCTCATTCGGTTTAATGGCTGGAACGCCTCGGTCGTAAGCTGGAGTGACACGCAGATCGTTGCTACGGTTCCTTCCGGCGCGATCACCGGCCCTGTGCAGGTTTTCGTAAATAACGGCAGCAGCAACCAGGACGTTGTCTTTTCCATGCCCAACCCCGTCGTGACTGCGGCATCGCCCTCAATTGGAGGTTCCGGAACCCAGGTAACAATTTCAGGCACTGGTTTCGGGGCTACGCAGGGCAGCAGCACGATTGCTTTCTATCCATATACCGCTAATGCAGTAGTCACGAGTTGGTCCGATGCGCAGATCGCTGCGACAGTCCCGTCAGGCGCGACCAGCGGGGGATTAAAGGTCATTGTTGGCGGTGTAACCAGCAATACCAACGTGAACTTCACCAGCGGAAGTGTGATTGTGGGAAGCGTGGCGCCAAGCGCCGGTCCTATCGGGACTCAGGTCACCGTGAATGGATCTGGATTTGGAGCAACTCAGGGAACGAGTACAATCTCGTTCAACAACACCGCCGCGACTTCGATTAGCAGTTGGACCGACACTCAGATCGTGGCGACAATTCCAGCCGGTGCAACCACTGGCGCTGTCAAGGTTGTGAACGGTGGTGTAAGCAGCAATACTTCCGTGAACTTCACCATCGGCGCCGTTGTGGTCAGTTCCATCGCCCCCACCAGCGGTCCAGGCGGTACGCAAATCCAAATCAACGGCAGCGGCTTCGCAGCAACGCAAGGGAGTAGCTGGGTCGGGATTGGCCAATATAGTGCAACCGTAGTCAGTTGGTCCAACACTCAGATCGTGGCCAAAGCGCCGGCAGTTGCAATGACTGGAGCAATGAAGGTAACGGTTGGAAGCGTGGCGAGCAATGCCGACCAGAATTTCACCGTGCTTGCACCTAATATCACGAGTATTTCACCGACAAATGGGCCTGTTGGCACGCAGGTGACCATAAGCGGCAGCGGCTTTGGAGCCACACAAGGCGGCAGCACGGCATCTATCAACAACGCCAATTTGACCATCATTAGTTGGTCGGACACGCAGATCTCGGCGACGGTTCCGCCTACCGCAGCCACTGGCTCCGTAAAGGTCACGCTTGGCGGTGTGCCCAGCAACACCAACTTATATTTCACGGTGCCTCTCCCCCACATCAGCAGTGTGTCTCCCATTACCGGGGTTGTTGGAACACAGGTGACCATCTCTGGGTCTGGATTCCGAACTCAGGGATCTGGCTCGCTTACGTTTTATCCGAACATAGGGACGACAATCGTTAGTTGGAGCGATACGCAGATTGTGGCAACTGTTCCCGCTGGGGCTGCCACCGGCCCGCTGTCTCTTTATGTTTATGGTTACAGTACCCCGGATGTCATTTTCACCATGCCGAACCCCGTGCTTACCAGCGTGTCTCCTACTGGAGGACCCGTCGGCACGCAGGTCACGATCGCTGGTCACGGCTTCGGGAGCACTCAGAGCAGCAGTATCCTGAAATTCAATACTGCTCAGGCGACGATCTTGAGTTGGTCTGATACCCAGATCGTAGCGACAGTTCCGAATGCGGCCACCTCAGGTCCAGTTCTGGTGACCGAAGGTGGAGTCACAAGCAACCAGAGCATAAAATTCACAGTCCCTGCGCCCCAGATCACCAGCATATCTCCAACCAGCGGACAGATCGGAACACAAGTGACAATCAACGGCTCTGGTTTCCAGTCCGCCCAAGGCTCCAGTTGGGTAAGCTTCTACGGCGGTGTTTCCCCAACCATAAACAGTTGGAGCGACACCCAAATCGTAGCCACGGTCGGAACCTTGACCACGACGGGGCCCGTCAAGGTCAGCGTGAATGGAGTGGCGAGTAATCAGAACGTCGTCTTCGAAGTCCCCGCTCCAATAGTGACAGGAATCGCTCCGTCGAGTGGTCCCATAGGAACTCAGGTACAGATTAATGGCAGCGGCTTTGGCGCGGCTCAAGGCAGCAGTACCATAGTTTTCAATGGCACGGCAGCAACCGTAAGTTCGTGGTCTGACAATCAAATTGTCGCGACAATCCCGTTGGTTTCCGCCTCGGCGCCGGCCGTAACTGTGACCGTCGGCGGAGTTGCAAGTAACGCCAATATTCACTTCACAGTTCCTGCGCCGCGGATCACGAGCATTTCGCCTGTCAGCGGCGTTGTCGGTACGCAGATGACAATCAATGGCTCAGGATTCTTGTCTGCGCAGGGGAACGGCACGGTATCTCTCCCGGGTGGGACGGGAGCATCTCCCACAATCCAAAGCTGGAGCGATACGCAAATCGTGGTCACAGTTCCTATCGGCTGCTTTAGTGGGCCGGTAAGCGTTACTGCCCACGGCCTGATCAGCAATCAAGACGTGATTTTCACCATGCCCAATCCCACCATTGCCGGTGTCTCACCCAACAGCGGACCCGTAGGAACGCAAGTTACGATCTCCGGGACTGGATTTGGGTCGACTCAGGGCAGCAGTAAAGTTACCTTCAACGGACAACCGCCTGCCTCGATCGCAAGCTGGAGTGACACGCAGATCGTCGCTACTGTCCCTCCAATGGCGAGTAGCGGCCCTGTGGTTGCACAGGTAGGAGGAGTGACCGGAAATCTGAACGTGTACTTCACCGTTCCTGCTCCGCAGATTACGAGCATTACTCCCAATATTGCCGGTGCGGGTAACACGGTCACCATTACCGGTGCGAATTTCCAGGCGGTGCAAAACCAACTAAGCAGCGTTTCGTTCAACGGCGGTACTGCCGCAATCGCGAGTTGGAGTGATACTCAGATTGTAGCCACGGTTCCGGCGCCCGCCAGAACTGGCCCTGTGTATGTCAACGTGAGCGGCATACCGAGCAATCCCGTGAACTACACCATCCCAAACAATTTCGTGGCTTCCCTTTCTCCCGCAAGTGGTCCGGTTGGCACCCAGGTTACGATTGCCGGCACGGGGTTCGGAGCCACGCAAGGAACCAGCGTTTTAACCTTCAATGGCCAGTTGCCTTCCGCCATCGCGAGTTGGAGTGATACCCAAATTGTGGCTACGGTTCCTGTAACCGCAGCTTCTGGGCCAGTCGCTGTCAATGTTAATAATGTGCCCGGAAATTTAACGACCATTTTCACCGTCCCGCCGCCTAAAATTACCGCCATGTCTCCGGCGGGTGGAGTTGCGGGCACCCAAGTGACGATTACGGGTTCCGGCTTTCAAGCGAACCAGCGCGACAGCACTGTGGCGTTCAACGGCGTACCCGCCACCATAACCAGCTGGAGCGATACTCAAATTGTCACGAGCGTACCCAGTACCGCTTCGAGCGGCCCGCTGCTGATTACGGTGAACTCGGTCAACAACGGCACGGGCAACGTTTTTGAGGTGCCTCACCTGACGGTTAGTAGCATCGACCCGCCCTGCGGTCCGGCTTACGGTTTGTTCACCATTCATGGCTCGGGCTTTACCGAAAACCAGGGGCCGGGACAGGTCTACATTAACGGCGTGCAGGAGGGGGTCGCCTATCTTCCTCCCGGCAGCAACGTCCCAGACTGGCACGATTCCAGCATCGTCATCCAGCTAAATCCCAGCACCGTCAGCGGTCCTCTGACCGTCACCCGTTATGATGCCACCAGCAACAGCGTGCCGTTCACCTTCACTGCAAACCCAGTCATTACCTCGGTTTCACCGGCAGTGGCCCCGGTCGGCGCCAGCGTGACCATTAGCGGCAGCGGCTTTTGTGCTGCCCAGAGCAGCAGCACCATCCAGTTCAGCGGCGTCGCAGCCAATGTCACGAGCTGGAGTGACAGCCAGATCGTGGCCACAGTTCCCCCCGGGGCCAGCAGCGGCCCGCTTGTGGTCAGCGTAGCCGGCATCGAAGGCTCTGGGACAAGCTTTAACGTCAGCACGACAGTGCAGTTGACGGATTCGCTGGGCAACAGTTCAAGCTACACTTCCGAGGATGTGGGCGGGGCCTGGTACACCGATTCTTCTCAAGGCAGCGGCTGCTCCAGTTGCACCATCCGCGGCGTGCTCAACCAAGAACTTGATCCTGTGGGTAACGTGCTTTCAAAGACCGACGAACTTCAGCACAAGAACTTTTACACCTATGACGATGCCGGCAACGTCACCTCGGAAACCGAATATCTCGATGTCAACACTCCGGTGAAGACCAGCTACACCTACAACAGCTTTGGCGAGCCGCTCACCGTCACCGATCCGCTGGGCAATGTGACGACCAACGGGTATGACGCCAATGGCAATCTCACTTCCATCACTTCGCCTGCGCCGGACGGAACCACCGCAGCCAGCGTGACCGGCTTCGTCTATGATCCCAAGGGCGAGCTCACGCAGATCACCGACCCGCTGAACCATATCACTACGCTTGCGTACTATCCAACCGGGCTCATCCAGAGCATCACGGATGCGCAGTCGAACGTCACCAGCTATGAATATGACCTGCGCGGCAACCGCACGGCCGTCGTCGATGCCCTGCTGAACCGCACCACCTTCGATTACGACATGGGCAACCGCCTCATCAAGATCACCTATCCTGACCAGAGCACGGTGAGCTTTACCTACGATTCGCGCGGACGCCGGACCTCCGTGACTGACCAGAACCAGAACGTAACGCTTTTCGGCTATGACGATGCTGACCGGCTTATCAGCGTCACCGACGCTGCCAATCACACTACGCTGTACGCTTACGACACGGAAAACAATCTGCTCTCCATCACTGACGCGAACAATCACACCACGTCATTCTCTTATGATGCCTTCGGGCGCGTCACCCAGACCACGTTCCCATCCACCCTGGCCGAGTCTTATGTTTATGACGCCATCGGCAATCTCACCTCGAAAACCGACCGCAAGAACCAGACCATCCAGTACGTTTATGACGCTCTGAATCGCTTGCAGCACAAGGGCTATCCTGATTCCACGGGAGTGGACTACGTTTACGATCTCGTGGGCAAGCTCAAGCAGGTCACCGATGCCACGGGAACCTACGGCTTCGCCTATGACAACATGGGCCGTCTGGTCGGCACCACCACGAGCTACGCCTTCCTGCCGGGAAAGACGTTCACCAATAGTTACGCTTACGACGCCGCTTCGAACCGCACTTCGTTCACCGCTCCGGACGGCAGCACCGACAGCTACGGGTATAACACGCTGAACCGGCTTACCACGCTGACAGATTCTCTTACGGGTCAGTTCACCTTTGGTTACGACGCGCTGAGCCGCCGTACTTCGCTGACGCGGCCCAACGGCGTGAATACAGGCTATACCTACGATTCGCTTTCGCATTTGTTGAGCATTCTGCATCAGTTCGGGACCAACACGATTGACGGAGCGACATATCTATATGATCCGGCAGGGAACCGCATTTCCAAGACCAACCTGCTGAACAATGTCACTGAGAACTACACGTACGACCCGATTTACCAGCTTATACAGGTCACTCAACGTGCTACAACCACGGAGAGCTACACGTATGATCCCGTCGGGAATCGGCTCTCTTCGCTGGGCATGTCGCCTTACGTGTACAACTCGTCCAACGAGCTGACCTCCACTCCGGCGGCAACGTATGCTTACGACAACAACGGCAACACCCTGACAAAAACTGATTCAAGTGGCGCAACGACCTACAACTGGGATTTTGACAACCGCTTGACGTCGGCTGCTGTGCCCGGCGTTGGCACAGTAAGTTTCCGCTCCGATCCTTTCGGCAGGCGTATCCAGAAATCTGGGCCCAGTGGAACGATCAACTATTTCTACGAGGGGGCAAATGCAATCGAAGAGATTGATACCAGCGGCAATTTGCTCGCTCACTACGCCCAAGGGGGGCGGGTCGACGAGCCACTCGCTACGCTTCGTTCGGGAGTGACCGCTTTTTATCAAGAAGACGGTTTAGCCTCAATCTCTTCGCTGAGTAGTCTTACCGGTGCACTCTCAGATTCGTACACATACGACGCGTTTGGCAACCCTTCACATAGCGGATCTTTCCTCAATCCTTATCGTTACACGGGGCGAGATTACGATTCCGAAACCGCGCTTCAATACTCGCGCGCGCGATACTATGATCCTCTTATCGGCCGTTTCTTGAGCGAGGATTCAATTCGGTTTGCGGCCGGTCCTAATATGTACGCCTATGTCAGAAACAACCCCCAGAACTTCAGTGATCCTAGCGGCAACATTCCAATTGCTATTCCCGTTCCATGGTGGTGGCTGGGGAGCGGTAGTGCCGGCGGCGTTATCGTCGGAATCGGCAGGATCACTGGTCCTGTTGGCGCGGCGGGGACAGTTGGCTGGGGCATCGGACGGGGAATAGGTCATATCCCACTTTATGGCGGTGGCACCGTAGATGATGGTTGGCAACAAATCTTCACAATTCTGTTTTTCAGTACTGCCTCATCACAGTCTCAGCATCAATCTGATAAGCAGGCATGCAAGAAGAACAAATCTGAGTGTGATAGACGACATGCAGAGGAAGTCAACTTCTGCGTTCAAGAATATGGAAACTATCCTAACCTCTTGCACAAATGTTTTGAAAGAGCCATGTGGAGATGGAATAACTGTCGTCGTGGATTGCCCGATCCGGGACCTCTTGATCCATTAGATCCAAATTGGAGCCCAAACTAATCTTTGGAGAGAATGCCTCATGTTGAATAGAATTGATATCGAAAGGGAGTTCCACGAACTGCTACACTCCGCAAGGAGCAAGAAAGCTGAAGAACTATTATTAACACTCTATTCGGAGCTCAAAACTACCAAGAGCAAAGATCTTGAATTTATTGTTTCTCTTCTTGCCCATTTGTACTCTATGCCTGAAACTGAAGATATTCAGAAAGCTGAAGCATGCTTCTTGGAGCGCGAGGAGTTATCACCGGGAGCATATGTAAAGTCTCAAACGGCAATGTTTTATTTGTATGTCGCGCAAGACTTCAACAAGACGATCGCGAAAGTCAGCGAAATAAGCAACTCAGAGGCGACAGCCGATCCTGGCAGTTACTATTCCGCCCTAACCCTCCAGGGACAAGCATTACTTCATTTAGATAGAAAGAGCGATGTGCGATCAGTATTGGAAAAGCTTTTAGGTCTCATAGAGGGTGGCTCGTCATCTCTCCCTTATGGCGATGAAGTAAATTTTCTGCAGGCCGCAATGAAAGATGGGTCTCTAAAGAATAAGTGCCGCGAAATCTTAAATCTCACGGTGCCCAAAATGCGATCACGAGAGTACGTTCAAAGAGGCAAAATCCTCTTGAATGCTTCCTGGTAATGTTCGTCCTGGGGAGTCAATGGTGAAAGAAAACCGGAAACCGGGCTTTGTCGCAAGCCGGTCAGGGCAGTGTGCAGACTGTCGAGGCCGCCGATGGGTGAGTGGCGCCGGAACAGCCGAAGGAGGCGTCCGTATTGGCTTCGAATGGGGGTGAACTCATGACGGAGAATTTAGAAGCGCGAACAACGGGTCAGAGGTTTCGACTTCTCGCTGTGACTAGTATCGTGGCCGCATTCGTGCCGTACCTAATCGCCAGATCGATAGCATTACCTCTGATCGTGGAGTTGGCGATAGCGTTCGCATGGACCGTGCTTGCATATTTCACTGTGCGGGTTGCTAGATCATTTAAGCGGCGCGGGCTCTGGATATGGTTGTTGCTACCACTGGCATATTGGCCCGCGGGAGTCACTCTATTTACGTATGCAGTCTGGAAGGTAAAGGGTTTTGCTCCGTAGTTTTTCGAGGTCCGAGTATGTCTGCCAACGCTCATGTAAAAACTGACCCCTTACGATCATGAAGAATTGACCCTCGACACAACGGGAGTCGATTATGTTTACGATCTCGTCGGCAAGCTGAAGCAGGTCACGGCTTCCAGCCACCGAGAGACCAGCCCAACCATTGGTACGAGGATCGCGACCAGAACAATAAACGCTACGGCAGAAGGAGTGGCCCCTATTCCGATTGCATCCGGGCTTCGATTGGTACACGCCAAACGGGTATAGCGGCAATGACACACCGCACGGGTTTAATCATGGGGACATCCTGCGATTCCGCCTCATTGTCGTGGACGTTTGTAACGGTGGAAAGACCATCTACACCAGCAAGACAATCAATATCAATTTC
>DATEGH010000210.1:0-3033 GCA_035280185.1 Terriglobales bacterium
GAGAAACGCCACGAAGGCGATAGCGATGAGAATTCCGGGAAAAGAAAGGAATGCGTTCATCACGATGACGTTGAAAAAACGGTCAGTGTAGCCGCCGTAATAGCCGGCGATGGAGCCGAAGATGAGGCCGAGGAAAAGCGATCCGGCGACCACGCTGCTTCCCACGAGCATGGAGATGCGGGCGCCGTAGATGGTGCGGGAGAGAATGTCGCGGCCGAGCTCGTCGGTGCCGAACCAGTGGGCGGCGCTGGGAGGCTGCAAGCGCGCAGGCAGGTCAACGTGGCCGGGATCCTGGGGTGCGATCCAGGGAGCAAAGATGGCAAATATGGTGAAAACAATGACTAACAGAACGCCACCAGTAGCCAGCGCATTGCGGCGGCTGAGCGCGATGCCTGCGTTCCAGGTTGTGGCTAAAGGTGTTGGCACGAAGCGAGATGGGATAACCCGCCATTGTAGTAGATGGTCTTGCGGAGAGCAGGTTGAGAGCCGGCAGAGTGGCGCAGGAATGGTTCGTTGCTGCTGGGCGAAGCGTGGCTGGTGTGTCGATTGGGAACAGGTGTGGGTTGATATGCACCAGCTATGGGCATCGTATATTTATTGTAAGTGTATGAAAACAAGCAATTTATATTACGATGCGAGTTTGGCTGGCCACCTGCATTATCCCGTGTGTGAATGCGCGAGGTGCAGTAATGAAAAGCACTGTGAACATTGCCAACAGATCGTGTTACCTGCCGCTGCGCGATGCGGTGCTGTGCGCGGATTGCGAGTTCATCTCCTCAGATCGCGGCGATACATGCGCGGTTTGCGGAGGGACCAATCTGCTGAGGGTTTCAGAAGTGCTGGGGCAAGCGATGCCTGCTTCTCAAAATCCTCAGGCGGATTTCGGATTCATGATGCTGAGCCTCGGGTGCGAGTCTGCGAGGGAGAACGCGCGCGTGGCTTTGTCCAAGAGGGAAAAACATGTTTGACCGCGCAGAAGATTACATCGAGGAAGTGCGTCCGCGGACCATGGCGCTGTTTGGGTTGGTTGTATTTGCAGCGCTGTGTCTGCTCCTGGCTGTCACGAGATGACGCAGGAAGATTTTGCCCTGACCTGTTGTCCTTCCGTCCCGGATTGTACCCGCGCCCCCGGAACGGCTTAACCAAGCGCCTGCCGGGACTCGACCCTGGCGGGCGCATTTTTCTGCTGCCGTGTAACGGCGGTATGATGATGCTCATGGCCAGCCCAGGAACCACCACGCTGAAGCAAGCCGCTCTTCTGGTGGAGGTTGCCGGTCAGCAGCGCAAAGCCATCCTTTCCAAGGCGATCTCGACCATTGGGCGCTCGGAAGAGTGCGACATTATCATTCCGGATTTCAGGGTTTCCCGTCTGCACGCCCGGATCACCACGGAGAATGGCGAACACTTTATCGAAGATGCGGGGAGCCGCCATGGCACGTTCATCAATGGGGGACGGGTCGAGCGTTCGGCGCTAAACCATAAGGACCGGATCACGCTGGGAGTCCCCGAACTCAGCCTGATCTTTCTTCGGGAAGCTACCATCAGCAGCACTCGCAACGTTCTTCTTACGCGTTTGGCAGGACAGAGTGACAGCTCTGAACTGGAGCAATTGCGCCTGTTTCTTGAAGCCGCGCGAACGCTGAGCAGCGGCGGCATTGTGGATGACGTCCTGCGCAAGATGGTGGGCGTGGCCCTGCGGATCACACGCGCGGAACGCGGCTTTGTTTACTTGCCGGACAAAAAAGGTCTTCCCATGATGACCTGCGGAGTTGACGCCGCGGGCAACGAGCTGGCGCGCGATTCCGGCGTGTCCCATTCCGTTGTGGACGAAGCCATGAAGTCCGCTGCGGAATTTATCACGGGCGATGCGCTGCGGCAGAGCGAACTGGCAGCGCGACAGAGCATTGTGATGAATGAATTGCGGACGCTGGTGGCGATTCCGCTGCGTTCGCTGCGGGCCGGCGCGGCTGACAGAACGGTGAGTGGAGTTCTCTACCTTGACAGCCGATCGGTGACGGGGAATCTGTCAGCCGTCGGCAATGATGTACTGCGCGCGTTGGCGGGTGAGTGCGCGGCGGTGCTGGAGAGCGCCCGTCTGGTAGAGGCCGAGCAGGCGCAGCAACAGTACCAGAAGGAAATGGCGATTGCCGCCTCAATCCAGCGCAGTTTGATTTCACGCTCGGAAGTGACGTGCGAAATTGGCTGGGCCAAAGGGCATAGCATTCCGTGCAAGGAAATCGGCGGCGACTTCTTCGATATCCATGTTTCTCCGGAAGCGCTGACCGCAATCGTGGTGGACGTTTCCGGGAAGGGAATTTCGGCGGCACTGCTGGCATCTGTGATTCAGGGCATGTTTTATGCGCAGATCTCGAATGGAGTGTCGTTGGTGGAAGCAGTTTCAGCGGTAAACCAGTTCCTGTGCTCGCGTGTTGCCGGACAAAAATATGCCACTCTGCTTGCGGCTCAGGCGCGCAAGGATGGCAGCCTGCATATGGTGAATTGCGGCCACGTGCAGCCGATTCTCGGCGGCAAGGAAATGGCTAGTCAGATTGAGGACGGCGATCTTCCGGTCGGGCTGATCGCTTCGGCTAATTTCCATTCCATTCAGGCGCCGTTCCCATCAGGATCGCGGCTGTGCATTCTGACGGACGGAATCACGGAAACCGAAGACCGCAATGGGGCGGAGTTCGGCTTGGAACGGGTAAAAAGCTGCATTCTTTCTGCCGATCCCGTGCAGCAGGTTTTCCAGGCAGTGGAACAGTTTTCAGAGAATCGCGAACCGGAAGACGACCGCACGCTCGTGCTGCTGGAGAGGCTGTGATGCCTTCGTTTTTCCGCTTTTCAACAGAGCCTTTTCGGGGCAACCAAGTTGTATCGGCCGCTTTACGTGAGCTTGGCGGCGAGAATGGGAACGCTCTTGATGGGATAAGTGAAGCGATAGATCTGAGAATCAATTTCCTTGCGCAGGTCTTCCCAGATCGTATCAGGCATATCGAGGAAGATGCGGACGACTTCGGGGTCGAATTGCCGGCC
>DATEGH010000211.1:0-6461 GCA_035280185.1 Terriglobales bacterium
ATTGAAATTGAGCACAAACGGCCACTCGAATTTCTGGAAGTCGGTCTGGTTGTGATCTCGATTTCGAGTGTTTGTTATCGAAGCGATGCTGGTGTTCTGGGTAACGATCTGGCCGAAGACGGAGTTGGTGATGTTGAAGTCCTGAGAATTGCTGAAGTCGATGTTCTGATGGACCGCTGTGAAGACTTTGCCGTGCGAGGTGCGCACAAAACCTTCAACATCGAAGCTGCGCGAGGAGGTCACGGTCACATTCCCGGTGATATTTCCGTTGGTGTTGGTCAGGTTTTCCGTAATGTTGGGCGACGGGCCTGCGCCAAGAGTGTTCTTTGTCACGGCGCCGGTGACCTGAGTTGAGCCGTGATCCAGATAGAGCAGAAGAGTCGCCGTGGTCGAAAACCCGCTGGCAGCATTGAAAACATTCAGGCTCACCTGATGCGGCTGCCCGTTGCTCAGGATCCCGGCGAAGGGAGTGAGATTTACGCGATACGGAACAAAGTTCAGGGTCTGCACCCCGGGAATCGGACGCCACAGCAGCGGGTCAATGCCTCCGGTATAAACCCACGGATAAACGGGAGCGACTCCTGCCGGCTGACCGTCAATGGTGACTTCAGTCTCGCGAAAACCGGTGGACCCGCAGTCCTGCAACTCTGCCGCAACGTCATTGGGAACACAGGAATACCAGAACTCGTCCGCCGCCTGGCTTTGCGCTAGTACATCGAGGAAGGCGCTCTCCACGTTGGTAGGAAGTGTGAAGGTTCTCGCCAGAGTGCTCGCCGTGCTGGAAAGAAACACCGTACCACCCGTGCCGCTGCCGGATAGCGGCAGAACCACATCGGCAGTGACTGGAGCACGCTGCTCGTCGGAATCGCCATGATCTTCCGTGGACAGCGGATAGAAAGCTATATCCGCGTTGCCGAACAGGCTGCTGGTGAAAGTTGAATTCACGAGATTGCCGAGGTCAATCCGTCCGTTCTGCGGTGTTTTGAAAAGTGCGCTGTAGTCGGTGAGATCGCGCTCGATGTGCCAGGACCGCGCCACATTGCGAGAAGGTTCCGCTGTAGTGCCGAAATAGACATTCGTTCCCCCGATCCAGATGTTCGCCGTGCGGTCAAACTGCCGCCCTGCCTCAATTGAGAAGTCCGCTTCCAGAACTACTTTGGCCCAGGGACCGGGACACGCCGCAGGCGGCGTGAAGTTAAACAGTTTGGGAGAGAAATTGGCGAACTGAAGATTCTGAAAGAGCTGAACGACACAGGGCGTCGTGGCTGGTCGCGGCACCGTTGGATCGGCAACCGCGGTATTGGCTGAGCCGATCTGCAATCCGGGAGAGATAATCGTTTGGGCGAAAAGCCCGGTTGGGACCAGCATGAAAGCAGAAAGAACCGCAGAGACGAACAACTTCATCACGACCTCCATGAACAGCGGCGAGAATGCTAAATCTCGTCAGCTACACACGTCAAATGCGGAGTCCATCGGAACGCGACGAATTAGCTTGCTACCAACACCGAGACTCCAATTCCCAGTTGTTAATTGCCATTTGCTATTTGCTCGGTCCCGCGATTGCCGCTCCGTGACCGCTGTTCTAAAATCAATTTCTGTCTATGTCCTTGAGCAAAGCGCAAGCGCTGGAGCTGTACCGTTCTGACGATGTGATCGGCATCGGCATGGAGGCCGATTCGCTCCGCCGCAAGCTGCATCCGGAAGGCGTGGTCACCTACATCATTGACCGCAATATCAACTACACGAACTTCTGCACCGAGTACTGCACCTTCTGCGCCTTCTATGCGCCAATTAAAGGCCCGGGGCGCACCAAGGGATATGTGCTCGACTTCGAGACCATCTACGAGAAGATCCGCGAGACCGTCGAAGTCGGCGGCACCGGCGTGCTGATGCAGGGCGGCCTGCATCCTGATCTGAAGATCGAGTGGTATGAAGAAATGCTGAGCGGCATCAAGCAACGCTTCCCCAAAGTTCATTTGCACTGCTTCTCCGCTTCAGAGATCATCCATTTCGCAGAGGTCAGCGGCCTCACCATTGAAGACACGATCAAGCGGCTGCGTGATGCGGGCCTCGATTCCATTCCGGGGGGCGGGGCGGAGATTCTCGACGACGAAGTCCGCTATAAGATTGCGCGCCTCAAGTGCCTGACGGAAGACTGGCTCAACGTTCACCGAACGGCCCACAAACTCGGCATGCGCACCACGGCCACGATGATGTTCGGCGTGGGCGAGACGCTGGAGCACCGCATCAACCACTTTCAGCGCATTTACGACCTGCAGGAGGAAACCGGCGGATTCACGGCCTTCATCCCCTGGACCTTCCAGCCGAAGAACACCGCATTGGGTGGTCGCCACTGGGATGAAGCCACCGCCGTCGAATACCTGAAAACGCTGGCGATTGCGCGGCTGTTCCTCTCGAACTTCGAGAACGTTCAATCAAGCTGGGTGACGCAGGGACTGAAAGTCTGCCAGCTTGGGTTGCGCTTTGGCGGGAATGACGTGGGCTCGGTGATGCTGGAAGAAAACGTGGTGCGCTCCGCCGGCGTGAACAATTGCACGACAGAGGAGGAGCTGCGCCGCATGATCCGCGACGCAGGGTTCGTGCCCAAGCAGCGGGATACCCTGTATAGGCAGATGTTTCTGAATTAAGCAATTGGCAATTAGCAGCTAGCAATTGGCGGGTCAAGAAGACCCGAACGCTGATGGCGCGGATGGGACGGATGCTCGCTGATAAGAGCCGAATCGGTTTTTCTGGATCCGATCTGCGTAAATCAGTCGGATCAGCGTTATCAGAGGTAAGGTTTTTGGTTACCGCGCGGGCTTTTTCACCGGCTTTGCTTCAGCGGCAGCTTTGGCGGCGGCACGTTGGGCCAGCGCGTATTCTACGACTCGCTGCATTTCCATTGCCGGGGCCGGCTTGCCGCTCCAGATCTCAAATTGCCGCGCGCCCTGCTGGACGAACATCTCCACGCCCAGGATCACGTGGATTCCTTTGGCGCGGGCCAGCTTCACCATTTTGGTTTCCGTAGGGGTGTACACCATCTCAAAGAAGTAGCGCGCCCGGAATTCCTGTTCGGAGATGAGCAGCGGATCGCGATTGCCTTCCATACCGATGGGAGTAGCGTTGATGATCACATCAAACTCCATCTTCTTGAGCATGGTGTGGTTTACGACCTTGGCGCGCGCCTGCTTGGCCAGGGTCTGCGCCGGACCGGGCGTGCGGTTCAGGATGTAAACTTCTGCGCCGCGTTCCTTCAGGCCAAATACCGCGGCCCTTGCCGCGCCGCCTGCCCCCAACACCAGAATGCGGGCGCCGGCCAGGCGCATGCGCATCTCAAGGGGGCGGACCACTCCGGAAACATCGGTGTTGAAACCGAACAGCTTGCCTTCCTGCCCACAGACCACGGTGTTGCATGCGCCGATCTTGGCCGTAAGGGGATCGCTCTTGTCCAGATGCTTTACGATCTCTTCCTTATAAGGCATGGTGACGCTGAAGCCGTGGATGGGGATGTCGCGCACGCACTTCATCAGGTCATCCATGGATTTGGCGTGGAGGGCCAGGTAAACGGCATTCACGTTCTCGCGCCGGAAAGCCGTATTGAGCATGATGGGCGAGAGCGAATGCGCAACGGGGTCGCCGACGACTCCATAAACACGGGTGGCTGCGTCTAGCTGGTCAATGCGATAGGTTTCGCGCAACGTGCGGGCCGCAATCTGCCCTGCGCCGGTCTCTTCGCCGACGGCGGCGGAAGCAAAAGTGAACTGGCTTCCCGCTCGCTGGGAAAGCAGCCGGCTGATCACGCCTTGCTCGCCCATACACAGCCCAATAAGTGAATATTGATGGCTGTACTTTTCCAGAAACTTCATCATCACCACGTTGTCGTAGAGTGAGTTGGCCGTGGTGACGATCTTGTAAAAGTCGGCAGGATAGTCGCGCATTTTGGCGAACGCGTCTTCCAGTTTCCTGGTGGCGCGAAAATCGTGGAAGCTCAGGATCAGGTTGGCCGAGCGCCGCAAGCGGGCAAAGTCGCTCTGCTTGAGCTTTACCGCGGTTTCAATTTCCACGTCAACCAGATGGCATCCCTGCTGGGCCGCTTTGGCCAGCAGGTCGATCTGTGCGGCGATCGTGCCGCGGAACTTGCCTCCGCTTACAACCCGGCGGCAGGTGGCGATGATAAGAGCTTCAGGATGGTACTCAATAAAGGTCTTCAGCCGCGGGAGACCCAGAACCGGCTTAGGCAGGTAGTCTAACCTGAACTCAACAAAGGGGTTTTCCCGCACCACTTGATCTGCTTTCTGGACCAGATCCACGGGATTGCTGGAAGCTATGGCCACGCAGACTCGGGGGAGCCGCGCGGGGAGGAAACGGGGAGCGAAATTGGATGACGAGTTCATTTAAGAGACAAGGGTTTGCATCATACGTGATGCAAAATTACAGAGCAAGCCCCTAAATGCAAGAGTGAAATGAACTTCTGTAATCAAGTGTATCTCCCAAGTAAATAAGAACTTAGTTGCTCCTCAGACATCAGAATGATATGTTCCACCCCGAGCGTCCCTGCTTCTGAAATTCCAGTTCTGCTGGTGAGCCGTGCCAATAAGGGGCGGTCAGGCTCCCGGCAAATCCGCAGCGCATGCTGTCCTTGAACAAGGGGGAATCGATGTACAAATTGCAAATTCTGGTGCTTGTGCTCGCCGCAACGGCAGTTTCAATGCAAATCTCGGCACAAGCTGCCCCTGCGCCAGCGCAAAAAGCGCGCGCCATGTCGCTGAACGTTGGAAACGCGCCCACGGCTGATGATATGTACTGCTCCGGCTTTATCACCACCGAACGGATTCCCGAAAGCCGCTTTGTTGCCGCCGGGATGAATTCGCCTGACCAGACGCGCTTTGCCGGCGCTTCCGACTACATTTACATCCACGGCAAAGACATGAAGGAAGGCGACCGGATGCAGATTGTCCGGCGCGTCAGGGACGCGAACCGTTATGAGCTATTTCGTGGCCAGCACGCTGCCATCAGCTCCGCCGGAGAACCCTATTTTGAGCTTGGGATCGCGAAAGTGATTGACGTTCAGAACAACACCGCCATTGCAGTCCCTGAGTTGAGCTGTTCCGATTTTGTTCCCGGAGATATCGCCATACCGTTCGAGCAGCGCGAAGCTCCAAAATTCCGCAAAGTGAGCCTGGACCGTTTTGCGCCGCCGAATGGCAAAACCACGGGTCGCATCATCATGGCGAAAGATTTTCATTCCTATCTGGGAACGCGGTACGCGGTGTACCTGAGCATCGGCGCGGACAAGGGGCTGAAAGTCGGCGATTACCTGCGCGCCACCCGCACCTATACCGCAATTTACAACTCGCCCGAAGAGGGCCTGGCGCGTCACGCCTCTGCCTATGAAGACACGCAAAAGAGTCCCCCGAGCATGGGCGGCGATGTCTCCAGCCTGCCTCGGCTGACGCTGGGCGATATGATGGTGCTTTCCGTCCATAAACATAGCGCCACTGCCATGCTGCTGGACACCTTGCAGGATGTTCAGGTCGGCGACCGCGTTGAGGTGATGGACGTGGAGAATGCGCCGGAAGTGCAGCCGATAAATCCCGCTTCAGTGACTCAGCCGGGAACCACGGCGGAGCCTGAAACGACCACTTCAGGGAATGATCTTGCCACCGCACAGCCGCCCAAGATCAATTGCACGGCCTCGCCGGCCACGGTTCGCGTAGGCGAAACCGCCATGATCAGTTGCGACGCCACCAGCCCGGATAACCGTCCGCTGAGCATCGCGTTCGTCGCGAACGGAGGAAAGCTTTCCGCCAATCGCAATCAGGCCACGCTCGACACAAGCGACACCGGTCCCGGGCCGATCGCAGTCCGCGCGACTGCTATCGATGATCGTCAGCTCAACGCAACAGCAGTCACCACGGTGAACGTTGAAGCCGCGACTCCGCCGCCGCCGACCGCGACCAAGCTGAACGAGCTTGAATTCAAGCCCAACAGCGCCTACGTGGACAACCGCTCGAAAGCAATTCTCGACGATGTTGCGCTGAAGATGCAGCAGGACCCGCAATCTACCATCGTCCTGACTGGCTCAAATGAGGAACTGGAAACGCCTAAGCTTGCCCAGCAGCGTGCCGATAATGCTAAGACGTACCTGACGAAGTCCAAAGGCATTGACGGCCAGCGCGTTCAGACCAAGGCAGGAGGAACCGGACGCAAGGTTGAAATTGTTTCCGTTCCTGCCGGAGCTGAGAATCCCGGGCAGGCACAACCCGCTCCGCCCAAGCCGGAATAAAGAGGAACCAAGCACGCCGAGCGAGTGGGGCTACAGAGTGTGCGTGAGAACTAACTTGTAATTGTAATGAAGATGAGGCAGAAAGAGAGGTATGGGACGATTTCTGCCGTATCAGCCAGATCAAGCGTATTTGCTGCCGCCGAGTGTGAAAGAAGAGCTCGGCAAGGATCACCTG
>DATEGH010000212.1:0-6761 GCA_035280185.1 Terriglobales bacterium
ATCCAGGAGGAAATGAGTTGATGAGATTCATGGGCAGGTTGGTTTTTATATTTCTGATCGCCGGAATTGCGCTGGGCCAGAGCGCGCCGGAGAACGGCAGCACAAAATCAGTTGAAGAGCAGTTGCAGACCCTGCAAAAGACACTTGCCGCCCAACAGGCGCAGATGGCAGAGCAGCAGAAGCAGATCGAAGAACTTCAGCGCCAGCTTAAGGAGAAACAAAATCCCGAGCCTCAGGTGGTGAACGCTTCAATGACAACGAGCGGCGCTCCGGCTGCTGCTGTGACGCAATCGGACGTGGAGAAACCGAAAGAGTCGCCGCTCTCGTTCCGCATTGGCGCAGCGGATTTCACTCCGGGCGGCTTTGTGGACTTTGAAAACGTCTTCCGCACCACCAACTCCGGTTCTGCGATCTCGACCAACTTTGGCGCCATTCCATTCAGCAATAGCGCCCAGGGACAACTCACGGAATTCCGCTCCACCGGCCAGTATTCGCGCTTCAATCTGAAGGTCGGCAGCAAGTTTCACGACACAGATATCACCGGCTATCTAGAAGGCGATTTCAATGGCAATGACGCGGCGTCGGTTTTTCAAACTACGAACCCACACACTCTTCGCCTTCGGCTCTACTGGCTTGACCTGAAGCACGGTCCATGGGAATTGCTGGGCGGCCAATCCTGGGGATTGGAAACACCGAACCGCGTCGGCATCTCGGCCGCGCCGGCAGACTTGGCCATCACGCTGAACGAGGATTCCAACGTGGGAGTCGGCATACCTTACTCACGCGCCAGCCTCTTCCGCTTGGGATGGCATCCGGCAAAATCGTTTGCCTGGGGCGTTGAGGTGCAGAATCCGCAGCAGTTCACTAATGGGGAAGTGGTCTTCCCTTCGGCATTCGCGACGACACTGGGCAAGCAGTTTGATCCCGAAGGCGGTGCCAATATCCCCAACTGGTTTCCTGACATCGTCAGCAAGATCGCGTTGGATAAATCCGGCGACCGGCACATCCATCTGGAAGCGGGTGGCATGCTGACCAGCGTGAAGATTGCCGTCCAGAACACGCCGGCAACGGCGGCGAGCCCGTTTGTCACTGATTCCAAGATGGGAAGCGCTGTGATGGGCGCGTTCAACTTTGACGCGTTCAAGCGCGCGCGTGTGCTGGTGAACGGCATTTGGGGCACGGGAATCGGACGCTATCTGGTTGGGCAGGGGCCGAATGCCG
Source organism: Terriglobales bacterium (assembly GCA_035280185.1). Classification (GTDB taxonomy): domain Bacteria; phylum Acidobacteriota; class Terriglobia; order Terriglobales; family Acidobacteriaceae; genus Angelobacter. Next base: position 1,222 of record DATEGH010000212.1, read on the forward strand.
TGGTGGTGCCGGTCGCGCTGACGCCGACGGTATTCACAGCGACAACGTCGATGGTCCATGCCGGTGCGACGACAATTGGGTTGGAAGTTCCCTGGGGCAAGAACACCGAGTTCGGCGCCTATTATGGCGGAGACTATTTCCAGCGCAACACATTTGTTGACGTAACTTCCACGGCGGCGACCCAGCCATTCATCGGCTTTGGCGGACCGAGTTCCGCCAGCAACAACAACCGCGCGATCCAGGAAGGAACGCTGGATATCGTGCATACGTTCTGGAAGCATCCTCAATACGGCTCGCTTGTGGTGATCAATCAGGCGTCATACCTGACGCGCTCTCCATGGTTTGTGGCCACCACTCCAACGCCTGCGCCGAAGAACGCGCATTTGTTCATGAATTATCTGAGCTTGAGGTATGTGTTGCCGTAGTCCTGGTTTGGCGGCCTCGGAAGGGCAGTGCGAAAGCGCTGCCCTTTTTTGTTGAAGTTGATTTGCGCCTAGAACTGCGTGCGGCGGAAAATGAAAAACGATGCTCCGCTTCGCGCATCTTCGAGTTCCCTTGTTGGCGCTTACGCTGTTCAGCTTCGCGATGGCGAGCGCGGCTCCTGTTGCGGCGAAGCACGCGCAACTTGAGCTCATCGCAAAGCAGGCGGAGATTGCTCCCGGAAGCACCGCTCTTCTGGGTGTCCATTTTGTTCTTGAGCCAGGCTGGCACGTTTACTGGAAAAATCCCGGAGATTCCGGCCAGCCTCCCGCGTTGCAGTGGCAGCTTCCTGAAGGCTTCAGCGCCGGAGAGATCGAGTGGCCGTTCCCTGAACGGCTGCAAGCCTCGCCCGAGCTGGCGGATTACGGCTACAAAGATGGCGTGCTGCTGCTGGTTCCACTGAAAGTCGCTCCAGCTACGAAATCCGGCACTACGGCGCAGATCACCTTGAATGCGAAATGGCTGATCTGTCGCGAGGTTTGTCTGCCGGACCGTGCAGAACTCAAGCTGGCTCTTCCGGTGAGTTCGGCTGCAAAAGAGAATCCGTTGGAGACGAAGCTGTTTGCTTCAGCAGAACAGAATTTTCCTAAGCCGTTGCCGCGCGGATGGAAATCAGTGGCCATTTCCGGCAAAGACACTTTTATTCTCAACGTGAGCGCGCCGGTTCGATTGAAGCAGGCGCAGTTCTTCCCGGCTGATCCGGGGCAGATCGATAATGCCGCGCGTCAGGTGGTGGTGCGGCAGATGGCAAGAGGCGTGAGTTTGGAATTGAAGAAATCTGATCTGCTGCTGAAGCCGATTACAGTCTTGCGCGGCGTTCTGGTTGTTAGAGACCGAGCATATGAGATCGCAGCGCCGGTGCGTCCTGCCCGGCGGTAAAATGTTGTGTTGCTACTGAGGAGGAGAACCATGGTTCGTCTGCGCCGTTCGGTTATCGCTTTCTGCTCTGTGATTGCGCTGGTTGTCGCTGCGTTTGCCGTAAAGGTGGGCGATCCCGCGCCCGGTTTCAGCTCCGTGGATAGCAATGGAAAGGTGCAGCGGCTGGCTGACTACAAAGGGAAATACGTGGTCCTGGAATGGCACAACCAGGGCTGCCCCTATACGCAGAAACACTACGAGAGCCACAACATGCAGCGCCTGCAGAAAGAGTGGACCGGCAAGGGCGTGGTGTGGTTCACGGTGATCTCGTCGGCGCCGGGCAAGCAGGGATTTGTCACGCCTTCTCAGGAAAACGAGTATTTGAAGAAGATGAACGCCGGCCCGACGGCCGTTCTGATGGATCCGGCGGGGACGCTCGGCCGCCTTTACGACGCAAAGACCACGCCGGACATGTACATCATTGATCCTGCGGGCAATCTGATCTACCAAGGCGCGATTGACGATAAGCCCACCACCGATCAGTCAGACATCTCCGGCGCAAAGAACTACGTTGAGGCCGCGCTTACGGAAGCGATGGGCGGCAAGCCGGTAACTGATCCGGCTACGCGCCCGTATGGGTGCTCGGTGAAGTATGGGAAGTTCTAGTTTTGGTGGGCCCGGCAGGATTCGAACCTGCAACCAACAGATTATGAGTCTGCTGCTCTAACCGTTGAGCTACAGGCCCCCGCCCCAAGTTTCGCATACGCTTCCCGCTTTTCCAATTGCAGTCGGCTGTTAGTAATTAGGCACAAAGGCGCTGCGAATCAGGCAATACTCCTATTGTCCCGTTCCATAGCGCGCCGAATACTTGCGCCTTAACCCACAAGGTGCAGGTATGGCGTTGGCTTCGCGGAAATTTTGGCGCGAGTGCGGAATTCTACTTTTTCTTTGTGTCTCAGGACTGATGCTCCTGGGCCAGGGCGCCAAAGTGCATCCCGGTCTCGACGCGTCCGATGCCGATGCCGATAATCCAATCGAACGTGGCGCATGGTTCAGCGAAGGCCGCCAGCTCCGCAACGGAAACCCGGCTGCGCTGCTCCAACACGCCTACGAGCAGAAGCTTCAGCTTCGCGCCATCACGCGGCTGCGTTCGCAATATTCTACGGGGTTCGCGCCGCAGAGCACCGCGATCGGCGGTTGGCACAATCTGGGTCCATGGAACCTTCCGTCCGACCCTTCAGGGTTTCAGAGCTACGGCGCGGTCACCGGCCGTGCTACGGCCATCGCCATTGACCAGAATGATGCCTCGGGCAACACGGTTTACGCTGGCGGCGCTTACGGCGGGTTGTGGCGCAGCGCCAACGCGGCTGCGCCGGCGGCCTCGGTTGCGTGGACTCCCTTGCTGGACGGCCAGCCTACTCTCGTGGTTGGCGCAGTGGCACTCAAGCCTGATACCACCGGACCGAACACGGTAATTCTGGTTGGAACCGGCGAGACTAACAGCTCGGGCGACTCCTACTACGGCTTGGGCATCTTGCGTTCGACCGGTGCGGGCGCAACCTGGCAGCTCATCGACTCCGCCATCGATGCCACTTCATCTCCCGCGCGCGTGGTCAGCTTCAAAGGGTTGGGCTTCAGCAAAATTACATTCAATACCTCACCGGGAAAGACATCGCAGGTGGTTGCCGCAACGGCATCCACGAATGCGGCAGCGACCGGCGCCGGCAATAACCTCGAGCGCGGACTGTACTACTCCAACGACGCCGGGCTGAGCTGGAACTTCGCGTTCGTGAGCAACGACGGCGCCAACGCCATCCCTTACAGTTCCGCAACCGATGTTGTCTATGATCCCGTTTCCGGCAAATTTTTCGCGGCGCTGCGATTTCAGGGTGTCTATTCTTCGAGCGACGGCGGCCAGACCTGGCAACGCGTGCCCAATCAGCCCGGTGGCAGTCTGCTCTCGACTGCGAATTGCCCCGCCTTTGGCAGCATTGGCTGTCCTCTGGCTCGAGGCGCGCTTGCGGTGCGGCAAGGCACCGGAGAACTTTATGCCGCCTACGTTGACGCCAATCAGAATTTCCGCGGCATCTATCGCAGCACCGACCAGGGCGCTAGCTGGTCGGCCGATCTGGGGCAGAGCGGCTACACCAACTGCACCGACAGTCTCGGCTGCGGCTCTGCGCAATCGGCCTACAACTTCTATCTGAGTGCAGTTCCCAGCGGCACGGCCGGAACGGATGTATATCTGGGCGGCGTGAACGTCTATCGCTGCTCACTGTCTTCCAGCGCTTCCGCAGCCTGCAACTGGATGAACCTGACTCACAGCTATGGCTGTGCAAACACCGGAGTCGTCTCGGCGTCGTCTCATGTACATCCCGATCAGCATGGAATGACTTTCCTGGCGACGAATCCGCGCACGATGTTTTTTGTCAACGATGGCGGCGTGTATCGCAGCTTGAACGGCGCAGCATCGGATGGATCGTGCTCTGCCGCGAATGCCGCAAGCTGGCAAAACTTAAATGCCGGACTGGGTCCGATGACGGAATTCATCTGGATGTCGCACGATGAGAGCAATCCTTCTCTGCTGCTGGGCGGCACGCAGGACAATGGCTCGGCCAGGGGTGACGGCGCGAGTTGGACTTCAGTCAATTCCGGCGATGGCGGCTTTAGTGATATCGATCCGCGCGGCAACGGGATCTGGTACACGGCAGGGACTGGTGTTTCCATCCATCGATGCACCGGCGGAGCGGATTGCAGCGCGCGCGATTTCGTTCCTGTGATCGACAACTGCAACGGCCCGGCCTGCCACGATAACATCGGCGGCGACAGCAGCGGGTTCTACACGCCTTACATGCTCGATCCGCTTGATGCGTCCAAACTCATTGTTGGAACGTGCCGCATCTGGCGCGGTCCGGCTGACGGAAGCGGCTGGCCCGGAGCAAACAACGGGCTTGCGCTGAGCTTCAATTTGGATACCGGCAGCAACACGGCTTGCGCTGCCAACCATATGATTACCGCACTTGCGGCGGGTGGGCCGCCATCACCCAGAGGCGCTGCTTCCGTCATCTATGCCGGACGAAATGACGGTCGAATCTTCGTCAGCACGGCGGCGGAGAGCGGACCGCAGAGCTTCATGGACCGTAGCGCGAACCTGAACTCGCGGGGCTTCAAGATCAGCGGCGTCGCTGTGGATCCGAGCGATCCTTCCGGCAAGACAGCGGTTGCGGCGGTGATGGGCTTCGGGGTTGGTCACGTCTGGCGCACCACCGACGCAGGCGTCACCTGGACTGATATCAGCGGCTCCGGCGCAGCAGCGTTGCCCGACGCTCCAGCGGATTCGGTTGTGATTGACCGCATCAATGGCTCGCACGTGATTGCCGGTACCGATGTCGGTGTGTTTGAAACTCTGGACGGCGGCAACACGTGGTCAGAAGTTGCTGCCGGATTGCCCAGCGTTCCGGCCGTGCGTCTGTTGTTGTTTGACGGGCCAGGAACAAGACGGCTGCGCGCTGCTACATACGGGCGTGGCATCTGGGAGGCGGCGCTGCCTCCGGTGCCGTTCTTTCAGCTTCAACAGTCAGCTACTGGGGTGACGCTTAACTCTGTGAACGGGTTCACAGGAACCGTTTCGCTCGGCTGCTCAGGTTCTCTTGGGTGCAGTGTCTCGCCGTCTTCGATCACTCTTGGCGCGAATGCAAGCGCTTCTCTCTCAGTGTCCATCGTCGGCCAGAGCGCACGCCAGGGGCCTGTGCCGCTCAAGAGAAGTTTTCCTTACATCTTCGCACTGGCATTTGCCGGATGTTTCCTCCGGCGAAGCAGGACATCAAAGCGGGCACTTTTCTTGTTCCTTGCAATAATTCTGGTGATTGGAATTTCTTCTTGCGGCGGCGGCAGCAACGCGGTCCAGATTCAAGGCGCGGCGCCGCAGCAGACCGGCGCGACAGTCGTTGTTACGGCCAGCAGCGGCACGCAAAGCCAGAGCCTGGCGGTTACTCTTTCGCACTGATTGCGAAATCACAACCAAAACCTTTGAAACGCTGAGGAACAGAGGAGTGGGTGGTGCATTCTGAGTCAGCCCTGAAATCACTCTGTCATTACCGGTTCTTGGAACCCGCAGGAGCCGATTCCTCGCGCAAACAGCGGCGCTCGGAATGACACAGGTTTAAGTAGCTGTTCACGTGACACTTTCAATACAGGCCGCC
>DATEGH010000213.1:0-7500 GCA_035280185.1 Terriglobales bacterium
CGCCGTTACGGAAAGACTGTGGGACCGCCACTATGATTTGATTGCGGAGAACCTGAAACGGTTTATGAGCGGCAAGAAGTTGCTGAATGAGGTGGATAAGAAGAGAGGATATTAACAAACGCAGTATTTAGTTCTTAGCTCTTAGTATTTAGCGGTCGAAAGCAGGAATTGTCGAGTTGCTGTTCACGGGAACGTATGCAAGCTAATTACTAAGTACTAAATACTAAGTACCTCGTTGCAAAATAGTACTTTTTATGACCCTCCAACTCAACGGCGAATCGCGCGACTTCCCCGACGGCCTGACTCTAGCTGGCCTCATCGCCCAGCTTGGGATGAAGCCCGATCGTGTTGCCGTAGAGCTGAATCTTGAAATCGCGCCTCGCGGCAGTTGGGAAACGATCGCGCTGAAAAATGGCGATCGACTTGAGATCGTTCATTTTGTAGGCGGCGGTTCTGACTCTCCAGACGCCACCAATTTGTCTCCTTCCTAAATCGCAACTGAGCAGCCTGTTTTCTGTTGACTTCCGGAATACTCCCTCTAAAATGATGCAAACATTTAGTGTGAGAAATGTTTTAAACGTTTCTCAGCAGTTATGGAAAAGCAATTTACATCAGCCGAGGTGGTGGAGCTCACCGGAATCACGCCGCGCCAGCTCCAATGGTGGGACGAACGCGGGATCGTGGTCCCGGCGCGCTCGGGCCGGCGTCGCGCGTACTCACCGGAAGATCTGGCGGAAGTTGCGGTGATTTGCGCGCTTCGTCGCAAGGCGTTTCCGCTGCAGCGCATTCGCCGCATTATGAAGTTCCTGCAAAAGGAGTTCGGGCGCCGTCTGGCGGAAACGGTAACCAATGGATCGGAGTACCATCTGCTGACCGATGGGAAGCGGATTTACCTCGAAAACTCCGAACGGCAGATCATTGACATCCTGAAAAACTCACGCCAGCCGCTGCTTGGAATCTGCCTGAGCGATGCGGTGCGCGAGATACGGGCCGACGTTTTCGGACGACGGCCCGCGGAACGTCAGGAGGTTACGCGCAAGCGAAAGCGCAGAAGCTCGTGACGGCAACTCACGCCTTCTGCATTAAAGCCGGAAAAGCAAGAAAAAAGGAGCAAAACCAGGGGAGCAAGAACGACGGAGGTGACCATGGTTGGCCAATTGAGCATCGTGACGGAATGGCTGCCGGAAGAGATGGGGCCGGGAAGCATTTTTGTTCTGGAAAATGCGGGCGAAGTGGGCGCTCAGGATGATCCTTACTGGGCCGTGCTGGGCTGTCCCGAATGCGGAACGCTGGGCCTGATCACGCGCCGGCAGATGCGCGGGCTATTACCGGTGATTTGCGGATCCAATCACTGTTCGGCGCAGTTCATGATCAGCGACGAAGAGGTCGTGCCTAGAAAGGCAAACTGAACGTGATCTAAACCGCGAGACTTTTGACTGGAATCGGCACCTGCTCGGCGATGCTGATCCCAAAGCCCTCAAGCGCGGCTACGCGCTTGGGATGGTTCGTCAGCAATCGAATGGAACGCAGGTTCAGGTCAGAAAGAATCTGCGCGCCCACGCCGATATCGCGCTGCGTCTTGCGCTGATGAGCGGCTGTCGTCCGCGGCGCTTCGCGATGAAACACCAGCCGCTTTTGATCGTCCACGCTGAATCCCTTGGAAGTGTTGTGGAGATAAATCAACGCGCCAGTGCCTTCGCGCGCGATCATCTCCAGTGAGCGGTCCAGCACAAGCTGGCATTCGCAGAGCGCCCCGCCGAAGACGTCGCCCGCAAGACAATGCGAATGCATGCGCACCAGCACCGGCCGCTTCACCTGCTCCACTTCGCCGCGCACTAAAGCCACATGGGATTCGCCATCCAACTGACTTTCAAAGGCAATCATGCGGAATTCGCCGTAACGCGTGGGCAACATGGCCTCCCCGGCGCGCGAGACATAGCGCTCGTGCTCCATGCGATAGCGGATCAACGCCGCCACGGTCAACATCTTCAGGTTGTGGACGCCACAGAATTCTTCGAGGTCGGGGACCCGGGCCATGGTGCCGTTCTCGTTCATGATCTCGCAGATCACGCCCGCGGGAACCAGACCGGCAAGACGTGCCAGATCCACGGAAGCTTCCGTTTGCCCGGCGCGCACCAGCACCCCGCCTTTGCGAGCGCAAAGAGGAAATACATGTCCTGGCCGCACGAGATCGGCTGCGCGGCTTGCCGGATCAACCGCAACTTGAATTGTCCGCGCGCGATCATGGGCGGAAATGCCGGTGGTCACGCCTTCACGCGCTTCGACGCTTTCATAGAAAGCCGTGCCATAAGGAGAGGTGTTCTCCCGCGTCATGGGACCGATGCGAAGGTATTCAAGGCGCTCCGCTGTCATGGCCAGGCAAATCAACCCGCGGCCGTAGCGCGCCATAAAGTTGATCGCCTCAGGCGTGACCTTTTCCGCAGCCAGCGTAAGATCGCCTTCGTTCTCGCGATCTTCGTCATCAACCACGACGATCATGCGCCCGGCGCGAATTTCTTCGATCGCGGCGGGAACGTTGGTAAAATGCGGCTGCAAGCTCATTGGGAGTCCGGCGTAGATTTTAACAAATCAACCAGGAGCTTCGGTTGCCCTTTCCGCTTGTGCGCTTATCGGCTTACAATCTTTGATGATGCCAAAGGTTTCATCAGATCCGTTCGAAGTTGCCTGCCCGTGCTGCACTGCGGTGCTGAAGGTGGATCCGGCCACGCGAGCCGTGATTTCTCACGTCGCTCCCATCAAGCCTAAGACCTTCGCCGATTTTGAGGCTGCCGCAAAAGCCATGCGCGAGCAGGAAGGCCGCAAGGAATCCATCTTCCGCCAGGCGGTGGATGCGGAGAAGAACAAAGCCGATCTTCTGGAGAAGAAATTCCAGGAGGCCATGAAGAAGGCCAAAGAAACGCCGGATGAAGGTCCTCGCATCCGCGACTTCGATCTCGACTGACCCGCTTGTCGCGCAAACTCCTGCTTCTGGGCCATCGCGGCGCCCGACGATACGCGCCGGAAAACACCTTTACCGCTTTTGATCTCGCTCTGGAGCATGGCGCCGATGGTTTTGAGTTTGACGTCCGCTGTACCCGCGACCGCCACACCATTCTCTGCCACGATCCCAAGTTCAACCGGCTGACCCTGCGCCGCGCCACATTGAAGCAGGTTCAGCAAAGCTGTGTCAATCGCGATGAGATGCCTTCCTGCCTGGAAGACGTATTGGATCGATATCGGGCCGAAGCGTTTCTCAACATCGAGCTGAAGGTCCGAGGACTGGAAGCTATTGTCGTTCGTGCCATCAAACGCGCGCGTCCGCGTAACTATTTCGTTTCCTCATTTCTTCCTGGCGTAGTTCGCCGGCTTCACGAGATCGATCGCTCGCTTGTTCTGGGAACCTTGGCGCAAACGCGCTGGCAGCTTCGACGCTGGCGACGCATGCCTGCGAATTATCTTGTGCCGCATTTCCGTCTGCTCTCGCCGGAACTGATCGAGAAGGCGCATGCGGCAGGAAAACAGGTGATCACATGGACGGTGAACGATATGCAACAGATGCGGCGCTTCGCTGCAATGGGAGTCGATGGAATTATTTCGGACGATACCAGGTTGCTCGTCAAGACTCTCGGCGACTGAATTGAAACGCGTTCAATACCTTCCGTACATGGGGAACCCGGCGGTATCCAAGTCGAGTCCTAACTGAAGCCGAGCAGCTTCGGACATTCGCGCGGGGTTCCACGGCGGATCGAAGACGATCTCCACGTGAACTCCCGCAACGCTGGGTAACGCAGCCAGGCGGCGCTCGACATCGCTCTTCAGCACGTCGGCCATGCCGCAACCCGGCGCAGTCATCGTCATCTTGATCTCAATCTGATGGCCTGCGGAAACCGGAACAATCTTGCAATCGTAGATGAGACCGAGATCAACCACATTCACCGGAATCTCCGGATCGTAGATGGTGCGGAGCTGGTCCCAGACAAGATTTTCGCTGAACTCGCCCGCGGCATCAGGGACATTCTCCGCCGTAAGGCCAAGAGCATCGGCATCTTTGGCGTCGATGCGACCCATGTAGCCCTGATCGGTCATGACCGTGTAGCTCCCGCCGAGCGATTGCATCAGCCTCACCTTGATGCCCGCGCGAATGGGAAACGGAATTCCGCTGGGCACCTGCGTAGCCATGCAGTCGCGCAAAACCGTGATTGTTTCTCCAAGTTTCATGCTGTTCTTCTACTCGGTTGAGACCGCCTGCTGATCGCCTCGCAACGCTGCTCGCATCGCGTGCCAGGCCAGCGTGGCGCATTTTACCCGCAGCGGAAATTCCGAGACACCCGCGAACACGGCCAGCTTGCCCAGCTTGTCCGTGCCGTTCTGATGGCCAGTCACCAGGTCATGGAAGCGAGAGAAAATCTCTTCCGCTTCGCTCTCGGTCTTGCCTTTCACGCTCTGCGTCATCATGGAAGCAGAAGCTTTGGAGATGGCGCAGCCCGCGCCGTTGAACCTGATATCGTCAATCGCGCCGTCTTTCACGTTCACGAAAACCGTGTAGTGGTCGCCACAGAGCGGATTGTAGCCTTCGGCTTTGTGACTGGCGCAAGGCAGCTCGCCAAAATTTCGCGGCTTGCGGCTGTGCTCCAGGATCGTCTCCTGATAAAGCTCGCGCAGCTCTTGCATCAGCCCATCACCTCTTTCACTTTCCTGATGCCGCGCACCAGCGCATCCACTTCTTCACGCGTGTTGTACAGGCCAAAGGAAGCGCGCGCCGTCGCCGGAATGCCAAAGCGCTGCATCACCGGTTGCGCGCAGTGATGTCCTGTCCGCACGGCCACGCCTTCGCTGTCGAGGATGGTTCCAATGTCGTGGGGATGAATGTCGCCCATCACAAATGAAAGCACTCCAGCCTTCTCGCGCGCGGTACCCACAATGCTCACTCCTGGAATTCGCTCCACCTCGGCAGTCGCATAGTCGAGCAAGTCCGCCTCATGCTTTTCGATGTTCTCAATCCCAAGCTGATTCAAATACCCAATTGCCGCGCCCAGACCGATGGTATCGGCGATATTCGGCGTTCCGGCTTCGAACTTGTAAGGCAGGCGGTTATAGATTGTTTTATCGAACGTGACTGAGGCGATCATGTCGCCTCCGCCCTGATATGGCGGCATCACCTCCAGAAGCGCCGCCTTGCCGTATAGAAAGCCGATTCCCGTGGGCGCGTACATCTTGTGCCCGGAAACGGCATAGAAGTCGCAATCAAGATCTTGCACATCAAGCGGCATGCGTGGCGCAGCTTGAGCGCCATCTACCAGCACCGGAATGCCGCGTTCATGCGCCATCCTTGTGATCTGCTTTATAGGATTGATCGTGCCCAGCGCGTTCGAGAGATGGCTGACGGCGACGATCTTCGTCTTTGGTCCCAGGAGTCTTTCAAATTCCTCCAGCATCAACTCGCCGCGATCATTGATCGGCGCAACCCGCAGCTTCGCGCCTTTCTGCTCGCACAGGATCTGCCACGGAACAATGTTGGAGTGGTGCTCCATGGCCGTGATCAGCACTTCATCGCCTTCGCCTACGTGCTCACGCCCGTAGGTCTGCGCGACAAGATTGATCGCTTCCGTAGTGCCGCGGACAAAGATGATTTCTTTCCGATCAGCGGCATTGATGAAGCGCTGAGCAGCCGCGCGGGCATTCTCGTAGGCTTCGGTTGCGCGCTCGGAAAGAGCGTGAACTCCGCGATGAATGTTGGAATTGTCTGAGCGATAGTAGCGGGAGATTGCGTCAATTACGGCAAGAGGCTTTTGCGTTGTCGCTGCATTATCGAGATAAACCAAAGGCCTGCCGTGGACCTGCTGTGCCAGCACCGGAAAATCCTCTCGTACGCGATAAACATCGTAAGGAGCGGTTTCAACAGGCGTTTTTACTGCTGTGCTCATCCCACTTCCTCCCAAGCCCTCTCAATTTCAGCAGGCTTCTCGCCGGCATGCTTGCCCGACTCCGGCAGCCACTCCATCACCAGCCGCTTCAGATGATTGCGCACCTGCTCTGAATGCATGCGGTCCAGGCACTCATTGGCGAATGCCAGCAGCAACAGATGACGAGCGGAGCTTTCATCCAAACCGCGCGAGCGCAAATAGAAAAGGGCATTTTCCTCCACCTGGCCGATGGTGGCGCCATGCGTACATTTCACGTCGTCGGCATAGATTTCAAGCTGCGGCTTGGTGTCAATCTGCGCGTCGTCGGAAAGCAGCAGGTTGCGGTTGGTCTGCTTGGCGTCAGTCTTCTGCGCATCTTTGTGGACAATAATGCGCCCGTGAAACACGCCGTGGCCCTGACCGTTCAGAATGCCGTTGTAAAACTGGCGGCTGTTGCAGTGCGGGCTGGCATGCTCCACCAGCATGTAATTGTCCATGTGCTGCCGGCCATTGGCCATGAAAAGCCCATTGATCAGGCACTCCGCGCCTTCTCCCGCCAGCACCGGATGAACGTTGTTGCGCACCAGCGCTCCGCTCAACAGCAGCGAGTGTGTGGCAACGTTGCTGGTCCGGGCCTGCTGGATGCGAAGAGTTGAGACGTTAAACGAGCTATCGCCCTGGCGCACGATCATGTAATGCGAGACAACAGCGTTCTGTGCGGCCACCAGTTCAGTCACTGTATTGGAAAAGCTCGGCGCCGTGCTGGGGCCAAGAGAGATGTAGTCTTCAACAATCGTCGCCTGGCTATTTTCTTCCACCACGATAAGGCTGCGCGGGTGCTCCATGATGGCCGCTTCGCCCGGCACGGAGATGAACAGAACATAAAGCGGCTCTTCCAGCACCGTTCCGCGCGGAACACAAACGTATGCGCCATCTTCAAGGAACGCAGTATTTAAAGCTGCAAACGCATCACGCCGGAAGTTGAGGTATTGGCCCAGATGTTCCTTGACCGCGCTTGCGTTGGTTCCAAGTTCCTCAGCCAATCCACAGATCCGCACTCCTGGCGGGAGCGACTCAATCTGCGAAAGCTCGCGCGAGAACCTTCCATTGACGAACACAAGCTGATACTCGAAGCCGCTCAATCCAAGTCGAGCAAGCTGCTGTGCTTCAATGCTCGCCGCCGGCGCAGGTTGGAACTCGCGGCTGGAGATCGGCGCGACATTGGTGAAGCGCCAGTCCTCATCGTGCCTAGTAGGAAAGCCTGCCTCGGCGAACCGGGCAAACCCTTCCTGCCGCAGCGTCTTCAGCCAGCCAAGCTGCGTCGCCGCGCGATGATTGAATTGATCAAACGCCTCGAGATAATGTTCCGGGGCCTGAGTTTCGGTGATCACAGTTGTAAGTCCTTTAGCGATCGGTTCATCGGACCATCGGAGGCACTTGGGGAATGATTCCGCTTCCGATCACCCGATCTCCCGATGATCCGATCACCCGATGTCTCTCTACCGTCTCGCTCCCACCGGTTCGGCTTCCGTCCAACTATAGCCCTTCTCTTCCAGTTCCAGGGCCAGTTCCGGACCGCCGGACTTCACGATCCGTC
>DATEGH010000214.1:0-6740 GCA_035280185.1 Terriglobales bacterium
AACAGAGATGGAGCTTTTCTTTCAGGTTGCGGATGGCCGAAGCCAGCGCCTCGGCATCTTCGCTGCTCGAGCGCAGGATATGAAACGCCAGCCGCTGCGCGCTCTTCCCGCCCACGCCGGGGAGTTTCTTGAGTTCGTCAATCAGTCGAGCCATGGGCTCGGCAAACTTTGACACCGCGTCCTCTTAAATTCCCGGAATGCCCAGGCCGCCCAGCATGCCGCCCACGGTGGACTGCATTGCCTCATCCACTTTTTGCCCGGCGGAATTCACCGCGGCAGTCACCAGGTCCTGCAGCATCTCCACGTCTCCGGCCTTGACAGCTTCAGGATCGATGCGGGTCTGCAGCACCTGCTTCTGGCCGTTCATCTTCACCGTGACGGTGCCTCCGCCGGCCGATGCCTCGACCACGGTCTGGCGCATCTTCTCCTGAAGGTCCTGTGCCTGTCTCTGGGCCTGCTCCAGCATCTCCTGAAACTGCCGCGGATCAAAACCGCCCATAGCTGCTCCTAATTTCGATTCCGATGATCAATCACGGTGCGAATCTCCGCGCCGAACTTTTCCTGCATGCGCCGCACCACCGGATCATCTGCCGCGCGGCTCCGCGCTCCAGCGCCGTTGCTCCCAGGACGCGTGATCTGCGCCGAGCGCGCTAAAGCTCCGTTCTTTGCCGCGGCTCCGCTGACCACGTTCACTTTCACGTTGCGTCCCGCGGTCTTGCTCGCGGCGGCGTTGGCCACACGTTTCACTTCCGGTCCCATCATCAGATCAATCATGGACGCAGGCTGCACCACAGTCAGGGTCAGCACGCCATCCTGAAAACTTGCTGTTGACGACTCAAGGGTCGTGGCAACAGTCCTATGCTCCGCATTCTCCAGCTCTGCGACGATCTGTCCCAGAATCACTCCGGGATCCTCAGTTGTTGAGGCCGGATTCTCTGCCTCAACCGCAACTGCCGCAGCAGAAGACGTTTCCTGCGAGTTCACGCTTGCCGGTTGGCTCATCTCCGGTCCAAAATTCCGGTCCTTGCGCTGGCGGTCGGCTTCAAAGGGCGACACGGCCGGCGTGCGCTGCTCTGCCGTGGTTCTTTGCGGCTGCGGTTCAATCCGCAAAGAAGAACTCGCGCCGGGAAGAGCTGACTTGGGCGGGCTTACGGTTACGCCGCTAAGAATCTGCTCCAGTGGCAGAATCCTCTGGGCATGCACCAGCTTCATTACACCGAGCTCAAGATGAAAACGCTGCTCTTGCCTGTATCCGATCTCATCGTGCGTGCGCAGCATGATCTGGAGAAAACGCGCCAGGTCTTCTTCGGAGAATTTTTGCGCCACGCGGCCGGCGCGGGCTCGCTCATCGGCTGAAATCTGCAGGACCGGGGACTGCTCGCCGGCAACCTTCGCCACCAGAACATTACGTAGAAAACGGACAAACTGCCGGGAAAAATGGGCCGGGTTCTGCCCTTGGGTCATCAGGCGGTCCAGCAGCCGCAATGCTTCCTCGCTGGCGCTGCGCTCCACTGTGTCCATCAACTGTTCCAGTACTTCGGAACCGACGTTGCCTACCAACCCGAGAATGCCGTCCGCAGTCAGAGTGGTTCCACAACAGGCAATCGCCTGGTCCATGATGGAAAGTGCATCGCGCATGGAACCGTCGCCGGCTTCGGCCAGAACGGCTAGCGCTTGCACGTCAGCCTGAATGTTCTCCTTGGACGCGATGGAAGCAAGCTGGCCAACGATGTCATCAAACTTGACGGCATGAAAGCTGAAATGTTGGCAGCGCGAGCGGATGGTCTGAGGAATGTCTTCCGGCGCCGTGGTCGCCATCATGAACACGATGTGAGATGGCGGTTCTTCCAATGTCTTCAGCAATGCGTTGAAGGCGGCATCGGTGATCTGGTGCGCCTCGTCGAGAATGTAGATCTTGAAACGATCGCGCGCCGGCCGGTACCGCGCCGCCTCCCGTAGCTCGCGAATTTCGTCGATGCCGCGATTCGTGGCAGCATCGATTTCGATCACATCCACCGAGCTTCCCGCCCGGACTTCAACGCAAGAGTCGCAGACGCCGCACGGCTCCGGCGTGGGCTGCTCGGCGGAACGGCAATTCAGCGCCATCGCCAGGATCCGAGCGATCGTCGTCTTTCCGATCCCGCGATGACCGCTGAAGATGTATCCGTGAGCAATCCGCTGCTGCTCAATGGCGTTCTTGAGCGTACGGGTGACGTGGTCCTGCCCGATCACGTCAGAAAATCGTTGCGGCCGGTATTTGCGCGCTAAAACCTGATAAGCCATCTGGAAATTCAATTATACGTCGCTCGGAACAAGCACACTTTTGCACAGGCAGATCAGTCGAAGAGATTATTGGTGAGCAAAATAAAGCAGCTCGCCGGGCTTGCGTGGCGAGCTGCGCTGTTACAAGTGTCTCAGGATTTATACCCGTAGCAGAACTGTTAAGCGGTTTGGAGCGGAGCAACAGAATGATTAGGGCGCCTCAATCAACTCCATCTTCCCATCCTTCTTCCTGTGCAGGACTTTCACACGCCCCTCCGGATCGCGGAACACAAAGACCTCGCGATCGCGGAACTCCGCCTCTTTCACTGCTTCCTCGAGAGTCAACGGCCTGTGTGAGACCGAGTCCGCGCTGCGCGTGATGTGCGCTTCAGTGAACTTGACGTGGTTAGGGAATGAGTGGACTTTCACCGGGATAGCGGTCTTCAGGTCGCCGCCAATCGCAATGCCCAGCGAGACTTCTTCCGGCACAACTTCTTCCTGCCGCTTGCGTGCCTTCTGCTTCTTGCTCTTCCAGCGCGTCTTGTACTTCACTGCCTGCCGCTCTACTTTGTCGAGCGCGTCGCCGATGGCGCTGGTAATGTCGGTGGCTTCGGCCAGCCCCACAATCGGAGCATGGTTCCGGACGGCCACGCTGATTTCAACGCTGTACCGGTGCTTCTCCACGGAGAAGATCACGTGGGTTTGAAATGTGCCTAAGATTTTCTTGAGTTTTTCAAGTCCGGTTTCGACTTGTTTGCGGGTTGCAGGAGTGACTTCAAACTGGCGGCCAGTGTATTCCACGTTCATGAGACTCCCTCCTGGGGGTGCGGCATTGGAGTCGTCTGACGAGTGCCCGGAACACGGCATCAGGTACAGGCAACTTGTTACATACGAAGACGCCACGTCCCGTGCGACTGCGCCTTCATGCAGCTCAGTTTTTTACCCTCCTTTGATGGGTGCTGGGAATCTTCATGTCTTCCCGGTACTTGGCAACTGTGCGCCGGGTCACCTGGATTCCCTGCGATTGCAGAATTTTGGTGATGTTCTCATCCGTCAGCGGCTTGCTCGGGTCCTCTTCTTCGATGAGTCTTTTCACGCGGCGCTTCAGGATTAGCAGCGAAGTGGCCGCTCCCTCAGGCCCCTGCACGCTCTCAGAAAAGAAGAAGCGCAGTTCGAACACTCCCTGCGGAGTATGCACGTACTTTCCGGCCACCGCGCGGCTCACCGTGGAAGGATGCACTCCAATCTCTTCTGCAACTTCCTTGATCATCATCGGCTTCAGCAAATCAATGCCATGGTCCAGGAATTCCCCCTGGCGTCCGATGATGGCATAGCATACCTTCAAAATTGTCTGGCGGCGCTGCTCAATATTCTTGATCAACTGCACCGCCGACTTGTACCGCTCTTTTACGTAGGACTTTACGTCCTTTTCAACGCCCTCACCCTGGTGCAGCAGGCGGCGATAGGTTGGACTTACCCGGAGCTGCGGCAAATCTTCATCGTTCATCAATACCAGAAATTCGTCGCCGTGCTTCACGAATGCGACATCCGGCTCAATCAGCTTCGGTTCGGTTTTGTTGTACCTCAGGCCGGGCTTGGGATCGAGTGTGCGGATAAATTCGTGTGCGTGGATGACCGAGTCCAGCGGACGGGTGATGGCTTTCGCGATCTCCTTGTACTGTTTGTTCTGCAGCAGGTGAAGCTGGCCATCCACGATCTTGAGCGCATCCTCGATGACCTGGTCGTTTTCCGGATCTTCCGACCCTTCCATCTCGCGGGTCTTTTGCAGGTGCTCAAGCTGCGCCATCAGGCATTCGCGAAGGTCGCGAGCCGCTACGCCCACTGGATCAAAGAAGCGGATCAGTTGAATGGCTTCGCGCAGGTCATCGCGAGTGAATTGCAATACCGGAGCAAGATGGCTCCCATTCTCCGCTGCTGCCGCCTCTGGAGAAGGCGTGTGCGAAACCACGAGCTCCAAGTGCGCGGCATCTCCGTTTTGCTGAGCCTCTTCTGCCTTTGCTATCCCGGGGGCGCTCTCTTCGAGGCTCACGCCCAGCATTTCGTCCTCTGACGCGGTGAGATAGCCCTCTTCGTTCAGGTTGCCGATCACCAACTCAGCCGCCGCGGCGACCTCACGGCGCACACTCACCGAACCAAGTTGCCAGAGCAGATGGTCCGTAAGCGTGCTTGGCTTGGAAAGAAAATTTTCAAACGACGGCCGCTCGATCTCTTCCATGTTGGTGGAGCTGCGATAGCCGGGATCGAGATAATCGCGGAAGAATGAACCGAAATCAATCTCGTCAAACGGGTCCTTCTTGTCGGCTTCGGCGGAACTTTGCTGGGCAGGTTCTTCCCGCTCGTGAATTTCCTGGGCCACTTCCCTTTCGCGCGCTTCTTCGCGCCCGGCCACCTCATCCAGCAGCGGCACGGAAGAATCCAATTCTTCCAGAACCGGGTTCTCTACCATCTCCGCGTTGATCATCTCCCTCAGCTCGAGTTTATTGAGCGCGAGAACGCTCACCATCTGCACCAGCCCCGGCGTGAGGATCTGGCGCTGCGTTACCTTCAAATTCAGCTTGTTCTGGAGTAAAACCATTCTTCCCTGATAGCCCTATTGTCGCGCCGGGGGAGCGGTTGCAAAAGAGTACCCCCGTAATTTCATACGAACGAAAAACTCTCGCCCAGGTAAACCCGCTTGACTTCTGGATCGTTGCCTAGCTGCTCGGGGGTTCCGTCGCGGAAAATTCGTCCTTCATTGATGATGTAAGCGCGGTCGGTCACCGAAAGCGTCTCGCGCACATTGTGGTCTGTGATCAGCACGCCAATGCCATTGGCTTTGAGATCGAAGATTATCTTCTGCAAATCGAGCACGGCAATCGGATCAATGCCCGAGAACGGCTCGTCGAGCAGAATAAATTTTGGCGCAATGCACAGCGCGCGCGCGATCTCCACGCGCCGTCGCTCACCGCCGGAGAGCGCATATCCCATGTTGCTCCGGATGTGCCCCAACCCAAGCTCGTCAATTAACTGGTCGCGTTTCCGCCGCCGTTCCTGCCATGACAGCTCCTGCACTTCCAGCACTGCCATGATGTTCTCTTCCACCGTCAGCTTGCGAAACACCGACGGCTCCTGCGGCAGATAACTGATTCCGTACTCCCGAGCGCGCAGGTACATGGGAACGTCCGTAATCTCCTGCCCATCGACCAGCACACGGCCGCTGTCCGGCGGAACCAACCCGACGGCCATATAGAAAGTCGTAGTCTTGCCGGCCCCGTTTGGGCCCAGCAAACCTACCACCTCAGCTTGATTAATATGGAGACTGACGCCGTTTACTACCCTCCGTCCACGGTACGATTTCGCGATGTCGTCCGTGGCCAGGGTCTGCATCTACTTCCTACTCGCGTCTGGATTCTTGTTTTTGGCTTCCTGCGGGGGCAGAATCACCGCTACCTACGAGCACCCTATCACCCTGAGTAAAGAAAGTCAACGAATTACCCGAAATTTGGCCGTGTTCGGCATCAAAAATGCTAGGGAGATGACCTTCAGACCCCGTGAGCACGAATTTCTGTTCCTGAGCTGTGTAAACCAAGCGGCTCCCCTGGCCCTTACGGTCACGCTCCTGAATTCGAATATCTCCTTCAGCTACAATGCGATCCAGTTGCCCAGAAGTCGAGCCCGCCTGTCCTCCGCCGGGCCGGAGCAGCACTTGGGCGGTGTTGGCGTTCATTGTCGCGTCTTCGGCATGGACCTCAACTTTGCCTGAAAACGACGCTTTTCGCTCCGCGTCCACGTAGGTAAGCTGGTCAGCAGCTACCGTTACGGGGGTAGCTTTTCCATTATTTTCGCTTTGCAGGAAGACGCTGGTGACCCGGCCAGACTCGTTTCCCTTGGCCAAGAGGCTGCGCTCCGTCTTGTTGAAGGTCAGGGAAGGCGCTTCCACGATATTCGGCCCCTGCCACAGGCGAGCAGCTGTGTACTTGGCAGTTGCAGCGGCACGATTGGCAGTAATGCTCGTTCCAGTTACGTGGATCGGCGCTGATGATGCCAGCATTCCGCCGCCGGGCTGGGGCTTCAAATCGTTATAAGTTGTCTTCACATTCCCTCGGCCAACGGCGAACCCCGTCTTGCGGTTCAGTTCGAGAGTGTCCGCAGACAAAACCACTCCGCCTTCCTGTACCCGCGGATTTCCCTGCAGAAAGTACGTTTCAGTAGCGACGTTGTAGCGAGCATGGTCTGCCGTGGCTGTTCTCTGTCCTTCTTCATAACGAAAGTCCCCGGCAAGATCGGCGGCGGCGATTTGCCCATCCGGCCGGAACGCTGTTGTAAGCTCGTGCGCGGTTGCTGTTCTTTTCGGCTGGCCGGGTGTTTCGGACAAGATCCTGGCATCCGGACTGCCGACTACAGAGCGCAAGCGATTGTCGGGATTGAAATCAGCCTCGAAGTGTCCCGCAGTGATGGTGTTGGTGCCAGTTTGCTGG
>DATEGH010000215.1:0-2033 GCA_035280185.1 Terriglobales bacterium
TCACCAACAAGTGAGCAAAGAAATTGTCCGCTACCGCATCCGGCGCGCGCAAGCACTGGAATTGCTGCTGGGCGACATCACCCAGGAACAGACGGACGCCATTGTGAACGCGGCCAATTCAGGACTGCTCGGTGGCGGCGGCGTGGACGGTGCCATCCATCGCGCAGCCGGCCCAAAGCTCCTTGCCGAGTGCCGCAAAATTCGCGAACAACGCGGGCCTCTGCCTCCGGGCGAAGCTGTGGCCACCGGTGCGGGTGATCTGCAAATAAAATATGTGATTCACACGGTCGGCCCGGTTTGGCACGGCGGCGATGCGGATGAAGCCACAATTCTCGAGAGCTGCTATCGCAGGTCTTTGCGCGAAGCAGGCCGGCTCGCCTGCTCCAGCATCAGCTTTCCTTCCGTATCCACCGGAGCGTTTGGATATCCGGTAGAATCGGCTGCAAAGATCGCGTTGCGTACGGTTGTTGCTGAACTGCCAAACACGCCTTCAGTCCGTTTGGCGCGCTTCGTCCTCTTTGACCATCGAACTCGTGACGCCTACACGCATTCGGCACTCAAACTGAGTACGACTTCTTCTGATCTTGAAATCTATCAACCATGACAAGAAAAAAGCTGATTGCAGGCAACTGGAAGATGCATAAGACGCCGGAGCAGGCGCGGGAGTTCGTGTCAACATTCCTGCCGCTGATTTCAGGACATCAGCGTTCTGAGATTGTCCTCTGCCCGCCATTTGTCTCGATCCCCGCGACGGTCGATGCCCTGCAAGGCAGCGCAGTGGAAGCGGGCGCGCAGGACGTATGCTGGGCACCGCATGGCGCTTTTACTGGCGAAGTTTCGGCAGCCATGCTCCGCGCTGCCGGATGCACTCACGTGATTATTGGCCATTCCGAGCGGCGTCAGTTTTTTGGTGAAACGGACGATACAGTCAACCGCAAGCTCCGCGCCGTCTTGCCAACCGGTTTGAAGGCGATTGTCTGCGTCGGCGAAGTTCTGGAGGAACGCGAAGCGGGCATCACGGAAGATGTTCTGCGCCGGCAATGCAGCCTGGCTTTTCGCGAAATTTCCGGCGGAGGAGCGGCGCCCATCATCGTTGCCTATGAGCCAGTCTGGGCGATCGGCACCGGCAAGACTGCCACTCCTGAGTTGGCCGGCGAAGCTCACCGTCTTATTCGGCATCAGGCGGCGCAGGCTTTCGGCGACGATGTCGCAAACAGGATGCGTATTCTCTACGGCGGAAGCGTCAAGCCGGAAAACGCCACGCAACTCATGTCCCATCCCGATATCGATGGCGCTCTGGTCGGTGGGGCAAGCCTTGATCCAAAATCCCTCGCGGAGATCGTGCACTACTGACCGCGCGTCTTAAACGGCTGCCCCGGGGTAGGACGCCCTTCGCAGTCAACCACGGATGAGCTTCTATCCGTTCGTACTATGCAGGCTTTCCCTTGGCTTCTCTGGTCCCGCTTCCAGATTCCGGCTCGGCGAGTTGCAATAAGGCCAGTGCTGCCTGCTCATTCTGCAAATCGCCAAGCTGACGAAAGAGGGCTGCGCCTTTTCGAACCAACTCTTCACCTGCTGCGAAGTCGAGTTTGGCCAGATTGACCAAGGTATTGGCCTGTGCCGATTTCTCACCCTGCTGTTCGTAAATCTGGAGTGCCGCAACAAATTCCACGCGCGCAAGCTCCAGGTTTTTCGCTTCGAAATACAGGTTGCCCAGACTGGCGCGAGTGTTTGCCACCAGCATCTGGTTGTCGGCTTTCTGCGCGAGCGCAAGGGCGCGGGAATAAAGCTCCAGAGCGGTGCGCTTGTCGCCGATTGCGGTACGCAGACCCGCAATTCGATTCAGAATCATTGCCTGGCGGTCCTGCCGGTCCTGCCGTTGCCATATTTCCAGTGCACGGCCGTAGCTTTGGATGGCTGCTTTTGGAGTTCCCATTCCGGCTTCCGCCGCGGCCAGGTTCTCCAAAGCTTGCGCTTCCCACGTAGGCTCTTCCGCCGAGCGGAAGAATGAAGCCGACAAGATGAACTGCTTC
>DATEGH010000216.1:0-23349 GCA_035280185.1 Terriglobales bacterium
ATCAACAAACGCAATCCCCTGCAGCCACTTGGGGAACGCTTGCGTGGGATAGATTGCGCCGCTGGGGAAATAGAGCAGCGTGTTCAGGATGCCGAAGATGGCGCGCGGGATTAGCGGGTCATTAATTCGGACCATCATCAAAAACATCATGGCAATAAACGCAAATGACGTGGTCGCGATGAGAAGCACCAGCCAGAACAGATTGTTAGGAGAAAATGCGCCGCCCACGCCCGCAATCAGCGAGCCGAGAACCGTCAGCACCACTCCAGCCCCCATGGCTTTGAGCGCGCCGGCCACGTTCAGCCCGGCCACCAGCTCCATTTTCGTGATCGGCGTCACCAGGTAGCCTTCGTGAACGCCTCGCGCTTTATCGTCAATATAAACAATGCCGCCGCCGATCATCACGCTCACGAACATGGCCAGCGTAATGGAGCCGGGCAGCAGGTATTTCATGTACTCGATATAAGGATAAAGTTCCACAACTTCCAGCGCGACCTGCTGCACCAAGCGCGGCTGCACGTCCGGCTGATTGAGCGCATCCACCAATTGGGTCAGTGTCTGCTCGAAGGTCGAGGTCATGAAGTTGTCGGTGTTGTCCAGCACCAGACCGATCTTCGGACGCGCCTGCTCGTAAACATCGCGCGAAAATTGCGGCGGAATCACCAGCCCGGCATTCAGGTCGCCTTTGCGGACGTCGCTCACCATCTCCTGCTCGTTGTCGTAGACCGTGAGCTTGAACGTCCGGGCATTGCTCTGCACCGCGCGCAGAGCTTCAATCACGCGCACCGCCTGCGGGCCGCCGTCGTTGTTCACAATGCCCAGCTGGGCGTCGCGAATCTTTCCCCCAAAGGCATTTCCCAGCACCACAAGCTGCACCAGAGGGAAAACCATCGCCGCCATCATCAGCGCAGGCGAGCGAAAGAACTTGCGCAGATCGCGCTCCACAATGGCCATCATCCGTTCGCTGCGAAAAAACTCCATAGCTATTTGCCCCAGGCCACAGGCGACGTGTAGAGCGGAGCGTCGGCAAGCTGGTCGCGCAACTGCCGCCCCGTGTAGTGGACGAACACATCATCCAGCGTTGTGCTCTGCACCGTAAGCGAGCTTACCTGTACGTTGGCTCTTACCGCTGATTCCACCAGCTCCGTCGTAGTGCGCGAGCCGTCGTCGGTCAGGATGCGGTACATGTTCGCGCCCTCCGGCTGCACGGAGTTCACGCTGCTGAGCGAGGCCAGGCTCTGCTCCCATCCCGCAGGCGGATTTGCGAATTGCGCTTCAATTACGCTCGATCCGGGTATGCTCGCCTTGAGCGCGCGCGGCGAATCCAGCGCCACCAGTTTCCCGTGGTCGACAATGGCAATTCGGTCGCATAGCCGGTCGGCTTCGTCCATGTAATGCGTGGTGATCAGCACTGTAAGATTGCGCTTCTTCTTGATGTCGCCGATCATCTCCCAAACAGCAACGCGCGAAACCGGATCGAGACCCGTCGTCGGCTCGTCAAGGAAGAAAATCTTGGGCCGGTGGACCAGGCCTCGCGCAATCTCCAGCCGCCGCCGCATGCCTCCCGACAAATTGCGTGCCGGAGCATCGCGCCACTGCGTCAGGTCCACAAGCTGCAGTAGTTCATCAATCGAACGTTCGCGCTCCGCGGTGGCGATGCCGTAAAGCTTGGAGTAAATGCTCAGGTTCTCCCACACCGTGAGGTCGCCGTCGCTGGTCATGGCCTGCGGAATTACTCCCATGCAGAGGCGCGCTTCGTTGGGCTGTTTGCTTACGTCATAGCCGTCAATAAAAGCTTTGCCCGCCGTGATCTCGAGCAGCGTGGTCATCATGCGGATGAGCGTTGATTTGCCCGCGCCGTTCGGCCCCAGCAGGCCAAAGATCTCTCCCTCCGCCACATCGAAAGAGACACCATCCACGGCGGTGAAGTTTCCATATCGTTTCACGATATCAACCACCTGGATGGCTTTCTTCTCCGCCATCATCCGCCTCCGAGCTTCGACTGCGGCACCAGCACCTGCGCCGTCATGCCGGGAACCAGCGTCTTCTTGCTGTTGTCCACCGCGAGCTTCAGTGCGATGGTTTTGATGTCGCGCTTGCGGCGGTCCACATCGCGCTGCGTGGCGAAATCTGCTTCCGGAGCCTTGAAGATCACCTTGCCGGGAAAGGTATCGCCGGAAAGCAGGCGAACTTTGAGCTGGTCGCCCAATGCGATGTGCGCCGCTTCGGTTTCCGGAATTGCTGCCCGCACCCACGTATCGCCCAGGTCGGTGACAATGGCAATGGCTTGCCCCGGCTGAACGACTTCTCCTTCGCGCGCGGCGCGCACCGTGACGATGCCGCTCACCGGAGCAGTCACTTTGGTATAGCCCAGCCGCGCTTCCGCGGCTTCAAGCTGCGCCTGCGCATTGATGGCCTGCGCCCGTGTCGCTGCTACCGTACTCTCTGCGGCGTGCGTTTGATGCGTGCGCGCTTCGGCTGTATCGAGATCGGCCTTGGCAGCGTTCACCTGGTCCTGCGCCGCGCGTACCAGCGCCTGCTGTGCTTTCAACTGTGCCGCTGCCTGGTCCGCCTGCTGTTGTGAGGCGATGCCCTGCGCCGCCAGAGCAATGGAGCGGCGGGAGTCCGATTCAATACGTTGCAAATCTGCTTGCCCCTGCAAGAGCGTAGCCTCAGCCGCGCGCAACCGTGCCTGAGCATTCACCACTCCGCTTGTTGTCTCGCCTGCGGTCTGCTCTTCGGTAGCGCGAGTCTGGGAAACCTGGTGGCGCAGGCTGGCCAGCACTGCCTCCGCCGCCTGGCGATCGGCCGTCAGTTCCTGCGAGTCGAGCACGGCGATGGTGTCACCCGCCTTCACTTGCGTCCCTTCGTCCACCGCCAGCCGCTCGATACGGCCCATGATTCTCGGGCTCACCACCACCTGGTTGGCGTCAACCGTGCCGATCAGCACCAGATCGGAGCTGCGGTCGGTGGAAAGGAAGTAGTAAATGGCAGTGGCAACCAGTAGCAACCCAAGAAAAGCGAAAAAGCGGTTTCTCGCGCTCACGCGTGCCTGCTTTCTTCACGCTTCAAAAACATTGCCGCGGAAATAAAGTCCAGCACGGCAGCGCGGCGTGCCGCGATCCGTTCCGGCGACGATGGGTCACCCGGGTTCATCGCCCGCTGCGCCGGAAGGCTGATGAAGTAAAACGCGATGATGCCCAACATCGAAGTGACCGCCTGTGCCGGATCGAGTTGCCGGAATTCGCCTGATTCAATGCCACGCCGGATCAGGTCGCGCAATCGCATGTAGATCTCCTTGCCGTATTTTTCGAATACGCGATTGGCCGCCGGCGAAAGCGTCCTGCCCACCGAGCGCATGAACTCGCGCTGCACCAGACGCGGATACACCGGAGCGCTGGCAATGTAATCGAAATGAGCTTCGGCGTATTTCAGCAGTCGCGCGCGGGGCGGAAGGGAAGTGTCGCTCAGCACTCTCATCACTCGAGCGTGCAGGCCGGAAAACACCTGCTCCAGGGCGGCGGCGTAAAGTCCTTCTTTGTCTTTGAAGTAGTAATAGAGCAGCGCCTTGTTGACGCCGGCGCGCCGCGCAATCTCATCGGTTCGCGCTCCTGCTTCGCCTTCGTGCGCGAATTCTTCCAGCGCTGCATCCAGAATGGCAGCGCGCGTCTTTTCCGGCTCACCGCGGGAGCCAGGCCGTCCGGCTTTGCTCAGGGAAGGCATCGATCAGAAGATTTAACTGATTAGTTAATTATCTACCAAAGCCTGAGCTTCTGCCAACGAAAATGCCAGGGTAGGATTCAGGCCATGCGGCGGCCGACGGCCGGCGCGATCACGCGAAGCTGGCCCATCAGTTCGGCGAATTGTTCCGGATAGAGTGACTGCGCGCCGTCAGAGAGAGCCTTGTCCGGGCAGTTGTGGACTTCGATCAGAAGGCCGTCCGCTCCGGCCGCCACTGCGGCCCGCGCCATGGGAGTGACCTTGTCACGCCGGCCAGTCCCGTGCGAAGGATCGGCCACAATCGGAAGATGCGAGAGCTTTTTCACGATAGGAATAGCGGAGATATCGAGCGTGTTGCGCGTGTAGGTTTCAAATGTGCGGATGCCGCGCTCGCATACGATCACATCGTAGTTGCCGCCCGCCAGCAGGTACTCGGCGGAGAGCAGCAGCTCTTCAATGGTGGCCGCGATGCCGCGCTTGAGCAGCACCGGCTTCCTCACTTTCCCCAGTTCGCGCAGAAGATTGAAGTTCTGCATGTTGCGCGCGCCCACCTGCAGTAGGTCAACGTAGGGCAGCATCAGCGGAATCTGTGAGATATCCATCACTTCGCTCACCACCAGCATGCCGAACTTGTCTCCAGCTTCGCGCAGCAGCTTGAGCGCAGCTTCGCCCAGCCCCTGAAATGTGTAGGGCGAACTGCGCGGCTTGAAAGCTCCGCCGCGCAGGAACTTGGCGCCACAGCGAGAGACCGATTCGGCTACGGCAAAAAGCTGCTCGCGCGATTCCACCGAGCACGGGCCGGCCATCAGTGCTACCTGATCGCCGCCCACCATCACTCCGTTGGGAAAGCGAACAATCGTTCCTTCAGGACGGAAGTTGCGCGCCACCAGCTTGTAAGGCGAGCTGATGCGATGCACCTCGCCTACTCCCGGCAACACTTCAATATCACGGATATCGAACTCGCGGCGCTCTCCTACCGCTCCCAGCACCGTCTTGAGCGCGCCGGTCGAGCGGTGGACCTCAAACCCCATGTTGACCAGCCGCTCAATCACCTGCTGTATCTGCTCTTCGGTGGCCTGTTCCTGCATCGCTACGATCATAGATTTTTATGTTTTACCAAGGACTGCCGCAACGACCCGTCTGCTCTCACCCGTGTTCTCCGAATCACCCGATCACCGGATCACCCGATCACCCGATGCTTAATCGTTCACTTCCACATCAAACTCCGTCGCGCTCCCGGACTTCGGCTGCTCCCGCACGATCTCCTGCTTCTGGATATTGCGCATCACGTCGATAATCCGCTCATAGACCTGGTGCAGATCGCTGTCCTGCAAAGGCCCGGCGTTGGCTTTGCGAACGTTATCGAAAATCACCTTTTCCCGCGTCGGCTCGTAAATCGGCATGCTGGTGTTGCGCTTAAGCTTGCCAATTTCTCGGGCCGCCGTGGCGCGTTCATTAATCAGCCGCACGATCTGGCGGTCCAGTTCGTCAATTTTCTTGCGCCAATCAGCAATATCCATGACTTCAGCTCTCTTCAGAATACAGAGTCGCCAGCAGGCCAAAAGTTAACAAAATAAATAACCAAAGAGCATAACTTAAGAATGTTAATTTTTGGAAGGGGTGCGGTTCAGAAGACTGAACCGCACCCGTATCAGCGTGCCTTCAGGCAGTTCAGCGCGCCCCTCGCCGTTAGGTCGCGCTGCTCGCGTTCCCAACTTGCCCTTTCAAGGATGAAATCAGGTCAGCAACGGCTTGCGCTTCTCGTCCGGGATTCTGCTCGATTGTCTGCACAATGGCGCTTCCCACGACCGCAGCATCAGCAAATTCGGCGACCTGTGCGAACTGCTCGCGATTCGAAATCCCGAAGCCCACCCCGATCGGCAGCTTGGTATATTTCCTGATTCGTTTGACTAGGGCGGCCGCATCCTGCGCTACTTCCTGGCGCGTTCCTGTCACGCCGGTGCGCGAGACAGCATACACAAATCCCTGGCAGGCCTGTGCGATACGCTTCAGCCGCTGGTCCGGACTGGTGGGCGCCGCTAGAAATATCGTGCTGAGCTGGTGCGCAGCCATCCGCGCGCGGTACTCATCCGCTTCTTCGACCGTGAGGTCCGTAATCAGCCCGCCATCGACTCCCGCACGTGCAGCCTCAGTGCAGAAACGTTCCAACCCAAAGCGCAGAATGGGATTGAGATAAGAGAAGATGATGAGTCCCGCGTCGGTTTCCTTGCGCACATCAGCCGCGAGCGCGAGCACATCCTGAAGGGAAGTACCGTTCTTCAATGCCCGCTCGCTCGCTCGCTGGATCACCGGCCCATCCGCTACGGGATCACTGAACGGCACGCCAAGTTCGATCACATCGGCACCGGCGCGAACGGCGGAAAGAATGATTTCGCGCGTGGTGTTAAGGTCGGGATCGCCGCACGTCACGTACGCAACCAAGCCAGGTTTGTGGTGGAACTGCAGGCGGGATGGAATCTCTGAATCGCCGTGATCGCGCGCCATCGCCGTCATCGCGCGTGATCGGGAACCGGTAACCGACTGTTTCATGCTCTCGCTGTCCTCCGCGAAGCAGCGAAGATCGCTACGAGCTGATTCGCTTCCTCAAGAAGGTTCGCTAGCTTCGATGGTTTCACTGCTCCGCTATCTGAAAGCATTTCAAGCCAGAATACAGTTTCATCCGCTTCCTCTAAAACAACACCCAGCTTCGCGATGAACTCTGCTTTGGAGCGCGAGCGTCCTGCGGCCCGATAATTCGCTGCCACACTCGTTGCTGAGCGAAGGACCTGATTGCAGATTACGTTCGCAGCTCGTGACGAGGGTATCGCCTGCGACATCCGAATCACCCTCAGAGCGAACTGCTTGGTTCTGTCTCTCAATTCCAGATGTTTATCCGTATTCATGTTAGCCATTGCCTCGGCTCTTTCGGATCACGGCGATTGTCCCTCAAATTCCTAAACGTTTGTTCCGTATTCATGTTAGCGATTGCTCTTTCAGATCACGGCGATCACGCGCGATCACGGCGATGACGGCGATTCTCGATCACCCGATCACCCGATCACCCGATGCTGAGGCTCTCGCGCAAAATTCCCATGTCCTTATCCCCGCGACCAGAGATATTCACGATGAGCACTTCTGATTTCTTCATCTTCGGTGCGCGCTTGATGCATTCCGCCACAGCGTGAGAAGACTCAAGCGCCGGAATAATGCCTTCCGTGCGGGCCAGTGTGGTGCAGGCTTCGAGCGCTTCTTCGTCCGAAGCTGCCACGTACTCCGCCCGGCCGGAATCGGCCAGGGCCGCGTGTTCCGGCCCGATCGAGGGATAATCGAGCCCCGCGGAAATCGAATGTGTCGTCGCGATCTGGCCGGCGCTGTCCTGCAGCACGTAAGAAAACGTCCCTTGCAGCACGCCCGGCGATCCGCCGCGGAACCGCGCCGCATGGTCGCCCAGCTTCTCGCTGCGTCCGCCTGCCTCAACGCCGATGAGCTTGACACGCTTGTCAGAAATGAACTGGTGAAAGATTCCAATCGCGTTCGATCCTCCACCCACGCAGGCGATCACTGCCGTCGGCAATTTGCCTTCTGCCTTCAGGATCTGCGCCCGCGCTTCGCGGCCAATCACGGAATGAAAATCCCGCACCATTGTCGGATAAGGATGCGCGCCGAGAACACTGCCAAGCAGATAATGCGTGGTGCGAACGTTGGTCACCCAGTCGCGCATCGCTTCATTGATGGCGTCCTTCAGTGTCTTTGATCCCGAGCCCACGCTGCGAACTTCCGTTCCCAGCAGCCGCATGCGGAAAACGTTCAGTTCCTGGCGGCGCATGTCTTCGGCCCCCATGTACACCACACAATCGAAGCCGAAGAGCGCGCAGACGGTAGCGGTCGCCACGCCATGCTGGCCGGCGCCGGTCTCGGCAATAATGCGTCGCTTGCCCATTCTCTGCGCCAGCAGCGCCTGCCCGATGCAGTTGTTGATCTTGTGCGCGCCGGTGTGCAGCAGGTCTTCGCGCTTCAGATAAATCTTCGCGCCGCCCAGCTTTTGCGTAAGGCGCCGGGCAAAAGACAGAGCTGTAGGCCGCCCGGCATACTCTTTCAACAGCCGTTCGAATTCAGTGCGAAACTTCCTATCGCGCCGTGCTTTCTCATACTCGCGTTCCAACTCTTCCAGTGCCGCCATCAGCGTTTCTGGAACGTAGCGCCCGCCATACGCGCCGAATCGACCTGCCGCAGGTTTCAGTTTTGCCGCGCTTCCCATGCTTCCTCGTTTTCTGCTTTGCGAACCGCTGAGACGAATGCCTTCAATTTCTCGTGCTCTTTGCGCCCCGGCTCACTCTCGACACCGGTCACCACATCGACGCCCCAGGGATGAACTGTTCGTAGCGCCTGACCCACGTTCTCCGAAGTCAAGCCACCGGCAAGGATAATTCTCTGCGACCTATTCTTGAGCTTCGCCTTCACAGACTCCCAGTCAAAGACCTTGCCGCTTCCTGCGCCTGAATCGAGCAGAAATGCATCCACAGCTTGCCCATCAGGCATCTCGAAGCCATCACGCGCAATGATCGTCTTGATCTTAAACAGGCCATCGCGGCGCTCCGCCGGGAGCTGCCGATAAATCTCTGCCGGTGATTCGCTGCCATGCATCTGGATCCCGGTCAGCGGCACTCGATCCAGCACTGCCCGAATTTCTTCCGGCGCCGCGTCAAGAAAAACTCCGATTCGCTCCACATGCGGTGGCAACTCGCGGATGATCTGCTGCGTGGCACTGATCTTAATCTGGCGTCGACTTGGGGCGAAGATGAACCCCAGCGCGTCCGCGCCCGCTTCCACCGAAGCCAGCGCATCAGCTAAAGAGGTCGTGCCACAGATTTTGATCCAGGTATGCATTCTCGTTTTGAGTTTCCGGCCGGCTACTGGACTGTGCCGCGCCATTGGGCGGATGTAGCAGAAGAAGGGGAGTACCAGCCTGCGTCCTGAAGCAATTCCTGTAAGCGCTTGCCGGGATCTTCGGCTCGCATCAGGGCCTCTCCAATCAGGAATGCCTGATAGCCGGCGGCGTGCAGTTCCCGTATGTCCTGGCCTTTATCGATGCCGCTTTCCGCCACTCTCAGCACGTGGCCGGGAATGCTGTCCACCATCTCCATCAGCGTGTGCAGGCTGACTTCAAACGTCTTGAGATCGCGGCTGTTCACTCCGATTACGTCCGCGCCGCCTTCCAAGGCTCTCTTCAACTCGTCGCCGTCATGGACTTCACACAGCACATCCAGATCGAGCGATTGCGCGTAATCGAGGAGCTTGCGAAACGTCGCATCATCCAGCGCGGCCAGAATCAGCAGAATGGCGTCAGCATGGTGCGCGCGCGCCTCGACGATTTGAAATTCGTCAATGATGAAGTCTTTGCGCAAGCAGGGAAGGTCGGTTGCCGCGGAGGCTTCCATCAGATTGGCCAGAGAACCCTGAAAGAATTTCTCATCCGTGATCACGGAAAGAGCGGATGCGCCATTCTTGGCCAACTGATTGGCCAAATGTCCCACAGGAAACGAGCCGCGAATCACGCCCTTTGAAGGCGACGCCTTTTTGATCTCCGTGATCACCGCCGGCCCAAGCTGCGCCATGGCATGCAGGCGTTTGCGGAAGCCGCGCGGTTCGTGCCCGGCGGCCGCGCGCTCCAGGGCACGCATGTCCGCCTGCTGTTTCTGCGCCGCCACACGCTCTCGCGTGGCGCTCAGGATTTCTTCCAGCCGCGTCATGACCAATAGCTCAAGTATATGTGATTCGCGGGAATTTGCAGTGAATTTAGAAAGCAGGATGGGACCGAACGAAACAAACGGCCTGAACAATCAGGCCGTCGTGTTGCGACTCGATTTGCCTTTTACAACAGAGCTGGTTTTCAGAAGTCGCCGAAATAGTTCTCCGTGCGCGTGTCGAAAAGATTCGCAAGCTTCGTCAGTTTGAAGAGATCGCGGACGCGCTGCTTGGGGTTCTGCAGCTCCAGCATGCAGCCGGCTCTTCCCGCAGCCAGGTAGATGCTGACCATCGCTCCCAACCCGGAGCTGTCAATATATTCGATTTCGGTGAGATCGACGACCACCCGCTTATTCTCATGGATAAGAGTTCGGATGGTGCTCTGAAACTGGTCGGCGGTTGAAGCGTTGATTCTACCGGTCCCGCGTACGATAACGCGGTCCGGCTGCCTTTCTGTCGTGAGTTGTAAATCCGGGACGGGAATGGATGGACTCGCGGCCATAGTGTGTCTCCTCTCTGTGTCCAGCGCAACCTGATGCCGGTTGAGAGCAGGAAAGGAAATGGCCGGCGACGGAGCCTGGATTGGTTCGGTACTAGATGGGTCAACCCTTGGGTTCGGCCGAATCTCGATACCATACACCCGCAAAAAACAAAGTCAAGCCATAACAATCCAGAGTCTTTCATGCGGCGTTAGGGTTAAAATCTAAGCAGGCTTTCGACAGCACAACCAGGCACTTCGTTTATGAACCATGCACGAAATATCTTTGTTTTCATCGCAATTCTGACGCTCTCAACGGCCACATTCGCCGCCGATGCCTCTAACCTCAAGCCTCCGCCAGGCGCAAACGTCGCCATTGTTGTTTTTGAAGACCTGCAATGTCCCGATTGTGCGCGCGCTTATCCGGTGGTGTGGGAAGCCGCGCGGGCGCACAAGATTCCGGTAGTTCTGCATGACTTCCCGTTGCCCATGCACAATTGGTCGTTCGACGCTGCGGTTTTTGCCCGCTACTTCGATACCAAGTCGCAGAAGGTGGGCGATGATTTTCGCGGCTTTATATATCAGAACCAGCCCAATATCACGCCTGACAATCTCCGCCAGTACGTGCAGAAATTCGCTGACGACAACAACGTCCCGCTGCCGTTTGCCATTGATCCCGAAGGCAAACTGAAGGAAAAGATCCAGGCAGACTTTAGCCTTGGCCAGCGCATGGGCCTGGAGCACACGCCCACGATCTTTGTGATCGGCAAAGGCAGTACCGCGACGCCGTTTGTCGAAGTAGTGGACCGCGCTCAGCTCAGCCAGATCATTGAAGACATGAAGAAGAAGGCTGCGGCGCCTGCTCCGGCAAAGAGTACCTCACATAAGCCGCGCAAAAAGAGCTGAATCGTATTGAAATCTCTCATGGAGTTGGAATGAAACTGAAAACTGTTTGGCTTGCTGTCTTCGCAATGATTCTGTCCTGCGCGTCTGCCTTTGCTGCCGACGCTTCTTTCCTCAAGACGCCTGCCGGTTCCCAGGTGGCGGTGGTTGTTTTCGAGGACCTCGAGTGCCCTTCATGCGCCAAGGCGTATCCGATGGTCTGGGAAACTGCCAACGCGCAGCACGTTCCGGTGATGCTCTACGATTTTCCTCTGCGCCAGCACCCTTGGTCGATGGAAGCGGCCGTAGACGCCCGTTACTTCGATACCAAGTCGCAGAAGCTGGGGAACGAGTTCCGCGGCTACATTTACGAGAACCAGCCCAACATCACCATGCAGAACCTGCACGAGTACACGCAAAAGTTCGCTGACGAACACAAAGCTCCGCTGCCGTTCGCGGTTGATCCCGAAGGCAAGCTGAAGGAAAAGATCGAGGCGGATCGCTCCCTGGGAGAAAAAGCCGGCTTGGTTCATACTCCGACGGTGTTCGTGATCGGCCGTTCCAGCGGCGCGACTCCTTTTACTGAAGTCACCGACATGGACAAGCTGGGTCAGGCCATTGAGGACATGAAGAAGAAAGCTGCTCCGGCGGAACCGGCCAGGACCGCCCATACTGCCAGGCACCGGAAGAAGAGCAGTTGAAAGACTTCGCCGCGACAAACGAGAACGGCCAAGAACGGTGAGCGTGAGCGGAAGAACTAAAAAGGGCAAGCCGCTGATAATCGGCCTGCCCTGAGTGAATGAAGAAGCGCGTGGAACCTGGCAATTATTCGCCCTTGTCGGTGCTGGTGCCCCACATAATGCTGCTGCCCCACGGTCCGTTGGTTCCCCACATAATGCTGGTTCCCCACATGATGCTGTCACTCCATACGGCGGAAAAGCCGGAAGCTGTGCTGGTGCCCCACATAATCGAACTGCCCCAGAGCCCTGAGGTTCCCCACATGATGGAAGATCCCGAAGTTCCCGAAGTCCCCCACATAATCGAGGACCCGCTCGAAGTTGAGGTGCCCCACATGATTGAGTTGCCGCCGATGAATTGAGAGTTACCCCACACCGCTGGGCCGGACCACGCCTGCGACGTGCCCCAGACGGAAGAGGAATTGCTGGTGAGGTAAACGTTGCCGGAGTTGGAATCGTAGACTGCCGTCGGCGACATGGCCGAGCGGCTGCTCAAGTCGGTGCTGGCGAGAGCCGCAGCCAGATCAAGATAGCCCGCGCCTACTGTGAAAATATCGTACTGGTCAGTGTAGGTCGTGCCGCTGGCCGGATCGTACACGCTGCTGGTCTGCGGGAAGCTCTTGGATGCGCTCTTCATCAACCGCGCTTTTACCTGGTCCGGCGTCAGCGTTGGGTGCGCCTGAAGCAGGTCAGCCACCGCGCCGCTGACTACGCCGGCCGCCATGCTGGTTCCGCTCAGGCTGAAGTACGTCTTCGAAGACGCCGAAGATCCTCCCCACGCATAGGCGCTGTAGGGAACAAGATTGCTGGTTTCCGTGTTGTACAAGGTCGTGTTGCTGGTTTCGGTAGAGACCAGGAGATTTCCCGGCGCCACAAGGTCAGGCTTCACAATGTGATCGAGCACTGTGGGGCCTTTGGAGCTGTAGCTGGCGATCAGATCGTCGCTGCGATTCGCTGTCCCCATTTCCTTCATGGATCCCACTGTGAGCACGTAAGGATCATTTCCAGGAGAAGTCACAGTGGCATAACCGCTGGTCGGCAGGTAGCGTCCGTTGTTGCCCGCCGCGACTACCACCACAATGCCGCTCTTCCACGCTTTCTCAACTGCCTGGCACAGCGGATCGAGCGTGTAGCTCTCGAAGACTCCGCGGCCCAGCGAAAGGTTGATCACGCGAATGTTGTAGCGCGATTTCAGGTTGATGGCCTGAGCAATGGCGGCGATCACCTCGCTATCGGTGGCGCTACCATTGGCATCAAGCACCCGCAGGTTCACAATGTTCGCGTTGGGTGCGATGCCCTTGAAAGTCTCCTTAAACAGAGGCCCGGTAGAGCTAAGGCCGTCTCCGGCAATAAGGCCGGCGATGTGCGTTCCGTGGCCGTACTGGTCTGCGGCGCTGGAATTTCCCGTGATAAAGCTCTGGTTGTAAACCACGCGCGAGATCGGGAAAATTCCCATGTTGAGGTCAGGATGGCTGTTTACGCCGCTATCAATCAGCGCTACGCCGATTCCGCTGCCGGTGTAATTCGATCTCCAGGCTACTTGGGCATTTACGCCTGGCGCCGCGTTGTCCAGGAACGGAGCAAGGGCACGGTCTTTGCTGATGTAGACCACGTCGGATTGGTTCGATAGAGCCACAATGCCATTGTGGTCCAGCGAAGCCACTAAGCCGTTCACGATCGGAAGCTGGCCAAGGACCTCTCCCCCCAGTTTCAGGACGTCGTTCACAACGCACCCGAGCAGGCCCAAAAGTCCACTGCAAGTCAACTGTGTTCCCGGAGCGTACTGCACCACTACCTGCTGCTGTCCGGTGGAGGTATCGTTCAGCAGGTCGGGCGAAATTTTGGAGTCATCGGCGAAAAGGCCCGTTGGGAGCGCCAGCAGCACCAGCATGAGAAGGAGGGTTCGTTTGCTCATAAACATCTGTCCTGGGAGAACCAAAGTTTTACTGCAAGCTCCTGAATTGCAAGCCTCTGGCCACTGTCGTATGGCTTGTAACCTCTTGCAATTACTAAAGTTTTCGTAAAACAGCGCGGGCGAGAGACGGTCACGAATGTCACACTTGCGCCAGAGCTGTCACCCTCGACAGGCAAGCGCGAGCAGCAGGTCTGCTTGCGATGAGCCAGTTACTGAAGTGCCCTTGTTTGCTCCCCGTTTTCGCTCAAGAATATGCCGATCTCGTTGTAATTCACGGATGCGCTTTGATAGCTGGAATCCCAAAACGGGCCAGGCCCTTTGTCCTGCTGGTGTGGGCTGGTGGCGTCGTTTGTTTGCTCCGTGGAATCGTGCCGTGGCATAGCACCGGCGGCCTGTTATTTCCCGCCTTCCTTCTGCTTACGGCGCTTGCATCCGCGCTGAAAACGGTTATGCCGGGTGTTGAAGGCACCGTCTCCGTCAACTTTGTCTTTTTCCTGGTCGGCGTTGCCAATATGACCGTATCGGAAACGCTGGTCCTGGCTCTGGTGGCGACACTTGTCCAATGCTTCTGGCGCGCCGGCACCAGCTTCAGCGCTGTCCGATTCGCTTTCAACCTGGCGCAGGTGGCCATCGCGATCACCGGAGCTTACTGGACGTATGCGCTGCTTCTGCATCGCGTATTCCATGGCCGTCCGCCGCTGCCGATCCTGATTGCCGCCGTCGTTTACTTTCTAATCAACAGCGTCACCGTAGCTACCGTGAACGCTCTGGCCGGCAACACGTCCATCCGGGCAAACTGGGTCCGTTGTTATTGGACCTTCCCGTATTACCTCATTGGCGCTGCGATTGCCGGTGTCATTCAATTTGTGAACCGCCTTGCCGGATGGGAGCTTTCAGTTCTGGTCCTTCCTGCTGTCTATGTGATCTATCGCTCCTATCGCATGCATCTTGGCCGCTGGGAAGACGAGAAACGGCACCTTGAGGATCTGGCGTCGCTTAACATGCGCACCATCGAGACGCTGGCGCTGGCGATTGAAGCAAAAGATCACACCACCGGCGACCATCTGCAGCGGGTGCGCGTCTATGCCATGGAGCTAGGCAAGGACCTGGGTCTTTCGCCCACGGAAATGCAGGCTTTGCAGGCGGCCTCTGTGCTGCACGATATCGGCAAACTGGCGGTTCCGGAGCACATCATCTCCAAGCCTGGAAAGCTCACTCCGGAAGAGTTTGAAAAAATGAAGATTCACCCAATTGTCGGGGCGGAGATTCTGGAGCAGATTCGCTTCCCCTATCCGGTAGCGCCCATTGTGCGCTGCCATCACGAGAAATGGGACGGCAGCGGCTATCCAGCCGGCATTTCCCGGGAAGAGATTCCCATTGGCGCTCGCATTCTTTCCGCCGTGGATTGCCTTGATGCCCTGGCTTCTGATCGCCAATACCGCCGGGCGCTGCCGCTCGACGAAGCGATGGCTATCGTCGTCAAGGATTCAGGAAAGGCCTTTGACCCGCGCGTGGTTGCCGCTTTGCAGTCCCGCTACCGCGAACTGGAGCAGTTGGCGCGCTCACAGGAACCAGAGAAACGCGTGAAGCTTTCTCTCGATGCCAAAGTTGAGCGCGGCGCAGCCCCGGATGCAGGATTCGCCGCAGGCACGTCTGCTTCGCCTGTAGCTCCACGCTCGAATTCGGTCAGGGATCTCTCCGGAATCATAGAGTTGGGCTTACCCGGAGAGCGCCTTACCTTTCAGGAAATCTTGTCGGCCGCTGCTTTACGCCTGCGCTTCCTGGCGCCGTTTGACGCGATTGCGATCTTTAGCGGAACGGGCGAGCTGCTGACCTCGCGTTTCGCTCTGGGCGAGAACATGCGTCAGCTTTCATCACTGAAGGCGCCTCTAGGAGAGGGCCTGATTGGCTGGGTTGCGGAAACCGGCAATCCCATTATCAATGGGAACCCTACAGTTGATCCAGGGCTCACTGGCGTGAGGCTGCGCTCGGCACTGGCTGTACCTTTGCAGCATCGTGGCCGGACTTTGGGCGTGCTGGCCTTGTATCAGCGGGCAGCGGATGCTTTCACTTCCGATCACCTCGCTGCAGTGCAGGCAAGCTCTGCCGAAATCGCCAAGATCGTCAAAGAGCATCCGGCGCGAGAACTGCCGGAGGATCCCATCGCGGTTGCCTTGCCTTATCTCGGCCGTGAGAGCAGGCCGCCGGCGGTGATACGGGTTGAAGATCATTCAGCGCTGATTCCACTCAAGTAGGAACCTCCCATCAAGTAGGAGGCTCGAAAAAAGAACCGGACCTCACGAGGAGGCCCGGTTTCTATTTCTCGCATGTCTTGCCCGAGTGGCATGCGAGCGCCCGAAAAAACGAAGTTCCCCTCTATATCGCGTTTCCGCAGGAGCTGATCTGGGATTCGCAAACCATGTCAGAATCCCTGAACCCTGATTCCAGTAGCAGCTTACGCAACCGAGTCAGGCAACGGCCGCGGATGAACCCGATGGATCCGGTCGCGAGTCCCAGTCTGCGTGCAACTTCGGCGTAGGGAAGCGGCGGTTGCTCAAAGAACAGCAGCCGCACCAGCTCTGCGCATCGAGGCGGCAGTTTGGCCACCACATCGCGCACGATCTGCTCCTGCTGCAACTGGGCGACGGTTTCCGGTGCGCTGGCGAGCCCTTCCGCCATGTCCGGTTCCATCGCATCCAGTTCCACGTGGTTGGTCTGCTTCTTCCGCCAGCGGAATGACTGCCGAATCGCGACCGTAATCAGCCAGGACCGGAGCGCCTCTGGATTCTTTAATTGACCCAGGCTGTTGAAGACCTCGATGCAAACCGACTGGAATACATCCGCTGCATCTTCCGGGCTGGCGCCGTAGCGCAACGGCACTGAGAAGATCAGACGCTTGTACTTATCAATGAGTCCTTCCCATGCCCTCTGATCGCCTTCGAGACAGCCCCGAACCAGGGCGGCATCCTCTGTTTCGATCTCCGTGCCGCAGTGGGCGCAGCTATGGCTGAGATCGTTCTCCTGTTCAAGTTCAGAGTCAATCCCGATTTCAGCTTCCAAGGCCGGACATTCGGGAGAAACCCCACCGGCAAACGACAGTGGGTACATTGCAACGGATTTCATTGTTCCATTCCTCAAATAGTGGCTATCAGTGCGAAACCTAAATCCAGAAAACGTGAAAGAGGCCCGTCGCACCAGAATCGTTCGAACCCGAAGACAACCCACGGATAATCGGGGGCGCGGTCCGGATAAGACACACTACGGCCTGGGAATGGAGAAATCAGTTCCTGAGAGGAACCGTGAAGCCAAAGAGCAGGGATTCCATGCCGGCAGGCTGGTATTCCAATATTGAAAGCACGGCAGCCGGTCGGACGGAATTGGAACGAAGCAGAATGGGGAACAGCGTGATCAGAACGCTGGCGAAAACAAAGAACATCCCGAGCATGCACAAATCCATGATGGTCTGAAGCTCAATGTCACCCGTCGCAACCGGGAAGTTGTCCCAGCTATCGAGCTGCATGAACGGTGACGCCACCGCCATAGCGAGCATTAGAATCAGCACGATTTTGCGCAGCCTCTGATGCATTTCAGCGTGAACTCTATCAGCTTCGGGCTGGCTGGCAAACTTTTGTTTGTGCTCAGCCCCCGCAAAATTACCAACCCGCTGAATCCAAAGAGAAAATTCTTATGTCATTAGCCTTCGAGAGGGCGGCGATCATAAGGATTTCTAATAAAAATGCCAAATGACCTATATTTCTGCTCGCGGCTGTATGCACGCAGCCCTCTCATATCCTGCAAGAAAGGCCCTCGCGCTTGTGTCACGAGGGCCTTTTCGCAGGCGACCCGAGCTACGCCGTCTCTTTCTGAAGGTGGAATTGTTCGGCTTCGGTAGAACCTTCAAGAGCCACGGTCGACGATTCCCCGTTTGCGATAGTTTGTGCCACTTCGTCGAAATAGCCGGTACCGACAAACCGTTGGTGGCGCACCGCCGTGTAACCGCTCTGCTCAGCACTCTCGAACTCCTTCTGCTGCAACCGCGCGTAGGCCGCCATTCCATCTTTCGCGTAATTCCGCGCCAGTTCGAACATGCTCAGGTTCAAAGCGTGGAACCCTGCCAATGTGACAAACTGGAACTTGTATCCCATTGCTCCAAGCTCGCGCTGGAATTTGGCTATCGCAGCATCGTCCAGTTTGCGTTTCCAGTGGAATGAGGGCGAGCAGTTGTAGGCCAGCAGCTTGCCGGGGAACTTCTCGTGTACGGCTTCGGCAAAGCGTTTTGCTTCATTGATGTCAGGCTCTGACGTCTCACACCACACCATGTCGGCATAGGGCGAATAAATCAGGGCCCGGTTGATGGCTGCTTCGAGTCCGCCTTTATAGCCGAGGAACCCTTCGCTGCTGCGCTGGCCTGTCAGGAACTCAACGTCGCGGATATCGCTGTCTGTGGTGAGCAACTTCGCGCCGTTAGCGTCAGTGCGAGCGATCAGAAGCGTTGGCACTCCCAGAATGTCGCTGGCCAGACGCGCGGCGATTAATTTCTGCACAAACTCATGCGCCGGCACCAATACCTTGCCGCCCATATGGCCGCACTTCTTCGCTGAAGCTAACTGATCTTCAAAGTGGACGCCCGCTGCACCCGCCTCGATCATTGCTTTCATCAGTTCAAATGCGTTGAGAGCGCCGCCGAATCCGGCTTCGGCGTCGGCGACAATCGGAGCGAACCAGTAGATACCGTTCCTGCCTTCGGCGTGATGGATCTGGTCCGAACGGAGAAAGGAGTTGTTGATTTCCTTCACGACGTTGGGGACGCTGTTGCAGGGATAGAGGCTTTGGTCAGGATACATCTGCCCCGCAAGATTGGCGTCGCCCGCCACTTGCCATCCGCTCAGATAGATGGCGTTCAATCCGGCCAGCACCTGCTGCACCGCCTGATTCCCGCTCAAGGCGCCGAGCGCCGCCACATAGTCCTCTTCGTGCAGCAGCTTCCACAGGCGCTCAGCCCCGAGCCGCGCGAGTGTGTGTTCCACGTGAATGGTGCCGCGGAGCCTGATCACGTCTTTTGCCGTATACGGGCGGGCGATGCCACCCCACCGCCGATCACTGCTCCAAACTTCTTCCAACTGCTGTTCATTCTGCCATTGCTCTTGCACGATTGTTTCTCCTGCGACGTTCAAAAACGTTTCTTTAATTCCGGGAGTGATTAGATGCTGGAACAAGACGCCGAATCAACCCAGCTAGTCCGAATCGGACGAGTCATACCCAGCGGGCATTTGCACCGCGGCCTCAAGCACCTGCGTGTGGGGCGATCTCCTGCTAGAATTTCGTCTTCCTTAAGGGAAGGAGAACAACTGCTTGGATACAGCATCCATCATCAGCGAACTGGAGGCCGAACGCGATCGACTGGATCGCGCGATTGCCGCCCTGCGAGGCGGCCGCGCACCCCGTGGCAGGCGCTCGGGGGCCGCGAATGGGCGTTCCCGGGGTCCTCGCCATCTATCAGCAGAAGCGCGGAGGAAGATTGCCGAGTCGGCGAGGAAGCGCTGGGCCAGAGCGAAAGCGGCAGGACGAAACAAGCTCTAACCTTGCTATAGATCGGTAAGCTTTCCCTTATGCGGCCCCGATCAGACGGGAAGCGCTGGGGAACGAGCGCTGCCACACAGCCGTGAGCAGGATGAATTGTGGAAGCAGTCGCGCAAATCCGTCCACCGTCTCTTCAATTTCCCGCCACTCCGCAGATGACACCTCCTTCAACATTGTCCGATGGTCCCGCACCGGAAGGCCGGTGAGCAGAGCGCGAACACGGCGATTGATATCCTCACGGGTTGCGAGAAACGCGGAATCCGCCAGCAGCCGCTTGCTGTCAAGCCAGGCAGAAGCGAGATAACTTGGAAAAGGTGAGAGCGCTCGGAACAGGCTGAGGACGTTCTTCGATCCGGTCGTGCGTTTGATATCGGAATAGATCAGCCACACGCGCAGGCCGGCTTCGCGTTCGTTAGGAATCTGTAGTTGAATCAACTGGGCCAGAGCGGACGGCTGCCGTGCTCCGGTAACCCGGCCTTTCTGTCCGCCGGAGTAACCACGCTGCATGAGCCGCGAGAGCAGACCCATCTGTACTGTAGCCCGGGCAAAAAGTCCAATCGTCCCTCCCACCACTCGGATATCCGTATTCGAGAATTTATCGGCAGCCAGGACCTGCGGCTGGTCAGAAAACGACCAGCCACCGCCCACAGCCGCAGAATGCGCAATTTCCTGCAGGGCTTGTGCACCCGCCTGAAATTCGCGCGAGCAGACCACCGGAGCCAAATCTTTCCAAACCGGCCTGAGATACTGCGGGATGCCGCTGAGGAGTTTGATTAGCGTCGGGACAAACGGCAGGTCGAGCGCGGCGCGCACATCACAATAAAGCCGTCGCATCTCGGGTGGGACCTCGTGCTCCTCAAAAGCGCGGGTTAAAGCCATGGCCGATTGCCTCTAGCAGGTTGGACGGCCAATCTCAGCTACTCAGTTGTATGCGTCTCTTGCACTGCCGGTCGCTGTTGCTACACTAGACCGGATGGCGACCACCACCACACCGCCGCAAACCGCCCCCTCATCCAAGCCCGATTTGAGCGTCAATTTTGCCGGCATTCATTTTAAGAATCCGGTCATTGCTGCTTCGGGGACATTTGGATACGGTATTGAGTTCGAAGATATCGTCACCTTAGAAAAGCTAGGTGGCTTTGTCACCAAAGGACTCTCGCGCGAGCCAATGGTGGGCAATCCTCCGCCCCGCCTGTTTGAGACCGCCGCCGGCATGCTCAACTCCATCGGCCTTCAGAATATCGGAGCCCCAGCATTCCTCCAGGAGAAGCTTCCCAAGCTGCAGAAGAAGAACCTCGTAGTGATCTGCAATGTCTTCGGCTACACGCGAGAAGACTACATCGAGACCATCCGAAGGCTGAATGAGGCCGAAGGGATCGCCGCCTACGAGCTGAACGTCTCCTGCCCCAACACCCACGAAGGCGGGATGATATTCGGGACCAATCGCACCATGCTGGAGGAATTGGTTGCCAACTGTAAATCCGCGGCTCGGAGGCCGTTGATCGTCAAGCTGTCCCCCAATGTCACCAGCATTCCGGCGATGGCGAAAGCAGCGGAAAACGCCGGCGCTGACGCGCTCTCGTTGGTGAACACGTTTGTCGGAATGGCGGTGGACGCGACCGCCCGCAAGCCACGGATTTCTAATGTCACGGCCGGCCTCAGCGGCCCTGCCATCAAGCCTATCGCCTTGCGGATGGTTTATGAAGCGGCGCACACTGTTGAAATCCCAGTGATCGGAATGGGAGGCATTTCCACGGCGGAAGACGCAGTCGAGTTCCTGCTGGCCGGAGCTGCTGCCATTCAGGTGGGCACCGCGAACTTCTGGGACCCCTGCGCCACGGAGAAAATTGTGGATGGCCTGCAACGCTGGTGTGTTGAGCATCGGGTTGCGAGAGTAACGGATCTAGTCGGCGCTCTCCAGACAAGCTAAGCTCCTGTGGGATATGGGGCAAAGCTCCATTTCTGGCAACCTACACCCTTCTTCTTACTTCTCAACCAATAAGCGCTGCGTTTCGTAATCCCTGGCACGAAACCCCGCTTGCGCGCTTCCGCGTTTTCTGGCCATTTCACATTTCCGGGAGAAGAAGTATGCGAAAAAACCTGAGCCTATTGGCGTTCGTGCTTAGCCTGATGTCGCTGGCCGCATTTGCGCAAACCAGCACCATGAACCAAAAGAGTGAAAAAAATGTTCACATTACGCAGGGCCCCACGATTACGAGTATTACCGGTACCTCCGCCACGATTAACTGGACGACAGACAAGAACGCCGCAAATCACGTGAAGTATCGCGTGGGGAACGAGGCCTGGAAGTCGGCTTATACCGGCGGCGGTTCCACCAACCATTCGGCGCAGCTCAGCGGATTGCAGCCGGGACAAACCGTCGACTGGCAGATTCTCACTCGCGACGGTGATGTCCGCACCAGCGGCCAATTCCAGACTGCCTCCACCGCAACCGGAACCGCTCCTGACGTGAACGCGAGCAGCGCGGCGAATAATCCGCCAAGCACCAGCAGCGGTGCCCATGTTCCCGTGTTCCGATCCGACAACAGCAATGGAACTCATGTCTATACCACCACGGCCCAGTCGCTTCCAAACGAAGTTGGAACCGGATTCTCAGTGGCAACGGGTCAGGAGAGCGGTACTGTTCCGTTGTATCACCTGGTCGCTTCTAATGGAGATAGCGTGTACACCACAAGCCAGAGCGAGCGTAGTTCCCTCATTGCTCGGGGATACAGGGACGAAGGCACTCTCGGATACATAGCCAGCTCGCAGCAGCCGGGGACAATACCCTTATACCGGCTCTACAACTCCAGCACAGGCATGCATTTCTATACGGCTCAGCCCGGTGAGGTCTCCAGTTTCACCTCGCAAGGCTTTCACCAGGAAGGCATCGCCGGCTATGTCTGGACCCAGTGATGCGTTCTAACTCAGACGGGAAAGCCATCGGAACCCCGATGGCTTTTTCGTCCCTAAAATCTACCGTGATCTAGCTCCCTTTTTTCAAAAACTCCTGTGTAATCTCTGGCAACTTATCTTTAATCTGGTGCGGCAGGCGATCGTGGATTCGTCGAGCATGGATCCTTGCCACATCCGCAACTACCACCGGAGCAGGCGTCGCAACCGCTACGATCAGCCACACCACACTGAAGAATAAGAAGCCGGCCAACGCAATGAGCTCCAGCACCAGGGCATGCCGTGGCGAAAAGTATCGTACAGCCCCGAAGGCGATCAAAAACAACAGCGCCGAGACGCTGGCTACAATCATCAATCCGATGTCAATCGCGCGATGAAGAAACTGGCGCGAGTGGCAAAAGGCACATTCCACAAGATGCTGCTCGTAATCCAGCCTCATCTCGGGCGCCAGCCCGGAAATATCGTAGCGCCAGCCCGCCAGGATGTCCCCGATTACACGATCACTGCAACTGGTACTCATACTTCCGTTTGGGATACCTTACTCCAATAGTATCTTCTCACCCTAAGGTAAGCGGCGGCAATGGTCTCTCTTGCTCGGCCAGAGCAATCGTAGCCGCGGGAAACAGACTCATGGCATTGCCCAGCGCTTCAGCCGCGGTTTGCCGTGCCAGTTCGGGATGGTTGTTTTCCTGCGAAAGATGGGCCAGTACCAGGAAAGCCGCTTTGCGGTCATATT
This sequence comes from Terriglobales bacterium, assembly GCA_035280185.1. Lineage (GTDB taxonomy): Bacteria > Acidobacteriota > Terriglobia > Terriglobales > Acidobacteriaceae > Angelobacter. Next base: position 22,707 of record DATEGH010000216.1, read on the forward strand.
CTCCGGCGAAGAATTCCGCCAGGGCCGCATTCGAGAGGTGCCCCACCCGGCTCATCACCCGCTGCTTGACCATCCACGGATATGGCCCGTTGCGCAGCATCTCCAAATCGTGATTGGACTCGATCATCAGGCCATCGCAGCCGCGCAGGTTCATCTTCACATTCGCGGGTAGATACCCGAGATCCGTTACCACGCCGACCTTGATTCCTGCGGTGCTGAAGGTGAACCCGCAGGGATCGGCGGCATCGTGCGGGATGGTGAATGGCGTGACTGTAATGTCGGCGACGGTAAAACTCGAGCCTGCCTGAAAATGCTCGCAGCACTCCAGCGTCGCCGGACGGCCTTCGTCATCTCTGTGCTCGTTACGCCAGCGGAAATAGGTGGGCTCCGTGATGTAAACGGGAATCTGCAGCTTCCGTGCCAGCACCTGCAGCCCGGCAACGTGGTCCTGATGCTCGTGGGAAATGATGATGGCTTTCAGCCGGTGGGGGTCTTCGCCGGCGACGCGCATACGTTTGAGCGTCTCTTTGCAGGAGAGGCCGGCATCCACCAGAACACTCGCCTGTTCGCTGGAGAGCACGGTGCAGTTGCCTCGGCTGCCGCTGGCCAGAACTGTCATCCGCATCGCCATTCCTGAGCAGCA
>DATEGH010000217.1:0-7119 GCA_035280185.1 Terriglobales bacterium
GATTCTGCAGCGAATAACAGGCCACCCCCGTGAATATGTCGATGAGCCGGTTATAGCGCAGCCTCGCCAGCAGCGCTTGTTCATCACTCAATGCATATTTTGCGACCACGCCCGGAGTGGCTTCCGGAACCTTTGTGGTCGCGAGATTTTCATTCGGCGCAAGAGGCCGGTTGGGAATAAGACTGAAACGATACCGTCCGCGGCCTCCAGGCCGGATGATCCAAGTCTCGTCCTTCCCCGCTCTGGTTTGAATGCTTTCAGGAAGAGCGGCGCGATATCGAAAGCTGTAAATCAGGTCACCAAGATTTTTGGGATCAAGCCCGAGCTCTTTGGCGACATCAGCCAGCTCTTCTCTCTCAAATGCGACTTCTTTCGCTCCGGGCTTGTACTTAGCCGAGAAAATCTTCTCAATGATCGCCGTATAAACATTCTTTTGGTTCACTAGTTTAGCCTTTCGTCCGGAGCATTCCCCCGGCCAGCGCAGTAGAACAACCTCTTCTCTTAGTTGTTCCTTTGTCGCGGTCGCAAGACGAGTACGGAACAAATCGATGCCAGTGACCTGATAGCCAAGCGATTCCGCTATTTCTGCCAGTAACTGCCCGGTGCGAATCATCACACGCAGGTACGACGCCTGATCTCCGACGACGTACGCAAGTTGCGCACCTGGCCGGAGCACACTTCGCAGATCGGACAGGTGTCGCGCCATACCACCGAAATAGAGCTTTGTGACGCGAGCATAGAGCCGCTCGAAACCTGATGTTTTTCCTAACGCAATGCGCCGGTCCTCGATAGCTTCTGCGATGTCCTGGATCTCGTTCTGATCGACAACCAAAACATCATCCCGGTCACTTACGAAGACTCCACGAGTGTTGGAGCGAACCAAATCTTGTTTAAGCGCACGAAGATCCTGCTTTGTTTTTATGAAGCCCAGCAACACAGATTCAAGTCGTGTTGTTCGAGTGTAATCCTTCTCATTCGGATAAGGAGGCGAAGTGATGACTGCATCGATGGATCCCTCGCCCAGCACGCGAAGGAGTTGTCTTGCATCAGCGTGATGAACCGTCGCCCCCGCCGAGTCTACTTTCCGGATATCGCGCAAATCCTCAGCGATTTGAGCTACGGCCGCTTGCCAAAGCGTCACTGCCGGTGAGTCGGTTTTCCTCTTCCCGACACCGACTTCCGGGCCAAACTCAAGGTTGCTAATGCCGGTAACGAGTGCTTTTGCTAACGCAAGCCGCTCGTATCGGGTGAAGCGCTCGTGTCTATGCTGCTGGATTACCTCTAGCAACACCAGAACCCGATGAAGCGGAATGGGGCTAATTGAGTCGGTAAGCAGCAAATCTTGTTCATTCGCAGGAAGGGGCCTCAGTTCAAAAGCTTCCCGATTCCGTGCATGGAAAAGGGGGAGATCAAGATGCTCCTGCAACCCATCCCTCTTCAGAATGGCGGTTGCAACCTCTGCAACGCTTTCGCTATGTGCCACGAGGTCATCTGGACGAGCGCTCCAGTCGACCTTCACAGCCGTTGCAAAGCACGGCATCGGGTTGGCCTCGATGCCGATACTCTTTATTCCGAGCTTCTTGCACTCAACCAGTGTCGTTCCGGTGCCACAAAACGGGTCGAGAACCACTTGCCCCGGCCGGATAGCAAACTTATTGAGATAACCGCGGACGAGATGTGGAGGGTAAGAAAGAACGAACCTGTACCAGTCATGGACGCACTGATCTTCAGCACGAAGCCGGTTGGATTCACGTCCCGCATGGACGTTAGGAAGAGACAAAGCAGGTTCGGTCGCCATTCTTAATCGAAGATGGTAGCACGCCCCTAGACCGCGATTTTTCCACAACTGCAGGAAAGCCCAGACGTATGGGCTGCAATGGTCTAAAAATCACCCACCCAGAGTCGCTACGACGTGCTGGTCTTCAGCCGGGGGCAGGCGCTGAAATCGTGCCAAAAATGAGTTTAGAAAGCACCGCATGCGGGATAACTCTCTTCCCCTGAGGAAATGCATCCCTCCTATCGAGCTTCAGGTATATACTTGCGTCCCAAATTCGCAGCGTGGCTTGATCTCAGGGCCCCACTGGAGAGAGAGCAATGAACGATCTTCCTTCAATACTGCAAGCTGCTCCTGCTCAATCCACCGCACTTATCATTCCCGAATCCGGCGCCAGGATTACGTATCAGTCACTGCGTGACCAGGTGATAGCGATGGCGGAAGCTCTGGCCGGCGCGGGAATTCGCCCTGGCGACCGCGTGGCCAGCGTGCTTCCTAACGGTCCGGCGACAATTGTGAGTTTTCTTGCGGCGTCGATCGCGGGGACGTCCGCGCCGCTGAATCCGGCGTACAAGTTTGAAGAGTTCTGTTTCTATCTTGAAGACACCAATGCGCGGTTGCTGCTGGTTCCTCCGGGTGGCGCGGAGGAGGCGCGACGTGCCGCCGCGCATATGAAGATTCCGGTGTATGCGGTGGAAACGGACGAGCGCGGCGTGGTGAAGATGGTGGGCGTGGGCAAGGCGGGAACCGCTTCCATGCCGAAGCCGGACGACATCGCGCTGGTGCTGCATACCAGCGGAAGCACCGGCAGGCCGAAGCGCGTGCCGCTGAAGCATCGCAATCTCGCGATCTCTACCGGCAATATCACGGAGACATACAAACTCACGCCGGAAGATATTTCTCTCTGTGTAATGCCGTTGTTCCACGTGCATGGCCTGGTCGCTTCCACGCTTTCGACGTTTCGCACCGGAGGCACGGTGGTGGTTCCGGAGAAATTCAATCCCGTGTCGTTCTGGCGGACGGTGCGCGACTACAAGCCCACGTGGTACTCCTGCGTGCCGACAATTCATCAGTTGTCAGTCGCTCGGCTGAATGAGCGGCCGCAAGGCGTGGAGAGCCTGCGCTTTGTGCGCTCGTGCAGTTCTGCGCTTTCGCCAACGCTCATGCAGAAGATCGAAGGCCTGATTGGCGTACCGGTGCTCGAAGCTTACGGAATGACGGAAGCGTCGCACCAGATGTGCTCCAATCCGCTGCCGCCGCGTCCGCACAAGGGTGGCTCAGTTGGCCCGGGAACGGGCGTGCAGGTTTCCATCATGGATGATGCGGGAAACCATCTGCCTTCGGGCGAACTGGGCGAAGTCGTCATTAAAGGTCCGAACGTGATTGAAGGTTACGAGAACAATCCTGAGGCGAACGCCAAGTCGTTTACCAAAGGATGGTTCCGCACCGGCGATCGCGGCATGCTGGATTCCGAAGGCTATCTGCACCTGAAAGCGCGCATCAAGGAGCTGATCAATCGTGGCGGAGAAAAGATTGCGCCGCTCGAAATAGACGAAGTGCTGCTGACGCATCCGGCGGTGGCCGAGGCGGTGGCGTTTGGCATGCCGCATCCCACGTGGGGGGAGGAAGTCGCGGTCGCCGTGGTACTGAAAGAGCCGCAGAACGAGGTGGCGCTGATCGAGCACTGCAAGAAGCACCTGGCGGATTTCAAAGTCCCGAAAAAAGTAGTGATCGTAGAGAAGATTCCGCGCACGGCCACCGGCAAGATCCAGCGGCGTGCCGTGGCCGAAGCTCTTGCGGGACCGGCGACCGCGGGCGCAGCCAAATGAGAGCCGGAGGAGCGCTGCGGTGAGATTCCTGTTTGCCGGCGCGGGCGCGGTGGGCGCGTACATCGGAGCGCGGATGGCGCGTGCCGGATACGACGTAACGCTGCACGCGCGCGGTCCGCATCTGGCGGCGATGCAGCAGCGCGGCGTCCGCGTAATTAGCGCCGACGACGATTTTGTGGTGCGTCCGCGAGCGGTCGGCGACCCGGGTGAAGGCGGGCCGTATGACGTGATCTTCCTCTGCGTGAAAGCGCACGGGCTTCCACCACTGGTCGCACAGCTTGCGCCGGCGCTGGGACCGGAGACCACCGTCGTGAGCACGCAGAACGGAATTCCCTGGTGGTACTTTCAGGGCGATGACGGTCCGCTCGCGGGCATGCGGCTAGAACGCGTGGATCCGGGTGGAGCGGTTTCTTCGGCGATTGAGGCGCGGCGCGTGGTGGGGTCGCTGATTTACTTTGCGACTGAGGTCATTGAACCCGGCGTGGTGCGGCACATCGAGGGCAATCGCATCACGTTAGGCGAGCCCGATGGATCGCGTTCGGAGCGGGTGCGGAAGATTGCGGAGGCGCTGGTAGCATCCGGTCTGCGCGCGCCTGTCACGGCACACCTGAAGAGCGAGATCTGGGTGAAGATTCTGGGCAATGTGGCCTTTAATCCGATCAGCGCGCTCACACGCGCAACGTTGGGGCGAATCCTGCGCGAGCCGCAGACGCGCGAACTGGTGCGCAACATCATGCAGGAAACCAGCGCTGTCGCTTCTCTGCTGGGAATTGAACTACCGGTGACGATCGAGCAGAGGATCGCGGGCGCGGAAAAGATCGGCGAGCACAAGACGTCAATGCTTCAGGATCTGGAGGCGGGTCGTCCGCTAGAACTGGAAGCAATTGTGGGCGCGGTGCTCGAGATTGGCGAGCGGTTGCAGTTGCCCATGCCACACACGCGCGCGGTGTATGCCTGCGCCAAATTGCTCGCGCAAAAAGTTCAGTAACTTCTCCGAAAGGGAATGACCTATGCACAAGCGGTGGATTCAGTTCGGCAGCGCAGTAGTCGCCATGGTGATGATTGCAAACTTGCAGTACGCATGGACGCTGTTTGTCCGTCCGCTGCAGCAGGGGCATAAAGACTGGAAAATCGGCTCCGTCCAGTTGGCTTTTACACTCTTTATTTTCTTTGAGACATGGATCACTCCGGTGGAAGGCTGGATGATTGACCGCCTCGGGCCGCGCCTCTTCCTTTCTCTTGGCGGACTGTTCTGCGGCATTGGCTGGACGGCAATGGGCTTCGCGCAAACTCTGATGCAGCTCTGGATGTGGTATGCGCTGGCGGGCGTTGGCGCTGCTTTCGTCTATAGCGGCTCTATCGCGACCGCGCTCAAGTGGTTTCCTGATAAACGCGGAACGGTCTCCGGCTTCATCACCGCCGGATTCGGCGCGGGCTCAATGCTCTTTATTCCCTTGATCGCCGTCATCTTGAAGTATTCCGGTTATAGAACGGCGTTCCTCTACACCGGCATTGTGCAGGGCATCATCATTATTCTCGCTGCGCAGGTGCTGCACAATCCCGGCCCCGACTTCAAAGTGTCGGCAGCGGCAAGGAAACCAGTCTCGCCCAAACTGCGCCGCAATACTGAGCAGTTCAACAGCGCGCAGATGCTTGCTACTCCGCAGTTCTGGGTGCTGTATGTCGCCTTCGTGCTTACCTCTGTCGGCGGCTTGATGATTACGGCGCAGGCCGGTCCTGTGGGGCGCGGCATGGCGCTGCCGGCCGCTGCTATCGTGGCAGCTCTCGCGCTGAGTCGAGGAGCCAATGGCTTAGGACGCATCTTCTGGGGCTGGATCTCAGAATATTTGGGCCGCGAGATGGCGATGTTTGTTCCATTCACGCTGCAGGCATTTTGCATTGTCAGCGTTCTCACCCTGGGCCGCATCTCGGGGGTATGGTTCGTCATTACAATGATCGCGGTCTACTTCACCTGGGGGAGCATGTTCTCGCTCTTCCCTGCCATCATCGGCGACTACTTCGGCGCCGACCACGCAACTTCCAACTACGGCTTCCTCTACACCGCGAAAGGCGTGGCTTCCATTGGCGGCGGCTGGATCGCGGCTCTGCTGTTCCAGAAATTCGGCAACTGGAACGCCGCGTTTTATGGTACGGCCGCGCTGGCTCTGGTTTCAGGACTGCTGGTTCTAGCAGCTAAAGCCATGCCGCTTCCCGCGAGGAAGGAACCGGAAGCGGACGTGCTGCTCGCCAAGACCGCGTCGTAACTTCCATTTCCGCGCAAAAAAAAGGAGCGGACCGGTTTCCCGGCCCGCTCCATCCATCAGCCAATCAGTCGCGATCGTGATCGTTGTCCCGGTCGCGCTTGTTGTTGGGTAGAGAAAGGAGGAATTGGGAGATATCGCTTTCATCTTGAGCAGACAAGCCAAGATTCATGCAATTGTTGTAGTGATCCACGACATCGGTCAGCGTAGCAAACCGGCCATCGTGGTAGAAGCCGCCCTTGGTGTGGGTCCACAGACCATTCAAAGGCGAGGTACGATAGCGATCGTCAGGCGACCGGCTAGCCTGGAAGTCGTCCACGCAGACCTCCGAGGCGGTGTGCATGTTCCAGCCCGGCTCCGTGTACAGCGGAGGAGTATGGCAAGTAGCGCACTTGGCCTTGCCGTTGAACAGCTCTTCACCGCGAGCAGCAGCCGCTGCATCGAAGCTGCCTTTGGGCGGAGCCGGCGCCGCAATCGCGAGCTGGTAGAACTGGAGCGGCGCGAGTTTGGAAGTGATCAGGTCAGTCGGGTTGGTGACGTGGCCGGATCCGTTCTTCGCCGCCACAGGAAACTTGGCTGCATCGTCCAGCCGCGGATCAAAGAAGGTTCCTTTGCCGTGCATCTCGAGATTGGCGACAAATGCGTTCCAGTAAGGCACTGATCCCCAGCCCGTCCAGGTGTGAAGGTTGACTCCGGCCAAGCCGAAGGCGGGAGGAATCAGGACCGATCCGCTGCCGCCATCCGGACGGAAAGCTTTGCCGTCCAGGAAGAGTTCGGCATCGAATTTGCCCGGCCCCCAACTGGCGAGTACAGTCTTGACGGTCGGCACGTCCACGCCGAGCGCATCAGCCACTGGCTGAAGATTCGGCGACAGTCCCACGATCGCGCCCACGTTCAGGTCGCGATTCGCCCACCCATCCAGGCGATGGCCGATTCCAGGAGCAAACGCGTTGTCCACTGTAGAGTGGCAGAGCGCGCACTGGATGCCGATGGTTTTGAGCGAGCCATCGGGATTGAAGAAGCCGGTTACGCCGACCACGGCGTTCAGCTTCAGCAATGTCAATGTGACTGCGGGATCATTCAGGTCCACCTGTCCGGCTTGGATGGCCTGCACCACGGCGAGCGGAAGCGCGTCCTGGTCAACTTTCAACCCCACGGCCAGCGCTGTTGCCGGAGAAACGCCCGGGCCAACGCCGCCGAACTTCGCGCCTTCAATCGCTTTGTGAAGACCCAGGGCGCCGCCCCAGAAATCTTC
>DATEGH010000218.1:0-5837 GCA_035280185.1 Terriglobales bacterium
GAAGTAGAGAACGGACTCAAGGTCGCGCAGCGAAATATCGAGCAAGTGTCCGATGCGGCTGGGCAAGCCCTTGAAGAACCACACGTGCGAGCAAGGCGAAGCCAGCTCGATGTGGCCGAGCCGCTCGCGACGCACTTTGGACAGGGTGACTTCCACGCCGCACTTGTCGCAGATCACGCCGCGGTGCTTCATGCGCTTGTACTTGCCGCAGAGGCACTCCCAGTCGGTGACCGGGCCAAAGATGCGGGCGCAGAACAATCCATCGCGCTCTGGTTTGAAGGTGCGGTAGTTGATGGTCTCGGGCTTGGTGACTTCGCCATGCGACCAGCTCCGGATTTTTTCCGGAGAGGCCAGACTGATGCGAATGGCATCAAAGTCCGCGATCACATTTGCCATTTCGAATGGGCTCGAACGAAACAAGGTGTTCCTCCGCTTTTCTCGGCTGTTGCGCCGCCGATTGCGGCTCTTGAATTCGTCGCTAGTCGTTGGTCGTCAGTCGCTAGCGAAATCTCTTGACCCGCGCATTCAAGAGCAAAATCCACGGGCCTGGTCTTAAATCTGAAATCTTCGTCGCCGGCCGCTAACGACTAACGACCAGCGACTAACGACTAGTCTGCTGCCGCGCTCGCCGTCGGTTTCTTCTCCGATGCCTTGATCAGCTCGACGTCGAGACACAGCGACTGCAATTCGCGGATCAGCACGTTAAACGATTCGGGTACGCCGGGTTCCATAGCGGCTTCGCCCTTGACGATGGCCTCGTAAATCTTGGTGCGGCCATAGACGTCGTCGGACTTCGCCGTCAATAGTTCCTGCAGAATGAACGCAGCGCCGTAAGCCTCCAGCGCCCAGACTTCCATTTCGCCGAAGCGCTGTCCGCCGAACTGCGCCTTGCCGCCCAGCGGTTGCTGGGTGATGAGCGAGTACGGCCCGATGGAACGAGCGTGAATCTTGTCGTCCACCAGGTGCGACAGCTTCAGCATGTAGATATAGCCCACAGTGACCGGCTGTTCGAACTTCTCTCCGGTCATGCCATCGCGCAGCATCGTTTTGCCCGAGGTCGGCAGCCCGGCATGTTCCAGCAGGGCCTTGATCTCACCTTCCTTGGAGCCGTCGAATACCGGCGATCCCATGAACACGCCCTTGGCAAGCGTCGGAGCGACCGATTCCAGCTCGTCGTCGCTCATGTCAGCGATGATGTCGGACAGCTGCGAGTCCTTGAACAAGGTCTTCAACTCGCGGCGAATGGCTTCCGTGCGCGTGTTCTCCTGCAGCAGATCCTTGATCTTCTGGCCCAACTCGTACCCGGCCCATCCCAGGTGGGTCTCGAGAATCTGGCCCACGTTCATACGGGAAGGCACGCCCAGCGGGTTGAGGACGATTTCCACCGGCGTTCCGTCTTCGAGGTACGGCATATCCTCTTCGGGCAGAATGCGAGCGATGACGCCCTTGTTGCCGTGACGGCCGGCCATCTTGTCACCGACACTCAGCTTGCGCTTCATGGCGATGTAGACCTTCACCAGCTTGATCACACCCGGCGGCAGTTCGTCGCCCTTGGTGAGCTTGTCTTTCTTCTCGTTGACGATCTTCTTGAGCACATCGATCTGGCGCGAGGTCATTTCCTCGATCTCGTCGATCTGCTCGTTCACCCGCGGATCCTTATCCGCATACTTGATGCGCTTGAGGTTGCGAGTCGAGATGCGCTCAATTTCATCCCGTGTCAGGACAGCACCCTTGGTCAGCAAGCGCTTGTTGGTGCGCTCGTCGTGCAGGTCGGCTTGCACTTCCTTGCCGCCCAGGATGTTGTCGAGACGCTTCAGCCGCTCGTCGGTCAGAATTCGGATCTCGTCCGAGAGGTTCTTTTCCAATTTGGCGATCTGCGTGGCTTCGATGGACTTCGCGCGCTCGTCTTTCTCCTGGCCCTTGCGCGAGAAGATTTTCACGTCGACAATGACGCCCTCGATGCCCGGCGGGCAGTAGAGCGACGCGTCGCGCACGTCGCCGGCTTTTTCGCCGAAGATTGCGCGCAGCAGCTTCTCTTCCGGCGTGAGCTGGGTTTCGCCCTTCGGCGTAACCTTGCCCACCAGGATGTCGCCCTGCTTGATCGAGGCGCCGATGCGGATCACGCCCGCTTCGTCCAGGTTGCGCAGCATGGACTCGCTTACGTTGGGAATATCGCGCGTGACCTCTTCCGGCCCAAGCTTGGTATCGCGCGCTTCGATTTCGTACTCCTCGATGTGCAGCGAAGTGTAGTAGTCGTCCTTTACCATCCGTTCGGAGACCAGGATCGCGTCTTCGAAGTTGTAGCCGCGCCACGGCATAAAGGCGACGAGAACGTTTCGTCCGAGCGCCAACTCGCCGTGATCGGTGCACGGGCCGTCGGCGATGATTTCGCCTTTCAGCACCCGCTGACCTTTTTTCACTACCGGCTTTTGGTTAATGCAAGTGTTCTGGTTGGAGCGCTTGAATTTCGTGAGCTGGTAAATGTCGCTACCGACCTCGCGCGACAGCTGCGTCGGGTGATGCTCGCCTTCGACGCGCACGATGATGCGCTCGGAGTCGACCGAATCCACGATGCCGTTGCGGCGGGCCAGAACGACAGCTCCGGAATCGCGGGCAGTGACGCCTTCCATTCCGGTGCCGACGATTGGCGCCTGCGCGCGCAGCAGCGGCACAGATTGCCGCTGCATGTTGGCGCCCATCAGCGCGCGGTTAGCGTCATCGTGCTCGAGGAACGGGACCAGTGACGCCGCGACGGAAACGAGTTGCTTCGGGCTGACATCGACGTAGTCGACTTCGTCGCGATTCACCAGAACAAAGTTGCCGGCCTTGCGGGCGTTCACGAGTTCGGCCACGATCCGGCCTTTGTCGTCGAGTTCCACGTTGGCCTGTGCGATCGTGTGCCGGTCTTCTTCCCAAGCCGAGAGATAGAAGGAGTACGGCTCAATCGTCGCCGGCTTCTTGCGTTTCTCTTTCAAATCATTGTTGATCTTCTCGATCTCATGCTTCTCCATGTGATCGCCGACTTTGTGGTCGCTATCGCCGACGTTGACGATGGTGACATAGTCAATAACGCGTCCACCCTTAATCTTGCGATAGGGCGACTCGATGAAGCCGTAGTCATTGATCCGCGCGTAGCAGCTCAGCGACGAGATCAGTCCGATGTTCGGACCTTCCGGCGTCTCGATGGGGCAGATGCGGCCGTAGTGCGTGGGGTGAACGTCGCGGACCTCGAATCCGGCGCGTTCCCGTGACAGGCCGCCCGGCCCGAGCGCCGAGAGACGCCGCTTGTGCGTGATCTCGGAGAGCGGGTTGGTCTGGTCCATGAACTGCGAGAGCTGTGACGATCCGAAGAATTCACGGATGGCGGCCATCACCGGCTTGGCATTGACCAGGTCGTGCGGCATTGCCGTCGACATCTCCTGGTACACGCTCATCTTTTCCTTGATGGCCCGCTCCATGCGGACCAGGCCGATGCGGAACTGGTTTTCCATCAACTCGCCGACCGCGCGCACGCGGCGGTTGCCGAGGTGATCGATGTCGTCGACTGCGCCGATGTTCTTGCGCAGCTTGAGCAGATACGAAATCGTCGCGTAGAAATCGTCCGGATCAAGCGTGCGCTTGTCGAGCGACGTGGCTTCCTGGTTCTCGAACAGCTTGATGTTGAACTTCAGCCGGCCTACGCGCGAGAAGTCATACTTGCGCGGGTCAAAGAACATGCCATGGAACAGCGCCGTGGCCGTGTCGAGCGTCGGCGGATCGCCGGGGCGCAGCTTGCGGTAGATTTCGATCAGCGCTTCCTGCGGAGTCTTGATGGAATCGCGCTTCAGCGTCTGGCTGATGACCGTGCCCACGTCATCGCGCTCGGGGAAGAACAGGCTCATCTCGACCACGCCGGAATCGAGAATCTTCGAAAGCTTGTCAGCGGTCAGCTCGGAGTTGGCTTCGAGCATGACTTCGCCAGTGGTGGTGTCGACGATGTCGCCGGCCGTCCACGCGCCTTCGAGGTCGGTAATGTCAACTTCGATTTCGCTGATCTTCGCCTTTTGAATGTCCTTCAAGACCTGGGCATTGATCTTGCGGCCGGAGTGCGCGATCTCGTCGCCCGACTTGTTCTTGATGCTGTGCGCGAGTTTCATGCCGAGCATGTTGGTCGGCTTCTCGCTGGCCGGATCGAGCGTCCAGTAAAGCTTCTTGTCGCGAATCGCAATCCGGTCGGTGGTATAGAAGGTCTTCAGAATGTCTTCGCCCGAACGCAGGCCGAGGGCGCGCAGGAAAATCGTGCCCAGGAACTTGCGCTTGCGATCGATGCGGACGTAGAGCACGTTCTTCTGGTCGTACTCAAACTCCACCCACGATCCGCGGTAAGGAATGATCTTGCCGAGGAAATAGGTCCGGTTGTTGGCGGTCTCGAAGAATACGCCGGGCGAGCGGTGCAACTGGCTGACGATGACGCGTTCGGTGCCGTTGATGATGAACGTTCCGTTCTGGGTCATCAGCGGAACGTCGCCGAAGAACACTTCCTGCTCTTTGATGTCGCGGATGGAGCGGTTGCCGGTCTCGGCGTCCTTGTCGAAAATCGTCAGCCGCATCGTGACCTTAAGAGGCGCGGAGTAAGTCATGCCGCGCTCTTCGCATTCCGCCACGTCATATTTCAGCTGCAGTCCAACCGGGTCGCCGCACTTATTGCAAAAATCAGGCGTGTTGGCGTTATAAGTGCCGCACTTCGAGCACAGTACTTCACCGGGATGGAACGGGTCGGTAATTACCGTGGATCCGCAGTTCTTGCAAGTAGTGCGCAGGTGATGCAGCCCTTTGAGGTGGCCGCACTTGCACTCCCAGTTACCAATGGCGTAATCCACAAACTCAAGTTGTGATACGTTGCGAAAATCAGTGATCGGGAAGACGGACTGAAACACCGCCTGCAAGCCGCCGTCTTCGCGCTCGCTGGGCAGTTTGTCCATCTGCAAGAAGCGGTCGTAAGAGCGCTTCTGAACCTCGATCAGGTTCGGGATCTGGATAGTGGCCGGAATTTTGGAAAAATCAAAGCGTTTACGGAAGGCATTTTTCATCGTCAAGAAACTCCCAATCTCACAGGCGCGACCGAGGGCCGCGCGCGTACAGCGGAATGTGTGGGGCGCGATATTGTCGTCGCGCCGCGGGACACGCTAGGTGCAGAGCCGGAACAACTTAGAACCTAAAAGACAGTGGGCGCCCGCAGGGACAGTGGTTCCCGCAGACGCCATTCAGGGCGTTTCGCCATTTTCTGATTTGAACTCTTTCGCGCCAGTTCGTCGGCCTGTTTTCCACTCCGCCTGCCCGCGGAGCGCCTGCCTAAACTTCCCGCGCGAGACTCGCTCGCGCTCGAGTGCTACCAAGGAAGCGACGTTATATAGATGCTAACATTGCCGCCTAAGCTTCACAAGTAGGAATGTGAACCAAATCGATTTTGCACTGCCCTCGGTGCAAACCTGGGACCTCGTGCTCCTACGCCCCGTCCGCAGCTCGGATCTCTTGCTGCGGCGCGGACGAGGGCGCCCGCGCCCCATAGAACCGTGATTCCAGCCCTTACTTCACTTCAACTGTGGCACCGGCCTCGGTGAACTTCTTCTTGATGGTCTCGGCCTCTTCCTTGGAGACGCCTTCCTTGACGTTCTTGGGCGCTCCATCCACCAGCTCCTTGGCTTCTTTCAAGCCGAGGCTGGTGACTTCACGTACGGCCTTGATTACATTGATCTTATTAGCGCCGACCTCTTTGAGGACGACGGTGAATTCGGTCTTTTCCTCGGACGGAGCTGCCGCCGCACCCGCACCAGCGCCGCCACCGGCAACCATAACCG
>DATEGH010000219.1:0-14459 GCA_035280185.1 Terriglobales bacterium
CGGGCCCAGCAGATCACACGCAGCGTGCTTAGCCGCATTGGACTGTTTAGTCTGCTCATGGGTGTTCTTTTCCTGCTGGTGCTGGGAGAATCCAAAAAGCTGCGGGTCGCGGAGCAGTCCGCGCTGCTGGCCCAGACCCGGCTCGAGGGCTCTCTGCTGCAACTTCAGAGCGAAACCGAAAACAGCAGGCTGCTAAACGATCTTCAGGCCGATCTCCAGATTTGTGCAAACTCCAGTGAAGCTGCGCGCGTCGCCGCCGCATACCTGCAGCGGCTGGTTCCCACAAGTTCCGGAACAGTATTTGAGATCGATCCCCAGCGCCATCAAATGAACGCGCGCGCGGTCTGGGGCGACGATGACCGCGCGGGAAGAATGTACTCAACTGAGGATTGCTGTGCTGTCCGGGGCGGCCGCGTACATTCCCATTTGGAAGAGACCCGCGGTTTGGCTTGCCGGCATTTTGCCAAGGATGCGCCGCCGGTCTATATCTGTTTCCCGCTATCCGCGTTGGGCGAGACGCTGAGCCTTCTGCACGTGAGTGTGCCGCATGCGTCAGCTTTCAGCGCGGCGCGCATGTCGCTGATCCAGCAGGTAGGCGAGTACACCGCGCTGCGGCTTGCCAACCTCAAGCTGAGGGACAAGCTTCAGGACCAGTCGGTGCGAGACCCGCTCACCGGGCTTTACAATCGGCGGTTCCTGGAGACGACGCTGGAAGAGCTGCTCCGCCGTACCGGTCAAGACGGCCCGGGAACCGGCATCATCATGGCCGATCTGGACGGCTTCAAGCTCTTCAACGACACCTTCGGCCACGACGCGGGCGATCACGTGTTGCGCGAAGTTGGGCGAGTCTTTCGCCGTTCCGTGCGCGCGGAAGATATCGTCTGCCGTTACGGCGGCGAGGAATTCCTGATGCTGGTGCCGGACAGCTCTCCGGAGAGTGTCTGCGAACGGGCCGAGTTGATGCGCACCGCCATTGGCAGCCTGGAATTGGAGCATGCGGGAAAGCCCTTGGGCAAGGTTACTGCGTCGTTTGGCATCTCGTTCTCGCAGGACGGCAGCCTGACTTCAGAAGTGTTGCTGCGCCATGCTGACGAAGCGCTCTACATTGCCAAGCGCAGCGGTTGCGATTGCGTCCGCCTGAGTGAGAGTTTTTCCACGTTGCTGGATGCATTGCGCGATGACAACGGGTCAGGTGCAATGTCGCGCGCGGCACGAGCCGCCGCGGAGGATTCAGTCACCACGCTCAGGCCAAAGACCGCCGTCAAACGGGCTTGACGGGCGTTTTGCAGCGGCCGAAGGATGTGCTTCCCCCAAGTCTGGAGTATCCTCCCGTTACCGTCGCCATGCGCGGAAGTAATGTTGTGCCTGTCTCGAGATAGCATCTAAATAGACGTCGTGAGTAGCTCGCTTCCATGGGATGGCCAGGGCTTCGATGTCCTGGTGGTGGGTGGCGGCATCAACGGAGTCGCCATTGCGCGCCAGCTTGCCCAGGAGCGGATGCGCGTCTTTCTGGTGGAGCAGAACGACTTCGGCTCCGGCGCCACCAGCCGCTCTACGCGAATCATCCATGGCGGACTTCGCTACCTGGAGCAGGGAGAAATCGGGCTGGTTCGCGAGTCCCTGGCTGAGCGCGAGTCCCTTATGCAGGAGTCGCCGCACCTGATTCAGCCCAGGGAATTCCTTTTGGCCCTGCCCCGCAAGCCGCGTTCGCTACTGCGCACCAGTTTGGCTGTGCGAACTGGACTGTGGCTGTATCAGCATTGGGCGGGCGGGCACCACAAACCGCTGAGCGACCTGCGCAACTTTGAAGCTCAACTCGATGCCGGCAATCAGTGGGCTATTTATTCCTACGAAGATGCGCAATGCGAATTTCCTGAGCGTCTGGTAGCGGAATGGCTGGCGGAAGCCACCAGCTTTGGTGCAGTCGTTCGCAACCACACGGAAGCGCTGGAAATTACACGCAGCGGAGATCGGGTGACCGGCGCTCGCCTGCGCGACAGAATTTCCGGCCAGGAATACGCGGTTGCCGCACGATGGGTCATCAATGCTTCTGGTCCCTGGGCAGATGCAGTTGTGAAGTCTTCAGGCATTCGAGGCGAGCGGCTTATTGGCGGAATTCGAGGCTCGCATCTGGTGTTCCCGAAATTTACCGGAGCTCCGGAGCAGGCGGTCTATGCCGAAGCCACCGATGGCCGCCAAGTCTTTATTTTGCCCTGGAATCGACAGCTCCTGGTTGGCACCACGGAGGTGCTGGATTCAGACGATCCAGGGAAAACGGAACCAAGTCCGGAAGAGGTTGACTACCTCTACGAGAGTTTGCTTCGGGTGTTTCCACACTGCGGGCTAACCAAGGGCGACATCCATTTCAGCTTTGCGGGCGTGAGGCCTCTGCCGTATGCTCCGGGGAAGAAATACTCTTCCATCACGCGAAGACATCTGCTTCACAATCATGCGGAGGATGGCGCGGCCGGCCTGATCTCTATCATCGGCGGCAAGCTGACCACGGCAGCACGGCTGGCCCGCGATGTTGCGCGGATGTTGGGATTGAATATCCCCGAGGGTCACTCCGTTCTGGCCGCGCCCGCAGATCACGAAGATGTGCACGCCGTCGTCCGCCAATGGGCCCATGCCGTGGCTGCAAAAGCAGGCATCCGAGAAAGTTGCGCGGAGGGCATTGCGGAATGGCACGGACGCCATGCGCTGGCCGTTGCACATGCCGCCTCCATCGACGAGCGATTGCGCGCCCCAATCTGCAGCCACAGTTGTCATCTGGTCGCTGAAGCGGTGGAGGCGGTGGCGCATGAGTCAGCCATCACCTTGGGAGATATTCTTCTGCGCCGCGTTCCCGTCGCGCTCGGCGGCTGCTGGTCAGAAGAGTGCAGCAGGGAAGCCGCGCAGAAGATCGGAGCTGCGTTGGGCTGGGATTCCTCGCGCATTGGGCTGGAGTTGGAAGCGTTTGAGGAAGAGCGGCGGATGTTTCTTCATCCGGGGAATCCACGAGTCTCTTCCGGCGACGTTTCGGCTCCGCAGTTGCCAACCATAGAGCACGCCTGAAACACAAGAAAAAGCCCGCCTTTGCTGCGGCGGGCTTTGACTTCACCGTTTCGATTACGCCACGGCTTTGACTTCCGCCTTCTTCTGAGCCCCGATGCGCATTCCGTAGAACGACTGCCACACGAAGAAGACAGCCACCAGGAAGAACAGCACCGCCAGCGCGTAGGTGATTCCCGCACCGTGGTCCACCCGCAGCTTGACGGCCAGTTCAACAGCGAGCAATCCGAAGAGCGTGGTGAACTTGATTACCGGGTTCAGAGCGACTGAGGATGTATCTTTGAAGGGGTCGCCCACGGTGTCGCCGACGACAGTCGCATCGTGCAGCGCTGTGCCTTTCTGCTTGAGCTCGACTTCCACAACCTTCTTGGCGTTGTCCCATGCGCCGCCTGCATTGGCCATGAAAATGGCCTGGTACAAACCGAAGACTGCGATCGAGATGAGGTAGCCGATAAAGAAGTAAGGTTCAGTGAAAGCAAAAGCCAGCGAGGCAAAAAAGACGGTCAGAAAGATATTGAACATGCCTTTTTGCGCATACTGGGTGCAGATTTCCACCACTTTTTTGCTGTCAGTGACGGAGGCTTTTTCCACGCCCTCCAAGCGAATATTGCGCTTGATGAACTCGACTGCGCGGTAAGCGCCGGTGCTCACGGCCTGCATGGAAGCTCCGGTGAACCAATAGATAATCGCTCCACCTGTAATCAGGCCCAGCACAAATGGCGCATGCAAGAGTGAGAGGTTCACGGTATCGCGCGTAAGCCCGTCAGTGAGCGCCATCATGATGGAGAAAATCATGGTGGTAGCCCCTACCACAGCCGTGCCGATGAGCACAGGCTTGGCGGTCGCTTTGAAGGTATTGCCCGCTCCGTCGTTCTCTTCCAGCAGATGCTTGGCGCGTTCGAATCGAGCTTCAAAGCCATAGTCCTTGCGGAGTTCCTGCTGGATATTGGGCGTCTGCTCGATCAGCGAGAGCTCATAGATTGACTGAGCGTTGTCAGTCACAGGACCGTAGGAATCGACAGCGATTGTAACCGGGCCCATGCCCAGGAAGCCGAAAGCGACCAGGCCGAAGGCAAAGACCGCCGGCGCCAGCATTAAGGGCAGGTGTGGATTCGTTACCAGCGGAGCACTCAGGCCGAGTGTGCTGAAGTAGAAGCCGACCGCCATCAGGATGACCATGCTGACACCAAGCCAGAATCCTGAGAAGTTGCCGGCGACCAGTCCAGAGAGAATGTTGAGTGATGGGCCGCCTTCCTCTGACGAGATCACGATCTCGCCCACGTGGCGCGAGCCTGTTGAAGTGAACACCTTCACCAGTTCGGGAATGATAGCGCCCGCCAGCGTGCCGCAGGAGATGATGCAGGAGAGCTTCCACCACAGCGTGGGATCGCCGTTGAGGTCCGGAATAATCAACTTGGAGGCTACGAAGGTCAGGGCGATGGAAACGAACGATGTCAACCACACCAGCGAGGTCAGCGGCGTCTCAAAGTTCATCTCATCCGAGTTGCCGTAACGGCTCTTGGCGATAGCTTCATTCACGAAGAAGGAGACCGCGCTGGCCACAAGCATCAGCACACGCATCACAAAGATCCAGACCAGGAGCTGAATTTGGATCGTGATGGAAGGAACGCCGAGAACGATGAAGGCGATAAGCGCCACGCCGGTGACACCGTAGGTTTCAAACCCGTCAGCGCTCGGGCCAACGGAGTCGCCTGCGTTGTCGCCAGTGCAGTCGGCGATGACGCCAGGATTGCGAGCATCGTCCTCTTTAATCTTGAAGACGATCTTCATCAGGTCAGAGCCGATATCGGCGATCTTGGTGAAAATTCCGCCGGCGATACGCAGCGCCGCCGCGCCCAGAGATTCACCGATGGCGAACCCCACGAAGCAGGAACCCGCGTAGCTGCGCGGCACGAAGAGCAGAATGCACAGCATGATGAGCAACTCGACGCTGATGAGCATCATGCCGATGCTCATTCCGGCCTTGAGCGGAATGGCATAAATCGGGTAGGGCTTGCCGCGAAGTCCGGCGAACGCCGTGCGTGAGTTGGCGAACGTGTTTACCCGGATCCCGAACCAGGCCACGCCGTAGCTGCCGCCAATGCCGATCAGGCTGAAGGCGAGAATGATGATGACCTTTGCCGCCGAGAATTGGAGCAGCAGGCCGAAGTACAGGATGATTACGACGGCGATGAACGCCTCAAGGAGGAGAAGGAACTTTCCCTGCGTGATGAGGTACGTCTTACAGGTTTCATAGATCAGCTCCGACATTTCGCGCATGGAGCGATGCACGGGCAGGTTTTTCAATTGCGTGTAGATTACGAAACCGAAAAGCCCACCGAGGAAGCAGAAGATCAAGCCAATCGAAAGAAGTTTGGAACCGTTGATGGACTGATTGAAGAACGAAACTTGCGACATGTCCGGCATGGGCAGGTTGGCCTCGCCTCCGGCCTCATGAGTCTTCGCCGTCCCGGGCGGGTTTGCCACCTGTTCCTGAGTAATCGTTCCGGGCTGCGGGTTGGCGATCGAGCCGGGCTGTTGCGGCGCGGGAGTAGTCTGCGCCTGCTGGGCAAAGGCGGGCAGCGCCAGTGCGAACAGGGCCAGAACGAGAATCAGTGCCAGGCTTCGGCGCGATGCCAATCCGCCCGTCAGGCCCAATGCGAGCCGGGTGTGCATAGTTGCTCCTCCAAAAGGTCTCTCAGAATTGTGGGTTTTCGGGTTTACTCATCGCCTATACGGCAATTCCGGAAACGCGCTTCCACATCAAGAACGTGGTTTGAGGTTTGGCCGCGTCGGAACCACTCTCCCCCAGCAGACAGACACGCGCTGCGGCAGGACAGTGAAACACTTTTTTATAACATTTTGCGGAAAGCGGGGTCAAACCGCGCTGTGCTCCCGTTAGTCTCTTTTTTGTTCCTTGGCTGAGACCTGAAAAAGTACACGAGACAACAACGTTCAAATGTGAGCGTGTGGTCTCCTCTGTTCCACCTACCGCTGCTTCAACAGCTCGTCAGAGAACAGATGGGCCTTCACCGCCAGCTTCCGCGCGCTGACCAGATCATTCTTCTTGATGGCGTCGCGGCTCTGGGAGATGAAGTCGCGAATCTGCGCCAGCATGGTTTGCTCGTTTTGCGTCAACTGGCGCTTGATGCCGTTGATGGCGTTTTCCGTACTTTGCAGAAGCTGCTCGGTGTTCGCCTGTTCCTGGCTTACAACCGTTGGCGTAGTCGCATTCGGGGCGGGAGGCACGTTTTCATTCTCGATGATCTTCGGCTTGATGTTGTGCGCGGTTTCCGTGCCGCCTTTTTCAGTGTTCGCCGGGACCGAGGGCGAAGGCTTTCTGCCGCCTGTATGTCTCGGGTGTGGCTTCGGGTGCTGCGCGGTTTCCGCCTGCTCCGGCGAAGGCTGAGGAGTGGGTTGCGGGGTTGTCTCCGCGGGAGGCTGCTGGGCCGTGGCTTGCGGAGTCGGAGTCGGCGTAGGTGCGATTGCGGGTGGCTGCTCCTGCGGCATCACCAGCACCGTCTTCTTGTGCGCGCATCCGGAAGACATTGCCACCACGATGACCGCGAGGAGGACCGGCATGGTACGAAGCGGCTTCATGCTTTTGACAGCGAGTCCTCAGATGGAACGCGGGATTGCTCTCCATTTGTTGTAGTTTCAACCAGCGGAAAGCGCAAGAAGAAAGTGGTGCCCTGGCCGGCAACGGAGTTGAACTCCATCGAGCCTTGGTGCAACTGCACCACGCGGTAGGCCATCGCCAGCCCAATGCCGCTGCCGCCTTTCTTCGTGGTGAAATAAAGATTGAAGATTTTATCGCGAATCTCTGGCGGGATCCCCGGGCCGCTGTCGCGCACGGCGATGAGAGCGCTATCGCCTTCGCGCCGCGAACTGATCGCCAGCATGCCGCCTTCGGGCATCGCCTGCACGCCGTTGATCACGATGTTGAGCACGGCCTGTTTGACCAGATCGGTATCCACGCGCACGGGAAGCGAATCGGGCGAGACCTCGCGCTCAACGCTTATCTGATGCTGTTCCGCTGCGGGCGAAGCCAGAATCACGACTTCATCCACCAGCTTGCGCAAATCAATCTCCGCCAGTCGCAGCTCCACGGGGCGGGTGAAGTCCACGAGAGTCTGCACCACACGATCGAGCCGCTGGATTTCGCTGCCGATCACGTCCATATGGCGACCGGTATCGGGATCCACCTGCTTCAGCTTCTGCCGCAGCACTTCAAGATGCACGACAATGGCGTTGATGGGATTTTTGACTTCATGCGCCACGCCGGAAGTGAGGCGTCCGATGGCGGCGAGGCGGCGCGAAAGCTCGATCTCATCTTCAATGCGGTGGACGGATTCGGTATCGCGCAGCGTGAGCAGCGCGCCAATGCGCTCGCCGTGCTCTTCAATGAAGTCGAGCGCGACCTGCAAGCGGCGTCCCTGCTCAACTTCGATTTCTTCGCCCAGAATCGGCTCGCGCGTCTGGAAGCCTGCGAGCAGCGCGCGGCCCAGCGGCGAGTCCATGGTGAAGATTTCCGTGGCGTGGCTGCCCAGCATTTCCGCGCGTGGCTTGCCCACGAAACGCTCTGCTGACGCGCTGACCAGCACAGCGCGGAAGTCGCTGGTGAAGAGCATGACGCCGTCCTGAAGATTGGCCATCATCTGGTCGAGGTTTTCTTTGAGCGCGGAGAAGACCTCTTTTACGTCGCGCATCTGCCGGCCTAACCGTTCGATTTTTGTGGACACCACGCCGTACTCATCCCGACGCCCTGCGGCCTCGGCGGGTTCGGCTTGGCCGGAACTGATGAGGTCGAGCCGGCGGCTGATGGCCTTGAGCGGCCGCAACGCGATCGTCGAGAGCGCAGCCGAAATCAGCAAGCAAATGAGGATCGCCAATCCTGATGAGATCAGCGCGCGGCGCATGCGGTCGCGCAGCTCGTATTTCAGCAGTGTGGTGGAAACGCCCACACGCAGTTCGCCGAAACGCGAGCCATCGCGGAGAGTGAACGTCAGGCGCACGTTGTAGAAGCGTGGCGGACCGTAGAGCACGTCGAGCTGCTTGCGGATACCACCGTCGTTCACGGAGGAGAAGTCGTCGCGCTCAGGAGCGGGCTTGCCAATGGCGGCCTGATTCGAGCTGACCACAACCTGCCCGGAGTTGTCGGTGATCACGGCATCAACAATCGCGGGCTCATTGGCAGAAACGGATTCCAGCAGCGCGGCCAGCGCGGTGTCGGTCTGCAAGAGCTCTTTATCGGCGGCTATCACCTGCACGGGATCGCTCAGGTCCACGCGCGTGTTGCTCAGGTCAACATCGAGAGCATTGCGCCCCAGAGCAAAAATGTGCCAGGCGACGTTCTGCGTATCGTTGTAGGTTTCGCGGATGCGCTGGTGGACGATCTGGGTGAGGTAGAACGCCTGCAACACCGCCACGATCACCACCACCATAAAAGTGATGCCGATCACCAGCTTGGTTTTCAGGCGAAACGAAGGCATTCATTGCCCTAACTGGCGGCTTCATTGGCCATGCCGGAAGCGCTGCCATATTCTTTCAGCTTATTGTGCAACGTTTTCAGGCTGATTCCCAGTATTTCCGCCGCTTTGGTCTTGTTGTTGTTCGTTGCCGCCAGCGTTTTCAAGATCAGCATTTTCTCAGCCTGCTCCACGGTCGTGCCGACTTCCAGGCGGATGCCATCGCCCTCGGCGGAGGAAACTTTCAGTCCGCTGCTGCCGAAGTTTGGCGGCAGATGCTTCTGCTCGATCAGCGCGCCTTCGCAAACGATGACCGCTCGTTCCAGCGTGTTGCGCATCTCGCGTACGTTCCCCGGCCAGTTGTAGCTGTGGAAGAGCTGGAGAACGGCATCACTCACTCCGCCCACGGAGCGACCGTGCTTGGCATTCATGTCCGCCAGGAGAGACTCCACGAGCTGCGGAATATCTTCTTTATGCTCGCGCAGCGGAGGCATGTGGATGTTGAAAACGTTCAGCCGATAGTAAAGATCGCCGCGCAGCTCGCCTCTTGCCACCGCTTCTTCCGGAACTTTGTTCGTGGCGGCGAGCACGCGGACATCCACCGGAGTCTCCACTTTGCTGCCCAAGCGCCGCAGCTTGCGATCTTCCAGCACACGTAGCAGCTTGGCCTGCGTGCCGGCGGGCATCTCGCCGATTTCATCCAGCAGCAGCGTGCCTTCCTCCGCCAGCTCAAAGCAGCCGGCGCGGCGCTCCAGCGCTCCGGTAAACGCGCCTTTCTCGTGGCCGAAGATTTCGCTTTCGATCAGGGTCTCAGGAATCGCCGAGCAGTTGATGGCGACGAATGGCTTGGTGCGGCGCGGACTCATCTCATGGATGGTGCGCGCCACCATCTCTTTGCCGGTGCCGCTTTCGCCGGTGATGAGCACAGACGCGGTGCTGGGCGCCACCATCTCAGTCAGGTGGAAGATCTCCTGCATCCCGCGCGAGCCGCCCACCATCTGGCCGAAGATTCCGGTGTCGCGCAGCTTGCGTTTCGTGGCTTCCAGTTCCAGGGTGGTGCCGCGCTGGCGCGCCGCGTTGGCCAGAATCTGCTTCAGCCGCGCCGGATCGACCGGCTTCTGGATGAAGTCGTACGCGCCGGATTTCATCGCATCCACGGCAATATCAATGCTGCCTTGAGCGGTCAGGAGCACCACGGCAATCTGCTGCGGCTGCTCGGCGATGCGCTGCAGCAACTCGATGCCGTCCATGCGCGGCATCTTGAAGTCCGTCACCACAATGCCCGGCGACCATGCCGCTACTTTTTCCAGGCCGTCCAGGCCGTCGCGGGCGGTATCTGTGCGGTAGCCCCAGGCTGAAATCAGCTCAGCCAGCCCGGAGCGTTCATTTTCTTCGTCCTCAACGATCAGGACCTTTTCCTGTGTACTCAATGTCTCGTCACCTTTTTGAGAGCTTACAACAGTTCCAAGGTTGCAGGCAGCAACACTGGATTAGATGCAGCCCGGAGCCTCAGATTTACCGGCTGCTCGGGCAGTCAACTTCGTTCCATTTCTGCCCCCTCCGTCCATTTCGTCCATCACGTCCACTTTGTCCAGCCAAGTCCATTTCGTCCGTTTTTGTTGTCCCCATTCAGGGAACCAGACCAACGAATGAAATTTTACCAACCGGTAAACCTTAGACGGCCGGCCCCACCCCTCCCCGCCATGGCAACAATTACCTTGACTAACCAAGAGGACTCCCCGTATGCTTTCGACTGAAGTTATCCCACAAGAAATTGAGCAGGCAGTTGACGCCGCTACCTTCGTACCGAAAGCACCGTGGAACACTGCCCTGCATGGGATGGTGACCCTTTACGACGTGTTGAAATACGCTGCTGCCGAAGTTATCGCCCTGTGCCAGCAATTGACTGCGTATGCGGCAATTCCACAGCGCGCCCTCGATCAACACTACACTTCTAGGCTACAAAGCTATCTCGATACGCTGCACGAGCACTGCGAAAAACTGGATCTTCCGCTTTCAACAAACCAGATCCGCACAGTTGTGAATGCGGTGAACGGACAGAACGCCGAACGAATCAGCGACGCCCTCTACGAACTACATCGCAGGGTGGTAGAGGAACTACAGGTCAAAGTGTGTTTCTGTTTGCAGGGGACCAAGGTCAAGTACTGGCATCCGTTCTGGCTTGTGGAGACTCCTATTTACGACAACTTCCGGTCGGCATGGGAAGAATTTCAACGCGCCGGTCACTGCTTCGCTTATGGCGAAAACACCGCTTGTGTATTCCACCTGATGCGGATCGTTGACTTCGGACTCAGGCGAGTAGCGGCTTCCCTAGGCGTGGAGTACGACGCTAGAAACTGGATTGGGATCGCGAGCAAGATTCAGCAAAGGATGGAACAGAAGCACCAAACCAAGACCGATGAATGGAAAAAGTCAGAGCCGCTGTATGCGGAAATTCTGACCGACATCCAAGCAATCAGCCGGGGACACCGTAATCCCGTGCTGCACGAGTTGGAGAAGAAATACGACGATCGTGAAGCAGAACACATGCTGAACGTGGTCGAGGGCTTCATGCTTCATCTCGCAAAACAGGGATTCAGGGAATGACAGTCAATCGCTCCACAAGGAATCGTCGTTCAGGTAGCGCTGAAGACCAGAACTTTGAAAGCGCTCTGAAAACTGTGCTATCCGTACCGCGAGCCGAGATGCAGCGCAGAGAACAGGAATACCAGGAGCAGCGCAAAGCAGAAAAGAAAAAGCGGGCTAAGACTTCGCCCGCCGACCGCGTTTCCCGCGATAAGGATTAAGCTTGCGTCGGAGTACCCTTGCCGGTGACTTCGGCAAAGGTGAGACGTTTTCCAGCGATCTGAGATAGAGCAATCTCGAATCGTTCTGAATCGGTCACCTTGTGCTCTTTGCTGCCGCGATTATTAAACCTGAACACCTGTTCGTCAATGTAACGGTCGAGGTGGAAAGGTTCGACTGCAACGTAGGTTCCCCGCAAACCACGCTTCAGCAGCGACCAGAAGTTTTCGATTCCCTGAGTGTGAACCTGACCCTTAACGTAGGTTTCCATGTGGTTCACGCAGTCATGAACGAAACCCGATGAGAGCACCTGCTTGTATGGGGCGTATTCGTCGGTGTAAACGGTAGAGCCGCCTTGGATGTTATTGAGAATCTGATCTTGCAAAGTGCTGCGCTTGATGTTCGGAACGACCATTGCGCGAACCTTGCGAGCTTCCCGATCCAGCATCCCGAATACAACGGTCTTATTGGCGTAGGGATTCTCTGACGGAATTACGTTTAGGTTTTGAGCAGCACGAATTTTCTTGAGCCGCGACTTATGCATGGTTCTGGTTTTGGCACCGACAAAAGTTTCATCGGCTTCAACTGGGCCACCTTCAGAGCCGAGCTTCAAGAGAGAGCTATTTTTGAGAGCAAGACGAAGGCGATGCAGCATGAACCATGCCGACTTCTGCGAGACGCCAAGGTCTTTGCCTAGCTCGTAGCTGCTGATTCCGTTTTTGCAGTTAACCAGCATCCACAGAGCGGGGAGCCATTTAGTCAGAGAGAGCGGGGAATCTTCAAAGATGGTACCGAGCTTAACGGTGAACTGCTTGTAACAGTCTTTGCATTTCCAGCGCTTCTGCGATCCTAGCCAGTAGTGCTCAGTATGGCCGCAAGCAGGGCAAACGGGCTTGCCTTCGGGCCAGCGCAAAGAGGCAACGGTATCAATGCAGGTCTGCTCATCGCTGTATTTCTTGATGGCGTCTTGTAAGGTCTTTGGTTTCATAGCGTTCACTAGAACTGAAACCAGAGTACAGGAAGAACCTTGGTTAGTCAAGTTAATTATTGCCCCCGCCATCCCCGAATCTAAAGGAGTTACGTAAAGGCATCCCGGAGTCGAAACCAGGGGCGCGGCGTTCAGCGAAGCTGTCAAATCACAGGCAACAACAGTCGGAATTTTACTCTTTGATAAATAGCGATCACAAGACAAAACGGCCGGCCGCTCTTGGTTCTGGACTAGGAGCTAGCAGCTATTCGCTAGTAGCTAATTTGTCAAAGATCTCGTCTTGCTGTCGCACTGGGCAACTCTCGATATCATAATATAACTCCTACCGAGAAATCAATTGTCCTTTAGTGCAGGTTTCAGGGCTCCCATCGGCGCCGAGCTTTTGGCGTGAGTGGGCAGAGGGTACATGTCTCCCCGGACACTGCCCCTTTCCCCTGTACTTTCTTCAAGCCAAAAGCCAAGAGCCAAAAACCAAAAGCCAAGAGCCAAAAGCCAAGAGCCAAAAGCCAAGAGCCAAGAGCTTATGGCATTTGCTGTTTGCCATTTGCCAATTGCTCTACCGGGTACATGTACTTTTTCTAATAGCGGTATTGTCCGCAAATCTTCTTCCGGACAATTTGCCTTCAGCTTCTACTCTGATTATTATTTCGCGCCAAGAAGTTTCAGAAGCAAGGTTCACCTTCCGGGAAAACCGCACCCCCTTTTACAGCCGTCCACGGGTTGAACCATGGACGTTTCGCCAAAGTGTATTTCGTCCGATCTTTAAGCAGAAGAGCTCGTCTAATGGCATCCGTGATAGAGCCATTTCCCTGGAGAAGCCTTGAATACAGTTGATTGCAGCAAGTCCGCGTCGGCGCCTCGCAATTTCGGCACTTTGGTCGTGAGGGAGGTACTTCACTCACAAATTGGCACGGTTGAAGACCATGACCATCCAAAAGCAGTTCTTATACTGCCAGTTCGCGGAGCGTACTATGAGAGCGTACGCGGAACCGAAGCTCTTTGTCAGCCGGGGACAATTCGTTTGTTACCTGCGGCTGAACTCCATCGCAAGAGACTCACGGGCGCAGTGCGGCTCTTATTCATCGAGCTGGGCGCGCCGATTCTCGCCCACTTTAGCGAGTCCCGCATCGCCTTAGAACCTACTCTGTTGAGCGGTCCCCATTCATCAAATCTGTCACAACGAATTATTCGTGAGTGCAGTTCATCTGATGCTCTAGCGCCCCTTGCTCTCGAATGTTTCGTGTTGGAGCTGCTCATCGAGCAGCAGAGGCTGAAAGGTAATCTATCGCCTAACTCTCACGTCACGCCGGCGATTATGCGGGTCCGCGATTTACTTCATGCCACTCTCTCCGAAAATCCTCCGCTTCAGGAAATCGCTCGAATGAGCGGCATGCACCCGGTCTATCTCTCCCGCGAATTTCGCCGCGCATTCAAATGCACCATGACGGACTATGTGCGCGGTCTGAGAATGGAAAAGGCAAAAGCATTAGTATCGCAATCTAAGAGTGCTTTAAGTGAAATCGCATCGTTGTGCGGCTTTTATGATCAAAGCCATTTTGCGCGTTCTTTCAAAGCTTCGGTTGGAATGTCGCCTTTTGAATATAGGAAACGAAGTAAAACGTCGCCAATAGCCTAGACAAATACTGCAGGATAACAAGTAATCCGATACAAACAGGAAGTTAAATCCATACAAGACAGCAACGGCTTTCAGCTAATAGATTCTTTCTTCAGGCATCCTTCCTTGGCAATCGTCCAGGAATGCCGTGGAGGTCATTCATGCGCCTAAGGCTGATGGTAATTACAATTTTTGTTTGCTTCCTTGAAGTCTTGGGAGCCGCCCAAGCCAAGCTCATGTGCGATGTGGAATGCGGGCCTGACCCCACAGTTATCGGGTATACGACGGTTGTGAGCTCGCGCGCAGCCGTTATCAATCAGCGGACCGGAAGCCAGCCACTGCATATCGTCTCCAAGCTCCCGTTTATGGTGCGCAGCCTTCAGGCGAGCCAAAGTTACCTATGATTGAGTCAACTGGTTTTTTGAACCCTTGATATTCCGTACAGTTGGGCAGATCTCATTCTGGGCGCCAGCAGAAGAAAAAAAGAGAGTTTTCTTTTTGTTCCTTTGCCCGCGATGGCAGCTTTCCCGCG
>DATEGH010000220.1:0-12430 GCA_035280185.1 Terriglobales bacterium
CACATGATCAACGAGAAAGGCGAAGTTGGCGTGCCTTATGTGAAGCCGGGCGATTCGGGTTTTGCGCGCACCGATCTGCGCTTCAGCCACGAGTATGTAACGCCGATGTCGGCCATCTTCTTTGAACATTTTGTGGGCAAGGAGGCGAAGGTCAACGATCCTTCGACAGTCGTTTTCTTCCGAGACCACCTGACTTTCCTGGATGAAGTGCTCTCCGAAGAAAAGCGCAAGATGGGCCTGCTGGACCTGGCGGGCCAGTTGAAGTTGAAGCAGGAAGATTTCGCAAAGAAGCAGGGCATCAAGCTGCACGGTGAGCTGAAGGACCGCAAGGGGTCGGAGGGCATCTGCCATTCTGTGATGGCGGAGAGCTATGCCGTGCCGGGAGAGCTCAACGTGGGGTCGGATTCGCACACGCCGCACGTGGGCGCGGTAGGCTGCATTGCCTTCGGTATCGGCACGACGGACGTGTTCAATTCCTGGATCACGAAAGACGTGCGGGTGAAGGTGCCGGAGTCGGTGAAGGTGGTGTTTCGCGGCAAGCGCAAGCCGAACGTTACCGCCAAGGATTTCATCCTGCTGCTGCTGAGCCTTCCGTACATCAAGACCGGCCAGGCGCTGGCTAAGGTGATGGAATATTCCGGAGAAGCCATCGAAGAATTGAGCGTGGACGAGCGCGCCACCATGACCAACATGGCCGCGGAGATTGGCGGTTTTACCGGAATTGTCGCGCCGGATGAGAAGACTGTGGAGTTCCTGATGGAGCGCCGGGGCATATCGCGCGCGCAGGCTGAAGGATATTGCAAGGGACTGTTCAGCGATCCGGACGCACAGTACGCGCACGTGATCGAGGTGAACGCAGACGAGATTACGCCGATGGTAGCGACGCCCGGCGATCCAGGAAATGGGAAGTACGTTCGCAACCTGAACACGCCGGTGCCGGTGGAGATCGCTTATGGCGGAACCTGCACTGCGGGAAAAAACGCCGACATGGATATGTATGCCGCCGTCCTGGCGGACGCGCTGAAGCAGGGCAAACACGTGGCCGATTCGTGCAAGTTTTACATCCAATTTGGCTCGCAAGCAACGCGCGAATACTGTGTTCGCAAAGGCTATCTTGAGGTCTTCAAGGAAGCCGGGGCGATCGTCATTGAGCCAAGTTGTGGCGCCTGTATTAATGCGGGGCCCGGTGTGTCCACACGGCCAGATCAGGTTGTGATCAGCGCGCAAAACAGAAACTTCCCCGGACGCAGCGGCCCTGGGCAGATGTATCTGGCCAGCCCGCTGACGGTGGCGGCAAGCGCGGTGGCGGGCTACATCGTGGAATATGAGCCGAGCGGCCAGCGCGAGTTGGTGACAGCGTGAGGAAGAGCAATTGGCAATTAGCAAAAGCAAATTGGTAGTAGTGCGCCGGACGATCAACACGCCCTCGCAACCTACAGCGGCACCATTTTGCGATCTCGAGAATCGGGCGTGAGCAGAAAACCATCTACTCCTCGCTCCCTGCCAATTGCTATTTGCTAACTGCCATTTGCTGCGTATCGAATTGCCAATTGCTCCGCAACTGCTAAAATTATCTGTTATCCCAGCAGACCTATTGACTCACGGAGATTACGACTTTTATGGCCTATGTAATTGCAGAGCCTTGCATCGGGACAAAAGATGCCGCTTGCGTGGACGCCTGCCCGGTGGATTGCATCCACCCCAAGAAAGACGAACCACAGTTTGAAGGCGCAGACATGCTCTTCATTGATCCGGTGGAATGTATTGACTGCGGCGCCTGCGTGCCGGTGTGCCCGGTTTCGGCGATCTTTGCGCTCGACGATCTGCCGGAAAAATGGAAGGATTACGCCGAGAAAAACGCGAAGTATTTCGGGCGTTGAAGTTCAAGTAGAGCTTTCATAGCGCGCGGCCGCCGGGTCGCGCGTTTTGTTTGTGCCCAGGTTGTATGCTGGTGTCACGATGCCCCGGCAATCGGAAGCGCTGATTCTGCGCACCTATCCGTTTCACGAGTCCGACCTTCTGGTCACGTTCTTTACGCGCGTGGAAGGCAAAATCCGGGGTGTGGCCAAAGCCGCCAAAAAGTCCAAACGACGGTTTGGCGGCGCGCTCGAGCCGCTGACCCATGTGGTTGCTCATTGGGAAGAGAAGGAAAAGCACGAACTTGCGCGGCTAGACTCGTGCGAGATCATCGCTTCGCCGCTTACTTTGGAAGTGAATTACGCCCGGTTGGCGGCGCTCAGCTACGTGGCCGAAGTGATTGATCAGCTCCTGCCCGATCGCGAGCCCAGCGATGACATCTTCCGCCTCACGCTCTCGGTTGTCCGGCAGCTTAAGCCTGATTCGATCTGGATGCCGCTCACGTATTTCGATCTCTGGATCGTCCGCTTGATCGGTCTTCTGCCGGACCTGCACGAATGCGCAGCCTGCGGCGCCACCCTCAATGGCAGCAAGGCGTATTTCCATCCCATGGCGGATGGACTTCTCTGTGCCCGCGATAAGCGCCTGGCGAGCGCGGAAATTTCTTCGGAATCCCGCGCGCTTACGGTGGAGATGTTTCGCGCGCCGGTAGAGAGCTTTGCCGCCGCGGCGTGGCCGCGACAGCGCGCAGCCGATCTGCGCCGCTTTCTGGCCCAGCGCATTGAGAAGCACATTGAGAGGAAGCTGACGACGGCGGCGGTGCTGGAGAGAGTGTGAGGAAACCATCGGGTGATCGGATGATCGGGTGATCGGAAAAGCAATCGCCGAGATCGCGCGTGATCGCCGACATTTGAGATCGGGAAGAGCAAAACTCCTTCGCCGCAGATGAGCGCAGATGAACGCAGATTAGGAGATACCCCGTTCCGGGTTGCTATCCTAGGGTGGGCCTATGGCGCTCGATGGGGCCGGCAGCTCTTGCGCGGATTTTGCAGGGGCTAAAGCCCGAGTATTGGAGGATGCAAGACGGCACGATCCCGCAGTGCGGGATCATGCCCTGACACTTCTCTTCTTAAGATCCCGTGCTGCTGGAAGACCCGATACCCTGACACTTGTGTTCTTAAGGTACCGTGCTGCTGGATTGTCCAATCACCCGATCGCCCGATCACCGGATCAACCGATTCTACGATGCCGCTTTCACGTCCGTCTTCGTTGCAGGTTGCACTTCTGCGCTTGTCAGATCGGGGATGAAAATGGAGAACGCGGTTCCGCTGTATCCGGGCCGGGTGCTGGTGCGCAGGTGGATGGAACCGCGATTTTTATTGATGATCTCGTGGACCACCCATAGACCAAGTCCGGTTCCGACGTCTTCTTTGGTGGAGAAAAACGGCTGAAAGATTTTGTTGCGATGCGAATCCGAAATGCCATGGCCGTTGTCTGCAAGGAGGATTCTTACTCCCCGCCGGACTTTTCTGCTTGCGGCCCTGGCGCGAACCCAAATGCGCCCGCCACTTGCCACAGCGTCAATGCTGTTGCTGACCAGATTCGTCAGTACCTGCCGCAGCTCTCCGCTCACGGATGTGATTTCAAGAGCGGGATCCACAATTGAATCCATGTGCAGGTTCTTGTTCCGCAGCCTGGGACCAAACAAAGCCAGCAGATCTTCAATCAGTTCCGCAACACGGAAGCGCTGCGGGCTGGAATTGCCGCGGTAGAAGCCAAGCGTCTGCTTGGTGAGGTGGGCGACGCGGGAAAGCTCCTCATCGGCGGTTTTGAGGTAGGCCCGAGCGTTCTCTGGAATGGACGGATCGTGCCGCAGCAGCCAGACCAGATTGGTGACGGCGGCCAACGGGTTGTTGATTTCGTGTGCTACGGTGGCCGCAAGCCGCCCGACTGCCGCCAGTTTCTCCGCCTGGCGCAAGGCGTGTTCCGCGCTTTTGCGCTGCGTGATGTCGCGCGCGATCTTCGATGCACCGATAATGCGCCCATCCGGACCGGTTATGGGAGACACCGTCAATGAGACATTGAGCAGGGTTCCATCTTTGCGGCGACGCACAGTGTCGTAATGATCAATCGATTCTCCGTTTCGGATACGCTCCAGGATGCCGGGCTCGTCGTCTACGCGATCCGGAGGCATGAGAATGGTCACCGGCTTGCCGATGACTTCTTCGGCGGTATAACCAAAAATCCGCTCTGCTCCGCGGTTCCAGGTCATGATGATGCCGTTCAAATCCTTGCTGATAATGGCATCGTCGGAAGTATTCACAATCGCAGCCAGTCTGGAGTGCGCCTCGCTTGCAGCCTTGCGTTCCTGCTCAATCGAAGCATGCTCAATGGCAACTGCGGCGGTGCGGCTCGCGCGATCGAGGACTTCGAGTTCTTCGTTTGTAGGATTTTGCGGCTGACGATAATAGATGGCGAACGTACCCAGGATCTTGCCGTAGGCCACCAGAGGAGTAGACCAGCAGGCGCGAAGGTCATGGGTGAGCGCGAGGGAGGAAAAATCTTTCCATAGAGGATCGGTTGCGATATCGGTCACGATCACACGCTGGCCGCGGAAAGCTGCAGTCCCGCACGAACCTACCGAAGGCCCGATTTCGATGCCATCAATCACCTGGTTGTAGGCATCAGGCAGGCTCGGCGCCGCCCCGTGCCGAAGATGCTTGCCGTCTTTTTCCAGCAGCAGGACCGAGGTGAGCGCGCCCTGGTCAGAGAAGCGTTGTTCGATAATGCGGGCAAGAAGCTCAAGGGCATCTTGCAGCGGCGCGCCTGAAGCAATCAACTCCAGGACCTGCTTTTCACCCGCAACCAGCGTCTCTGTTTTTCTGCGGAGGATGAGTTCATTTCGCAGGGCTTCCTCTGACAACTTGCGTTCGGTAACGTCGCGAGTGCTTCCGGCGACTGCCTCAACTTCACCGTTGCTGCCAAAGACCGGAAAGAAAATGTAGTCGTAAATGCGACGGCCATTCGAGCCCTTGAACGGCACTTCACCCCGGACGGGCTTCTTTGTCGCGATCACCTGGTCGATTTCGCGGTCATGCATGGCGGCGTGCCAGGGCTCGTATCCCAATTCAAGACAGTTTTTTCCAATGGCCTCATCCCAGGTCCGTCCCCACGTCGCCAGCAGCGCGTCATTGGCGTAAGTGAAGCGGTGATTGAGATCGAAGACGCAGCCCAAATCGGGAGTGTTGGCCAGGACGGTTTCATAGAGCCGCCGCCATTTATCGGATTCAGCCGAAGCCTGTGCGAGCTTTCCCCCAACCTGGCTGCGATCAATCAAGTCGGCGGCCTGGCGCACGATCACGTCCAATAACCGCAAATCGCGTTCGGTAGGCTGATAAGGGCTGCTCCAATGCGTGGAGATCATGCCTACGACTTTGCCGGAACGCGAGAGCAGCGGGGTGGTTTGCACCGCGCGGATTCCTGTTTGCCGATAGGTGGCCAGGTCTTCCGTACCAGCCATCAATTCGCATTGCTCAACATCGGGGACGATGACGCGCTGGCCCGTGCGCAAGGCCGCGCCACAGGTACACTCTGAATCCGGGCGCACCCATTCCCAGAATGTGGCGGCTTCCGCAGAGAACCCACGAAACGCAAGAAGCCGCAGTTCGCCGCCGTTGCCGCGCTCGGGATCGAGCATCTGCATGCTGGCAAACTGCGATTCCATGATCGTGGTGGCAGCATCGAGGAGTTTCTCGTAGAGAACCTCCACCTTCTCCTCGTGCACGAGCTGCGAACTGAGGCGCTGCAGTAGTTGGCTATCGGAGAGATCTGCCTGGAGCCGTATCTGATTTTCTTTTGACCGCTTCCGTTGGGGACGATCGGCGCGTAAATCCATCAAGTCCTGTTGTGTCACTTTGAAGCCGACGCCTTCAAGCGCCGGCGAGTTGGGAAGGTCATCTATCGAGGAAGCAGTTCGGTCGGCCGCTGGTTTGGTCTTCAAATCCGGAGAGATACTCTGCCGCGCCCGATTTCTTCGCGCACCTGTCTGAGCTGTCTCCCGCATTTGTCCCCTGAACCCTTGACCTTAAAGGATGCTATATTCTGCGGCTCTCACGTGCAAACATTTTGCCAAGAGGATTGCAGCCTAAACCCGAACTAAGTAGCGGCCCCCTGTGAAGCCCTCATCAGAGTGTTACGTACAGCAGCGAAACAATTCCACTTCGATCCAGCTTCGGCATGGGATTGATTTTCCTATATCGGCTGGCCAGGAGCAGGAGAATCAGAAGGAACACAATCACCGCGACCAGAAAGCCGACAAACCGGGACCCTGGATTGTCTCTGCGGCTTCTCGACGGCATAAAGGTTAGATGCTTCTGGCCAACGGTAACACGGTAAAGACGCTCGAATCAGTCGTTTTTCCGAATTTACCTTGCAATTACCGCGGAATCACTAAATCACGTTCCAGCCGGACCTCAAGCTGCGTGCCTTTTTCCAGCTTCAAGTCGCTGTTTTTGAGAAGCAACGCAGTTCCAGTTCCGAGCCCGGCACCGGCGGCAGAACCGATGACAGCTCCTTTGGCTCCGCCCAGCACCGAGCCGGCAATCGCGCCAACGCCGGCGCCAATGGCTACATTGGTGAGGATCCGTTTCTTGCTCGGCCCGCGCTTGGCCAGCTCGCCTTCATCGCTGACGGACTTGATTGAGGGATCTCCGGGAACGCCGGTGACGGTAGCGATCAGCGGGGCCCAGCCGTGGCGAGTTTCAATCTCATCCAATGCGATCATCATCCGAGCGCCGGTGTAGCCGCGCTCGAACTGGGCCACGTGACCCTTGATGGTCTTTCCTTTTGGAATCATCTGCCCGTCGGGAGTGATGAGGTCTTCGCGCAGCTCGGCCTTGAAGTGCTTGCCGTCACTGACCTTCTTCGTGTCCAGCGTGTCCTTCAACTTGATAATGAAGCGTTTGCCTTCAGGAATGGCATTGGCCGGAGCGCCATAGACCTGGCTGCCGGAGTTGTAGATTGTTCCTTGCTGCTGCTGTACCGGAGCTGCCGGAGGCCGCGTCTTGAGTACGGGCGCTTGGACGTTGGAACTGGGGTCCTGTGGGAAAGCGCTCAATGACAGCCCCAACATCAGGACAAAAATGGAAGCAGTCCACTTTGTTTTCATGGGATTAACCTCGCTGAAGGCAAGTGTAAAAATTTTCGCGCCAAGCCTGCGGACAAACCATTTCGGCTCACCGCGTCTACGAGGGTTTAACCCGTAGCAAAAGGAATCCTCTTTAGTTTTACGGTGAAAAATTGTTAAGCCGGCAAGGGAACGGCTTATTGTCCGAAAGGACATTACTGAAGTAACTGTACATCAGTGCTACTTTCGAGCAATCTAAAGGCATCTAAAGATTAAGGCGAAAGGCCTAGGACGAATTTTGAATCAGATGAAAAACTGGCTATTTCCGGCGACAGTCTTAGGGTTGAGTGGTTTGGGGCTGCTCTTTGCCAGCGAGCGCGGGCGCGGACGAGTCCGCGATTTTGTTGATCGCCTGCTGGAGCACGGCGATCCGCTGGGCGAATTCAGCAAGTTCGTGGACGAGCAACTGGACGCCATGCAAACGGCGCTGGATTCCGTCGCCGCCGCGTTGGAGCAACCGCAGTCCTGATCAGCGCGCGATCTGGTTGATTTGCTCTGCCATGCGCAGGTCCCGTTGTGTTACCCCTCCCGCATCGTGCGACACCAGCAACGTCGTCACTCTGTTGTAACGGATATCAATGTCCGGGTGATGATTTGCCTGTTCCGCGGCATCGGCAATTTTGTTGACGAACTGCATGGCGGCTTTGAAATCGGGAAATTCGAAGACGCGCTGAATGGCGGAACCGTTGCGGCTCCAGCCCTTCAGGCCACTCAGAGCTTGTTTAATCTCGGTTTCGGCAAGTACGGGCATACGCACCTCGCAGTAGATTCTAAACCTTCATCATCCGCCGGCGGCCCTTATGCCGCCAAGTCCATCTCGTCCGCCTTCCGTTTTTCATGATCTTGCAGAATTTTTCCCCGCGTCGTCTCCTTGGCAAGTTGGCAATTCAACTCGGCTCCCAGCAACAGGACAAAACTGTTCCAGTAAGCCCAGACCATCAGTACGATCACAGCGCCCATCGCGCCATAAGTGCGGCTCAAGTGCGCGAAGCTGCGGAAGTAAACCCCCAATCCATACGAGAGGCCGACCCAGGCGATTACGGAAAGAAACGCGCCCGGAAGCGAGCCGCCGAATCGCTGCTTCACGTTCGGCGCGATGAAGTAGAGAAACTCCACCGAGAGGACTGTGAAAGAGAATGAAACAGTCCAATGGATATAGGGCCATAGCACGACGAACGCGTTGGAGAGATGGCGATGGCGCGAGAGCGTGTCCGCGAAATGCGGCCCCAGGATCATCACAGCCAGCACCAGCAACATGAGAATTCCTACCAGAAAAGTAAGCCCCAGCGCGAGCGGTCGCGTCACCCAGAACGGACGCCCTTCGCGAACTTCATAGGCGACGTCGAGAGCTTCAATGGTTGAGGCGAAGCCTCCGGATGCCGCCCAGAGCGTGCCAAGAATGCCAAACGAAAGCAGCTTTCCCCGGTTAGGAGTGACCACCTGCGCCATAATGTGCTGCACCACGCGCATGCCGTCGGCCGGCACAAAACCGCTCATCAATGCCACCACCTGCCCGAACAGGTTCTCAACCGGAAAATAGGAGACGATTGCGGAAAGCAGAATCAGCGCGGGAAAAATCGAGAGCACAAAGTAATACGCCATGGCGGCAGCCATCTGGAAGGTGTGCTTGCGGGGCACGTCCCAGATGGTGCGCCAGATGGCATCTCTTACTCCAGCCAAAGTGAGTCGGCGTTCCCAGCGCATCAGTAATTTGGATGCCGCGTTGCTGCGTGACTTGGGCCTGCGGATCCAGACCTGGAACTCCGGGACATCGAACCTTAAAACTCGGGCATAATGCGCGATGCTCACACTGAAGACGATTGGGAAGGCGTGGCTTTGATTTCGTCATTTCAATTTGACCGTCAGAGATATAAGGCTCCGGAGGTTGAATCACGCAATATCGAACGCGGTGCTCGCAGCGTTTCAGCATTTAAGAAAGCTCTTAAAAAATGCTTGATTGCTGAATACCTTGAACCATTTTTGTCATCCAGAGTTACTGATGTTATCTTTCTCACAACCAGTGGTCGTAGTACCTTAGCCACATCAGTTCAGTAAAGGTTCCGTGATTCGGGCAGAAAGCTGGGGCAGGGAGTGAACAACACAGGCATTAAAGAAGCGGATGAGGCCTTCAAGCAGCAGATCACCAGCCAGGTGACACGGGTGACAGGAGAACTGGACCGACTGGAAGGGCTGCTGAAAGCCGGGTTGGTGGACCCCCGGGTGCTCGCCGATTTCCGGCACGCGGTGAATCGCGCTCGCACCACAAGCTGGCAGGTGCAGAAATGGCTGGAAGGCGACGAGCGCGGCCTGGCGTCGATGCTGATCACCGAGCGGATCAAAGTCACTACGAAAATGGCGCAGCAGTTGGCGTCGGAGACTGGCGCTTCGATCAAACATTTTCCCGGCGCGCAGGAATTGAAAGAGGCGATAGAAAAATTAGGTAAGCTGCTGCCGTAAATAAGACCGCCTGCGTTTCGACAGAGAGAAGGGAACTTTTGCTCTAGAATCTGCTTGCAAAGCGAGCGGCACTGATTTTCAAAGCAATCCTGCCACCCCGATCAACGGCACCGGCAAGCTAAGGGCGGGCCTTCTTTTTGATTTTCCGCCGCCTACTCCCACTTCCAGCCGGCGTACTGCTTTCTCAACTCCGACTTCAGCAGCTTGCCGGTCGTGCTGTGAGGCAGATCGGTCACGAAGACGAAGGCATCCGGCAGTTGCCACTTGGCGAACTTGCATGCAAGAAAACTTCGAAGTTCTTCCGGCGTGATCTGAAGGCCATCTTTCAGCACTACCACTGCCAGCGGCCTCTCCTGCCACTTGGGATGAGGAACGGCGATCACTCCGGCCTCGCGCACAGCGGGATGGCTCATCAGCGTGTTTTCGAGATCGACTGAACTGATCCACTCGCCGCCGGATTTCACCAGGTCCTTGCTGCGGTCCACCAGCCGAATACAGCCGTCAGGATCCATCGTGGCGATGTCTCCGGTACGAAACCAGCCATCTTTAGTCCAGCGATCGGCGGTTTCAGGAGCGTTGTAGTAGCCGGCCGCCACCCATGGTCCGCGCACTTCCAGTTCGCCCATCGTGCTGCCATCCGCTGGGGCACGGCCTTGTTCGTTCACGATGCGAACATCAACAAAAGGCAGCGCCCAGCCTTGCTTCGATCGTTGGTGAAGCTTCTTTTCTTCCGGCCAATCCAGCATCTCAGGGCTCAGCCGGCAAACCGTGGCTTGCGGCGAGGTCTCGGTCATTCCCCAGGAGTGGATCAGGTGAAAGCCATGCCTCTCCAGGCCTTCTATCAAACTCACCGGCGCCGCAGTCCCGCCACAAAGAATGCGAACATCGCGCTTCGGCTTCCAAGTGCTGCCGCGCTTATCGAGGAGCGCCAACATTCCCAGCCAGACGGTCGGAACCGCGCATGACATTGTGACTTGTTCCTGCTCGATCAGATCGAGCAGGCTCTCCGGATCGAGATGTGGCCCCGGCATCACGAACTTTGCTCCGACCATCGCCGCCGTGTACGCCAGTCCCCAGCCGTTGGCGTGGAACATGGAAGAGCCTAGCAGCACCACGTCATGCTGAGATACGGCGCACGAATCCGCAATGCACTGCTGCCAACTGTGCAGCACCACTGCGCGGTGGGAATAAAGCACTCCTTTTGGATTTCCCGTGGTC
Source organism: Terriglobales bacterium (assembly GCA_035280185.1). GTDB lineage: Bacteria > Acidobacteriota > Terriglobia > Terriglobales > Acidobacteriaceae > Angelobacter. The sequence goes on from DATEGH010000220.1 coordinate 10,718, forward strand.
CCGGAGGTGTAGCACAGGCTCGCGCCATCCTGTTCGCTGATCTCTGGATAATGAAATTCGCCCGAAGCCCGCGCCAGCCAATCCTGGTAATTTTCGTACTCGGGCCCAACGGAATTCTCGCAATGCTGCACAACGAAAATCCGCTCAAACTTCACCTTTGACTTGAACTTTTCCAAAACCGGGAGCAGGACGTCGTCCACAATCAGAAATCGGTCCTGAGCATGGTTGCTGATAAAGGCGATCTCATCCGGATGCAGCCGCAGGTTGAGCGCGTGCAGGACGCCTCCGCTGGCCGGAATTCCGAAATAGGCTTCCAGATGCGCGTAATGGTTCCACATCAACGTGGCCACGCGGTCGCCGCGCTTTACTCCGGCTTCTTGCAGGCACTCGGCCAGCCTGAGCGCGCGTTTTCTCAGCGCGCCCCAGTTGTAACGATGAAGCTCCCGATTCGGAAGCCGTGAGACGATCTCAATTTCAGGAAAGTACCTGCCAACACGCTCCAGAATGGCGGCAAGCGTAAGCGGCGTGTTCATCATGGTATGCACGAGCCGGAATTGTAATCCACCTTACCGGTTTTTTCGGGCGTGCTTTCGCGCCAAAGCTCCTCCCCATTCTGCTAACGTCATATGGCCGCGTAAGTCTCTTAATTAATCGGGAGGGCTGTGTGACCAACCTTGGCCAGGACATCAAATATGCTCTTCGTGGACTGCGGAAATCACCGGGCTTTGCTGCCGTAGCAATCATCACTCTGGCGCTGGGAATCGGCGCAAATACCGCGATCTTCACTGTGGTGAACGCCGTCTTCTTCCACCCGGTTCCGGTGCGTGACCCGGACACACTGGTTTCGCTCTTCACCATTGATCAGCGCAAGCTGGTTGCAGCCATCAGTTACTTTCCTCTTTCGTATCCCAACGCGCAGGATATCCAGCGGCACGCGCAGTCGTTCAGCGGGGTCAGCATTTTTCTTGGCTCTGGCGTGAGCATGACCATCAACGGCCAGCCCGACCAGTACAACGCCAGTCTTGTCTCAGGAAATTTCTTTGACGTGCTCGGAGTTCACGCGGCCCTTGGGCGCACCTTCCTTCCCCAAGAAGATGGCGAGCCCGGATCCGGTCCCGTGATGGTCTTGAGCCATGGGTTCTGGGAGAGAAAGTTCGGCGGCAACCGAGACATCATCGGCAAGACCTATCTGCTGAATGGCCAGGGCTTCACCGTGATCGGCGTTGCCCCTACCGGTTTTCAAGGCGTTGGCGCGCTGGGCGGCCCGGACATGTGGATTCCCATTTCCATGCATGACCAGATCATCAGCGGAGTGACGAAGCAGTTCTTTAACGAACGGCGCTTTCTCGGCTTCAACGTGGTTGCGCGGGTGAAACCTGGCATGACCCGCGAGCAGGCCGGCGGGGAACTGCATGCACTCGCGGTTGATCTGGAGCGCGATTTCCCCATGGATAACAAAGGGCGGAGTTTCAAGGTGGTTCCGTTGCTGGAAGCTTCCATCAATCCCAACTTCCGCGGCATTTTTCAGCGCGCGGGGGCTCTGCTGATGACCGTAGTAGGAATCGTGTTGGTCGTCGCCTGCTTCAACATCGCCAACTTGCTGCTGGCCCGCGCCTCTGGCCGCAAGCGCGAGATTTCTATTCGCGCGGCCATTGGCGCTTCCCGCGGCAGAATCCTGGTCCAGTTGCTCACAGAAGCGATGGTGCTGGCCGC
>DATEGH010000221.1:0-24014 GCA_035280185.1 Terriglobales bacterium
TCGTCGGGATACATGTTCAGAATCTTCTTGTAGCGTTCCTCGGGCGAAAGCTGAAGAAGTTGCATGGAATCGATATCGGCGTACATGGCGGCTTCCACGCGCTTCTGCCTGCTCTGCTCCGCATCAGAGTCCATCTTTGCATCGGCTGAATCGGCGGTGCTTTGCTCTTTATCAGCGCCGGCAGTTTCCTGCTTCTTCTCCTGGCGTTGTTGTAATCGAGCGATCTGCGATTCGTAGATTGCGCGTTTTGCCGCATCGTGCGGCATGGACATTCGGCCATTTTCCACTGCTTTAAGCACCTGTGGCGGCGGGAAGTTCTCTACCATCTCCCGCGTGCTCATCTTTAACGTGCGGAAAGGCGCAAGCCGCGCTTCCAGGGCATTGTCATTGATCTTTTCCGGATGGAGTTGCTCATCGAACCATTTGTCCAGCCCTATCGCCTTTACCCGTTCGATGTCACCAGGCCTCGGCCCAAAAGTAAGGCGGTTCAGCGCGTGATCAATGCGCTTGTTTTCGGGCATCTTTGCCGTGGACTGCGAGGGAGCTTTGGCCGCGAATACGAACGCCGAGAGCAGGAGAGTCAAACCGAGGGCTTGCAATGGCTTTTGCGGACGGCGCATTCCAACCTCCAGTTACTCTGGCTCCAAAGCTCTAACCCGACCTTAAGGAAAAGTTTCGTCCGGAGCCAGATTACGTAAGAGTTATCCTGCCGCGGGTAGTGCGGTGAGTAAGGTCCGAGACCAGGTGGTCAATGTCTGTAGGCGATATGTTGCACGAAACTGCGGGATCGAGGAACGGCTTGCGCGAACGCTCCTGCTGCGCGGCCCAGGGTCGGGGCGGCGACATTTGCGCCACAGCATCACGCCGCAACTGCACCAGCAGAGAATGCACCACGTCGGCATCGAGCTTGGCCGGCGCCAGCCAGCTTAACTGCGCCGCCGCTTCGCCCAGGGTTAACCCCTTGCGATACGGACGCTCACTCAGCATCGCATCAAAGGTATCCGCAACAGCCACTACACGCACTGGCACTGAGACTTCTTCGTTGTGCAAACGGTCAGGATAGCCGGACCCATCGGCGCGTTCGTGATGCGAGCGCACCACCTCAGGAATATTCGGCCATGGGAACTGGACGGTAGAAACAATGCGATGTCCAAGTACGGTGTGGTCAGCCATCTCCTGGAATTCCACGGGTTCCAGCGCGCCAGGCTTGGTGAAGATGTGCTTGTCTACCGTAACTTTGCCAATGTCGTGCAGATAGCCTGCTGCGCGCATCTCGCTAGATTCGGTCTGGTTCAGTCCCAGGGCTTCCGCCATGCCGGCGGCATAGCGCCCGACGCGCAGAGAGTGCCCTTGCATCTCTTTTGACTTCACATCAATGGTGGCGGCGAAGGCGGCAAGCGCGTCGTCCCAGAAGGAATGTACGGATGCAATCAGTTTCAGGTTGTCCGCCGTGCGTTCTTCCAGCGATTGCAAGAGTTGATGATTGTGGACCGCCAGCGCCAGGAATGGCGCCAGATCCGCAAGCTGCTTCAAGAGTTCCGGAGTGTAATCTGCGGTGGATTCGCGCTCGCCCAACATCAGCGCTCCCACCAGCTTGCCCCGCACCTTCAGCGGGACAACGCAGCGGAACCATACGCTGGAGATGTTGCCGTTCGAGCTCAGGAAATTGTCCGATCGCTCGCGCAGCAGCTTCTGCGGACCCTGGGCAGCCGTAAGCGCGTGGACGTGACGCGTGAGCAGAGGGAAGACCGCGACCTGGGGGAAAACAACGAATCCGGCTGCAGCAATGGAACTGAGCATGGCCGGCTTTTCCTGGAAACGGAAGATCGCCCCGGAAGCTGCTTGCGCAGCGGCCATCACGATCTCCAACGCGCTCCCGGCGGTATGCGCTAAGTCGCGCTCACCGGTGAGCACGGGTCCCAGTTCGGCCAGGACCTGGGACGCATGCAAAGGAGGCCTGCTTGTGATGAATGAGTCGCCCAATCAGGTGGCGCGAACCCAGAGCGCGACCAGAGTAGCAGGTTTAGCACGGGTTACGAAAGGACGATGTACCGCGCTGGTTAACAAATTTCCGAGCAAACCATCGGTTCGGAGTGGGACCGGTTTGGGCCGTGCCACCACCCGCAACTTCCGATGACCTTCGAGCAACGAAGCAGTCCAATAGCGACGAGACCGACACTTCTTTCTGTCCCTCAAGCATCAGCCGTGGTTGTGTCTTCTGAACTTCAGAAAACGTGAATCAGCAAGTTCCACCGGCAACGCCGGGTTGAATTGGCAAGAAACGATACCGGCAACCAGCACGCGGCGCCTTCTTCGAGGAAGGAAGAGAACAGCTCCAACCACGATTGTGAATCACGTTCCGAACTCAACTACAGCAGGCATACCAATGCGTACACAAAGGCTAATCCTCGGTAAAGTTGGAAAGCTGACTACTCAAGGTGCCGCAACACTACTCTTTTGCAATCAAAAGCCAGCAAGAGAAAACAAAATAAAGAGGCTCGGCTTGGCAGCTTAAGAGTGTTCAGTCCAGATGTTCGACCAAAAAAGTCCAGAACTACTACCATTGATAGCTCTGAATAGGAAAAGCGTTCCATCATGCAAATTGCCGTACTATTCTGTTGCGGCACTTTGGTATCACTGTTAGCATGAGGCGCACGGAAGGAGCCATATGGACACGCAACAAATTATCTCGGAGTTAGAATCTGAAAGGGACCGCTTAGACCAGGCGATATCGGCTCTGCGCGGTTCCATGGGGCGCAAAGGTGCCGGACCGGGACGCGGAAGACGCGGCCGGCGGCATTTGAGCGCTGCTGCCAAAAGGCGCATCTCAGAAATGATGAAAAAGCGCTGGGCCGAACGCAAGAAAGCGGCTAAAGCAGCATAACTCTGCTGGTATAAGGAAAAGGAGCAAAGAAGGCCGCGAATCGCGGCCTTCTTTGCTTTGGCGTCAACAGCTTTTCGGGTTGAACATCATCGCTGGCATTGTGGGCAGTAGTGAGTACCACGGCCGCCGACCACAATCTTCTTTATGGCGGCTCCGCATTGAATGCAAGGTTCCCTTTCCCGTCCATAAACGCGGTGGTGAAACTGAAATAATCCAGCGCTTCCTTCGGCATCCACATAATCGGAAATGGATGACCCTCCTGCGGCGATAGCTTCCTTCAATACATCCTGCAGCGATGCATGCAAGCGCGAGAGCTCGTGCCGGGTGAGAGTATGAGCGCGGCGCCTTGGACGTATTCCGGCGCGAAAAAGACTCTCATCGGCATAGATGTTACCTACTCCATGCAGCAACTTCTGGTTGAGTAAGGCTGCCTTTACCGGCGCCTTACTCTTATGAAAAAGACGCTCGAATGCTTCCAGGCTGATCTCCAACGGCTCGCTTCCAGGCCCCTGAAACTCACTGCGGCGCACCTCCAGCCGTCCGAACCGCCGTGGATCTACAAAGTGCAGCTCTTTTCCGGACTTCAGCCGCGCGATCAGGTGGGTATGTTTGGCAGGTTGGGATTCGGGATTGCTGACGAGCATTCGGCCGGTCATTCCCAAATGCACGATCCACTGTTTACCCTGGTCCAGGTCGAAAACAATGTGTTTCCCGACCCGCCGCACCCGCTCCACTCTGGCTCCTTCCAGCGTCCGAACAATGTCACGCGGACTCGATTTGAGCGGCTCGGGCTTGCTGCCGATCCATACTGATTCAATTCTGTCCCCGGCCAAACGGCGGTGCAGGCCGTTAGCAATGGTTTCCACCTCGGGAAGTTCCGGCATGCTTCCAGATTATCGCAGGAGGAATCGCAATCACCGGAGTTGCTGAGGGAACCATGAATCAAACCATCGAGGGCTGTTTCCGGGAAGAATCTTCGGTTAATCTGGAACCGCAGATTGCGTTTTACTCAGGCGAGGAGCCTGCCTTGAAAGTATTCGATAAAAGAACGGCACAGGCCCTTTTCACGGCGCTGGTATTTGCTATTGTTTTGCTTTTTCTCTATGCGGCATGGCGCGCTATCATAGGTTTTCTTTTCGCTATCTTTTTCGCCTATCTTCTGGAAGCACCCGTGGGCCGCTTCGAAGCCTGGTTTCAGGGCCGGCGGTCGTTGGCGATCGCAGCGGTATATGCCATCTTTGTGGGCGTCCTCACTCTGGTCTTTCTGCTGGCTGGCCCTCCGTTCATGCAAGAGGCACAAAAGCTTGCTCAGCAGGCTCCTTCTCTGGTGAACAACATCAGCACCGGAAATCTGGTCCGCCAACTTGGAGAGAAGCACGGCTGGAGCCATGAAACCATAGAGAGGCTGAACAATTTTCTGCTCTCGCACCGGCAGCAGTTCTTGTCGGCCACTCAAGCCTTTGTAGTACGCGCCGCCAGAACATTACAAAATTCCTGGTGGTTGCTCCTGGTTCCCATTCTGGCGATTTTCTTTCTCAAAGACGGGCGGAAGTTTGGCCAGATCATTATTAATTCCGTGCGTGACAGCCGCTACCGGCAGATCGTGGCTTCGACTATTGAAGAAATGAACACCATGCTCGGCCACTTCATCAGGGTCCAGCTTATCCTCGCTGGTCTCGCCATCCTGGTGATTACAGTGGTTCTTTCCCTCATCCGCGTCCCTTATGCGGTCGCCGTCGGCCCCTGCGCCGGAGCTCTGGAGTTCATTCCCGTCGTAGGGCCGGTTGTAGGCGGCGCACTCGTGATGATTGTGGCCGTGATGGCCGGATATCCGCACTTGCTCCCTTTGCTTCTCTTTCTCATCCTGTGGCGTGGAGTGCAGGACTACGTAACCTCGCCGAAGATTATGGGCAGCACGCTGGAATTGCATCCGTTGGCGGTGCTATTCGGAGTATTCGCGGGAGGCGAAGTTGCGGGAGTGATTGGCGTGTTTCTTTCCATTCCCGTTCTGGCTACGCTCAGAATCTTGTGGCATACCTGGCAGCGGTTGCGCCAGCCCGTGGAACTCCCGGTAATGGAAGGAATGTAGCGGCGCCTATCTTACGTCTATTAGGTCCCGGTTTTTTCCTCGTGGACGGCAGGAAGCAAGCTCTCGATGGCTCGCATTAACACTTCCGGCGAGCTCTCTGAAGTCAGGATCATATTCACGAAGAATACCTGTGCGGCTCCTGGTTCCTGCGGATCGCACAGCAGCAGAATCGGTATTTTAGGCGCGGCGCTCTTGAACTTAACTGCGGCCAGCTCGCCTTTTAGGCAGGACTCCTGCTCCAGCACAATGAGGTCCGCCTGACCCGCGCGTACTTCGTGGAGGGCATAATCAGTGTCGGAAACAGAGTTAAAACTAAAACCACGCCGGACCATCTCTCTCGCAAGCGGCTGCGACGAGTTTCCGATCCATAGAATGGAAGCTTTCCTGACCAAGGGTACCGCCTTTCTTGTACCCGCATATAAAGAGAGTGCCAAACGCGGCCTTTTAGTTGCATTCAGAACAGCCCGGAACTCACTAAGTTCTGTTTGCGGAATTTTTTGAATATTCATGCGAGCCTGCATAATGCTGCCATTCCTATAGAATCAATGACTGCGAGCGCACATATGTCACTTTCGTTAAGTCTGCGAGCTTCACGCACCACGCAATCGGAAATTCGGCTTATGTCGGTGGAATGTGAGCGCGTGAACGGCATCAACCTCGCTCAGGGAGTTTGCGACACTCCGGTGCCGCAAGTTGTCCGCGAGGGAGCTCGCCAGGCAATGGAGCGCGGCATTAACAGCTATACGCGGGCAGAAGGACTCGCGCCCATTCGCGAAGCAATCGCGGCGAAAATGAAGCGTTTTAACGGGATCGACTGTAATCCCGAATCAGAAGTGATTGTGAACTCGGGCTCAACCGGGTCCTTCTACTCGGCCTGTCTCGCTCTGCTCAACCCCGGAGATGAGTTCATCCTGTTTGAACCTTACTACGGCTACCATCTGAACACGCTGATCGCCGTGGAAGCCGTTCCGGTTTATGTCATGCTGCGCGCGCCGGACTGGACGTTTTCGCCCAAAGACCTGGAGCGCGTGGTCTCGCCTCGCACTCGCGGCATCATGATCAACACCCCCGCCAATCCTTCCGGAAAAGCTTTTACTCGAGAAGAACTGGGATGGATCGCCGACTTTGCCCGGCGGCACGATCTATTCGTGTTTACTGACGAAATCTATGAGTATTTCGTCTATGGAGGCCGGCACATCAGTCCGGCCACTTTGCCCGGCATGTGGGAACGCACTATTACTATCTCCGGCTATTCCAAGACGTTCAGCATTACCGGATGGCGCGTTGGCTACACGGTTTGCGACAAAAAATGGGCGCAAGCCATCTCCTATTTTCACGATCTAATTTATGTCTGCGCCCCGGCGCCGCTCCAGATCGGCGTAGCGGAAGGCATTCTCAACTTGCCGGAAAGTTTTTATGAACGGATATCTGCCGAATACGTCCAAAAGCGCGACCTGCTTTGCGGTACGCTCAAGGAAATCGGCTTGACACCCTCGGTTCCCGCTGGAGCCTATTATGTGTTGGCTGATGCCTCCGTCCTCCCTGGCCGCACGGCTAAAGAAAAGTCGATGGAACTGCTGCGCAGTACCGGGGTAGCAAGCGTGGCCGGAAGCGCTTTCTATCATGGTTCAGGCGGCGAGAACCTGCTCCGCTTCTGCTTTGCCAAGACCGATGAGGAACTGGGAGAAGCATGCAGACGGCTGAAGAAGCTCCCGAAGAACTCTCTAGTAGGCACGGCGAGCGTCAAAGCGTGAGCTAGGAATTGCCAGAAATGCCAAAATTGCCAAAGATTGAAAATTGAAAATCTTCTGCCCGCTCATTTTTACTCAACCGTTTGCGTCACTAGCAGATCTATTCGTCGACCCCCGGCTCGAATCAGCGCTGCTGCATATAATCAAAATCAATGAAGCTTTCAGAAATGCTGAGCGGGAGCGGCCTTTCCTTCTCCGGATCCGATCCCATGATCCAGGGCGTTGACTACGATTCGCGCCGCATCCACCCTGGATACCTGTTTGTAGCAATGCGCGGCGAGGCCGCCGATGGCAACCGCTTTATTGATTCTGCAGTGAACAATGGAGCCGTCGCCGTGGTGACCGACTCGGCACACGAGCCGACGCGACCCGATGTCGCTTGGGTTGTGGCGCCTCATGGCAGAAAGGCTATGGCCCAGATCAGCGCGAATTTCTACGGACGCCCCTCCCAGAAACTTAAGATCAGCGGCGTTACCGGCACCAACGGAAAGACCACAACTACGTTCCTTCTGGAATCGATTCTCCGCTTCAGCGGCAAGCAATCGGCATTGATCGGGACCATCGAGTATCACGTGGCGGGTAAAGTTCTGACTGCGCCGCACACCACTCCAGAATCGCTCGAACTGAATCAGATCTTTGCTGAAGCCGTTCAACATGGCGCGTCTGACTGCGTGATGGAAGTTTCATCGCATGCTCTTGAGCAAGGGCGGGTTTGGGGCGTTCCCTTCGAAGTTGCGATTTTCACCAATCTCACTCGCGACCACCTCGACTATCACAAGGATATGGAAACCTACTTTGCCGCAAAGCGCCTGCTCTTTGAAGGGACAGGCGCGCGGCCTCCGCGATTTGCCGTGATCAACGTTGACGAGGAATACGGGCGCTCTCTGCTGAAGACAGCTCACAGCGCAAGCGAGCGGGCCTTTACTTACGGGATTGAAGCGGGTGATTTTCAGGCGACTGAGATTGACCTGCGCTCCGCCGGGAGCAGTTTCCTGCTGAAGTCACCGGAAGGTGAGGCGCGCATTCAATCACGACTGATCGGCAAGGTGAATGTCTATAACCTGCTCGCCGCCGCCGCCGCCGCTTCGCTCCGCGGCTGCTCGCTGGACCAAATCTCGCAAGCCGTCAGCCGCTTCAACCAGGTTCCGGGAAGGTTCGAACGAGTTGATGCTGGCCAGCCCTTTACCGTAGTGGTTGACTACGCCCATACAGATGACGCGCTACGCAATCTGACCGCCATCGCGCGCGACTTTGCAGGTCATGGCCGCGTGATCACCGTTTTTGGCTGTGGCGGAGATCGCGATCGCACCAAGCGTCCGCTGATGGGAGAAGCTGCGGCGCGAGGCAGTGATTTCGTGGTACTCACTTCAGACAATCCACGGAGTGAGGATCCACTAAAGATCATTGAAAATGTTATGCCGGGGTTGGAGCGCGCGAACGGCACGATGTTTCAAGTGGAGCCGGAGCGGAAGAAGGCGATCCACCTTGCTCTCAGCCACGCCCGCTCAGGAGACGTTGTGCTGATCGCGGGCAAAGGGCATGAGACGTATCAAATCCTGCGCGAAGGTACATTCCCTTTTGATGATGTGCAGGTGGCGCGCGAGGCGCTAAAACAGATGGGCTACCCAGCAGAGGAAAGAGAGCAATGAAGCTGCCCTTGTGGAGGATCGCCGAGTTCACCGGCGCAGGAGGAGACTTCGATCGCGACGTGGTCGCGATGGGCTACTCCATTGACTCACGCACAATGAATGCAGGCGACCTCTTTATTGCGCTGCCGGGAGAACGGTTCGACGGCCATGATTATGTTTCGGCTGCTCTGGAGAAAGGCGCCACTGCTGCCATGGTGCAGGAGGAGCGCAAAGTTGGCGGAGATTCCCATCGTTTGCTGCTGGTACCGGACACACTGCAAGCGCTGCAGTCTCTGGGAGCCGCCGCCCGCCGCCTGTGGGCCAAGCCGCTGCTGGCCGTAACCGGCTCGGCCGGAAAAACCACTACCAAGGAACTGCTGGCGCATTTACTCAGTATTCGCTTCCGCGTGATGAAGAGCAGCGGAAATTTCAACAATCACATCGGGATGCCGCTGCAGCTACTCAAACTTGAACCGGAGCACGACATCGCTGTGGTCGAGATGGGGATGAACCACGCCGGCGAGATTCGCGCACTGGGCAATCTAGCCCAGCACGACATGGCGATCGTGACTTGCGTGGCGCCGGTGCATCTGGAGTTTTTCAACTCGGTGGCGGAGATCGCGCGCGCCAAGTATGAGATTGTCGAAACTCTTCAACCGAACGGCGTGGCGGTGCTGAACGCTGATGATGAATACGTGAGCCAGTTCGGCCGCGATTTCAAAGGCAAGGTCATCAGCTATGGCATTCGGCGCACCGCCGATGTTATGGCGCGCAATGTCGCGCTGCACGGAGCCGAAGGGTCGAGCTTTGAATTGGCTGTTGGCAGCGTGAGCCGGCAGGTTCGATTACCACTGGTCGGGGAGCACAACATCTACAACTCTCTGGCCGCAGCCGCTGCCGCGATGGATCGCGGGCTGATGCCTACCGATGTTGTCGACGCTCTGGCGACGGTTCGCCCCACGGACAAGCGAGGCCAGGTGCTGGAGATCGGTGGCGCCACCATCATCAATGACTGCTACAACTCGAATCCGAAAGCGCTTCAGGCCATGACAGACGCGCTCGCCAGCATGGAGGCCAAACGGCGCATCCTGGTGGCCGGAGAAATGCTCGAACTGGGCCCCGCAGCCGAAGCGATGCATCGCGAGTCGGGACGCCACGCGGCGGAGAAGAAGATCGATTTTGTAATCGGCGTTCGTGGCTTAGCTAAAGCCCTGGCCGAAGGTGCTGCCGGCGCCGGAGCGCAGGCCCGCTTTGTGGAATCGCCCGAACAGGCCGGAGACTGGCTGGCTTCAGAACTGCGCCCGGGCGACGCCGTCCTGCTGAAGGCCTCGCGCGGGGTGAAGTTGGAGCGCGCGCTGGAAGTGCTGCAGCAGAAATTCAAGCCCTTGCAATCCACAGCCAAATCATGAAGTTTACGTTTCAGTTACCTGCATTCGCGTGCGCGGACCGATTCCGGCGCACGGCGGCTATGATCGTCTGACGGAGGAATATTGCTTTACTGGCTTCTTTATCAACGTCTCTTCGCCCATTTTCCTCCGTTTCGCATCTTCCGTTACGTCACCTTTCGGACGGCCTTTGCCAGTCTCACCGCGCTGTTCATGGGGCTGATCGTGGGTCCGGCGATCATACGGCAGTTGCGCGAGTTCCAGATCGGCCAGTACATCCGCGAGGAAGGGCCGAAGGCGCATCAGAAAAAAGCCGGCACGCCGACCATGGGCGGCGTTCTGATTACGATTGCCATTCTCGTTCCGACGCTGCTCTGGGCAGACCTCTCCAACCCTTACATATGGATGGCGATGTTCTCCACCCTGGCGTTCGGCGCGATAGGCTTTGCCGATGACTACATCAAAGTCGTTCGCAAGCGGAACCTCGGCCTCACCGGACGCACCAAGCTGGTGCTGCAATTTCTCGTGGCCGGCGGTGTGGGCATCGCGCTGGTGTTTCTTACCGCAAGCCGGCAATATTCCACGCACCTGATGGTGCCGTTCCTCAAGCAGTTCCGTCCGGACCTGGTGATCGAGAGCCTGCGCCATTATCCGCATATCTGGTGGCTGGCGTTCACCCCTTTTGTTCTCTTCGTGATGCTGGTGCTTGTGGGCTCGAGCAACGCGGTGAACCTCACCGACGGGCTCGACGGTCTGGCCATCGGCTGCACTGTAATCGCTGCTGGCGCCCTGACGGTGCTCACCTACCTAAGCGGTCACGCGGTGTTCGCCGAATATCTCGAGCTGCAAAAAATGCCTCAAGTGGCGGAGGTGACCGTCTTTTGCGGCGCCATGGTGGGATCGAGCATCGCTTTTCTCTGGTACAACGCGCATCCGGCTGAAATCTTCATGGGTGACGTGGGCTCATTGGCGCTGGGCGGCGCTATTGGGACTGTCGCCGTCATCATCAAGCAGGAGCTGCTGCTGCCGTTCATTGGCGGTATCTTCGTGATCGAGGCGCTCTCGGTAATACTCCAGGTCGGCTCGTACAAGCTGCGCAAAAAACGCATCTTCAAAATGGCTCCGCTGCATCATCATTTTGAGCTGGTCGGCTGGTCAGAATCCAAGATCATCGCTCGCTTCTGGATTCTCTCTCTCATCTTTGCTCTGTTCGCGCTTACGACGCTGAAGTTGCGCTGATTCATGGCACAATGGAGCAGGATGGAGCTAAAAAATAAGCGCGTTCTGGTGGTAGGATTGGGCCGCTCTGGCGCTGCTTCAGCCATTTTTCTTCAGGAACGCGGCGCAAAGGTTACCGTCTCCGACTCCAAGAGCGAAGCCCAACTCCAAAACGATATTCCCGCGCTGCTTGACCGCGGCATCTCCATCGAGGCAGGTCGTCACGGCGAGCGTACGTTTCGCGACCAGGACTTGATCGTCGTGAGCCCCGGAGTTCCATCTGACCAGCCACAGCTTCAGCAGGCGCGCGCCCTCGGCATTCCCGTGATTGGCGAAATTGAATTGGCCTTCCGCCATTTGCAGGGCAAGGTGCTGGCCATCACCGGCTCGAACGGAAAAACCACCACCACGACGCTGGTCGGCGAGATTCTCTCCAAAAGCGGCAAGAAGACGCTCGTCGGCGGCAACATCGGAACCCCGGTGATTTCGCTTGTGAATCGCGCGACGGCGGAGACGAATCTCGTCCTCGAAGTCTCTAGTTTCCAGCTTGAGACCATCGAGCGGTTCCGGCCGTGGATCGCCGCGATTCTCAACATTACACCCGATCATCTTGACCGCCATCACACGTTCCAGGCATATGTGGATGCCAAAGCGCGGATTTTCGAGAACCAGCAGGAAGATGACTTTGCCCTGTTGAACGCCGATGATGCGGCCTGTATTGGGCTCAAGGATCGTGTGAAGGGTGAACTCTATTGGTTCAGCCGCAAGCGGCCGGTCGAGCAAGGCGCGTTCCTGAAAGAAGATCAGATCATCTTCCGCAGCAGTGGAATGGATCAGACTGTCTTGCGCCGCAACGAAATCCAACTGAAAGGCGAGCACAACGTCGAAAATGTGCTTGCTGCGGTCGCTATGAGCATGCTGGCGGGGTGCCCTCGCGAGCAGGTGCGCCGCGCCGTGATGGAGTTTCGCGCCGTCGAACATCGGCTGGAGCTGGTCACCTCCATTAATGGCGTCAGCTTCTACAACGACTCCAAAGCTACCAACGTTGACGCGACCATCAAGGCGCTCGAGTCCTTCCCGGGCAACATTCATATCATTCTCGGCGGCAAGGATAAGGGCAGCGACTACACGGTGCTTAATCCTCTGTTGCGCGAACGGGTGAAGCGGGCCTATCTGATAGGAGCTGCGGCCGAAAAAATTGCCTCTCAGATTCAGGGTGCCGCCCCGCTGGTCCACTCCGGAACGCTGGAGCACGCGGTCCGGCAGGCGTTCGATGCGGCCAGGCCGGGCGATGTGGTGGTGCTGGCGCCGGCCTGCGCGAGCTTCGATCAGTTTGAAAACTACGAACAACGCGGCCGCATCTTCAAGGAGCTGGTGATGTCGCTTGCGCCCGTCCCAATGGGGGACCGAGCCTAGGTGGCGCGCCGCGTTGGAATTGACAAGTGGATGTTTGCTTCCACTTTGTTGCTGACCTTCATCGGCGTGGTGATGGTCTTCAGCGCTTCGGCCGTGATTTCCAGCGACCACTTCGGCTCTCCCTATCACTTCCTGCTGCGCCAGCTTGGCTGGGCGGTTGCCGGTCTGGCTGCCATGGCGCTGCTCATGAACTCCGACTACCGCCGCTTGAAGAATCCAGCGGTGGTCTTCAGTTTTCTTGGGCTCACCACGTTGTTGCTGCTGGCAGTGTTTTTTCTCGACCGCTCGCACAATACGCATCGCTGGATTAGGATGGGCGCCATGTCATTCCAGCCATCGGAGCTGGCCAAGCCCGCGCTGATTCTTTTCCTGGCTTTTTTTCTGGAACGGCGGCTCAAATCTATTGACGATCTGCGCCACACACTGCTGCCGGCCATCGTTCCTTCCGCGCTGTTCGCAATCCTGATTGTCAAGCAACCGGATCTGGGCACCGCGATGGTCTGCCTGGGCGTAACCGGAGCCGTTCTCTACGGCGCCGGTATGCGCCTGCGCTACTTCGGCTACGCGCTGGTGCCCATTGTTCCCGCGCTTTACGTTTTGCTCTTTCATGTGGGCTGGCGCGCGCGGAGAATGGTAGCGTTTCTCGATCCCTGGTCCGATCCTCAGGGCGCAGGCTTTCACATCACGCAATCGTTGATTGCGGTCGGTACCGGCGGCCTCACCGGACTCGGCCTTATGGAAGGCAAGCAGAAGCTGTTTTATCTGCCAGAGCCGCACACGGATTTCATCTATGCCGTGGCTTCAGAAGAACTCGGACTCGTAGGCGCGGTCTTCATCGCCACGCTGTTCCTGGTCTTTGCCTGGCGCGGGATTCGCACTGCTCTGCGGGCGGAAGAGCCTTTTGCGCGGCTTCTGGCAATCGGCATCACCACGATGGTTGTGTTGCAAGCTTTTTTCAACATCAGCGTGGTGCTGGCCCTGCTCCCGACCAAAGGCATCCCTCTACCGTTCATCTCTTACGGCGGATCATCACTGTTTGTCATGCTGGCAAGCGTAGGCGTGCTGCTGAACATCACCAGGGAAACGGAATAACCAGCAAGCAAAAATCGGCCGCCAGGCTGCCGAACCTGGCGACCGGAGCGCAGTTATGAACTTTCTTTGAAGTCCTTCTATGGCATGGGACACAGGCTGCGCTCCGGCGGAACAACTTTTTACAAAATTTCTTTGAAGATCAACCTATTGTTGCGTAATTTCCATGGTCTGATCGATGCTCAGGCTGTGGGGCAGAGCCGGATCACTGCCGGCGTAGGTTGCAACGATCCGAAAACTGCCATCCGAGATTTGGGCTGAATAGCTGTACGGGCCGCGGCTGGTCCGTTCCATACTCAGATCCCCATCTGACCGCAACTGTTCTAGTGAAACGTAACTGCCATTCATCGCGGCATGGCTGCGTTCCGCTTGCGCGATGGCAAGAAGATCGTTGCGGACGCCGATCAAATCCACAGTCGCAGTTGGAGTGGCGGTGCCCCGGCTCATCACCGTTTGAGTTTGCCGCATGTAATACCAGGAACCGATCGCAAGGACCGCAAGCAGGGCAATAAAGCTGAAAGCACGCACGGAGTGTTCCTCCAGCAGGATGATAGCTTTGCCCGCCTGCGCCCTCTCTGAGAAAATCAAGAACTTGGCTGACCAAAGTGCAATTCGTGTAGCGGTCGTTGGTGTGGGCGCCTTCGGCCGGAACCATGCCCGCGTCTACCACCAGATGTCGCAGGAGAACCCGGGGATACAGTTCGTGGGTATCGTGGACGCAAGCCTCTCGCAAGCGGAAGCTGTCGCCGGGCAGTTCGGTTGCAAAGCATTTTCCAGCGTGGAAGAGCTTTTCGGCCGGGTGGACGCCGTCTCTGTGGCGGTACCGACTGTCCATCATCTGAGCGTGGCGGCTCCGCTGATTGCCGCAGGGATCGACGTGCTAATCGAGAAGCCGCTGGCTTCTTCTCTGGCCGAAGCCGATGAACTGATTCGGCTGGCAGCCTCCAACCAACGAATGGTGCAGGTTGGGCACTTGGAACGCTTTAATCCGGCCGTTCGCGCTACGATTCCGCTGCTTACGAAGCCGATGTTCTTTGAGGTGCATCGGCTGAGTGTTTTTACTCCGCGCAGCCTCGACGTTGATGTAGTTCTCGACCTGATGATCCACGACATCGATGTGGTGCTGTCCTTCGCCAAATCTCCCGTAAGCGAAGTCCGGGCCGTCGGACTGCCCGTGGTCAGCGGCAAAGTCGACATCGCTAACGTGAGAATGGAATTTGAGTCCGGATGCGTGGCCAATCTCACGGCTAGCCGCATCAGCACAGAGCGCGTGCGCAAGCTGCGCTTCTTCCAGCCCCGGGAATACATCTCAGTGGATTACGCTCGAAAGGATGTTCTCCAGTTTCGCGTTTCCAATGAAGAGAAGTTTTCTTTAGACCAGTTGCTCGGCCTGACCGGCGATTCTTCCGATGTGCCGATTCCTGGTGTCACCGTGAATCGTCCTGCGGTGCGCCAGGAAGAGCCTTTGCACGCGGAACTGTCCGCCTTTCTCAGCGCGGTGAGGACCCGGACGCAGCCGCTGGTCCCCCTGGAAGACGGGCGCCGAGCTCTGGCCATCGCGCTGGAGATTCTTTCCGCCATTGGAGCGCATAGCCGCCGCGCGGGCTTGACTGTTTAAGCACCGTACCTTACTTCACCGATTCACAACGCCCAGCAAGCTGGATGGCAAAGTGATCGCAAATGCGATGGCAAACTGATGGCAAATCATGGCAAAAGCATGACAAACCAGATTTTGCCATCATTCAAGCATTTGTAAACAAAGGGTCTGATCGTAAACGCATGGCAAACCATGGCTAAAAAGAGAAGAAAAGAGAAGAAAAGAAAACAACCGCGCAGAGGAAGATGCGTGACTTTCAGGAATTAAGAACTGTAAAGCGGGATTGCTGTGATGCTGCGGAATTCAGTGATTTCCAGTAGAAGCGGCATGTTTTCGACACTGACTAGCGCAATAACCGCGTCGCTCCTGCATTCTAATGAGAAAATAGTCACACACCCTTAAGACCGTCTGGCGGTGGCATATTCCCCTCATGGAAGAGCAAATTCGCGAATATCGAGCTTTGAGCTCGGTGCGTGATGGCGAGCTTCATCTGCTGCTCTCCGACCTTTTCCACGAAGACGAAATCGACCACTATCGCCGGCGCGAGGCCGCCTGGATCTCAGGTGTTGTTCATGTGGTCATCATTCTTCTTCTGCTGTTTGTTCCCAAGTGGATTCCGGCACATCGCGCGGTGATCGTCCCCTTGCAAACGAAGGAAGATACAACATTCATCGAACTGCCGCCCGAACAGCGTAAATTGCAGGCGCCCAGAACCAACCGAATCTCTGATCAGAATCGAATTGCCCAGACGCGCACGCCTTCCCCTACCAGAGACGAATTGCGAAAGTTGCTTGATGCGCGGCAGCCCGGCCGTCCCTCGAAGGTAACTGCGCCGCCGGCTCCGGCGCAACCGCCGGTCCAGCAGGCCGCGCAGCAACCGCAGGCAGGGCAACCGGTTGCGCAGCCCGCTCAGCCACCCAAGACCACGCAAGAGGCCAAGATGGAAGCTCCGGTGCCAAGACGGCCGAAATCGCCCTTCGCTTTGCATGCTCCGGGATCAACGGTGAGCGATGCCATTCATGAGATCGCCAATGAAGGGCGACCTGTCACCAGCATTCCTTTCGGTGGCAACTATGGCTCGGGCATCCGTCCCAAGGTGGACACGCGTGGAGATCTGGAAATCCTGAGCGATACTCTCGGAGTTGATTTTGGGCCGTACCTCAAGCGTTTGCGGCAGACCGTCCAGGACCATTGGGACCAGCTCATTCCACAATCGGCTCTCCCTCCGGAGATGAAGAAGGGCATCGTAACAATCGAGTTCGCGATCCTGAAAGACGGAAGCATTGCCGGATTGCGCGTGATCAACGGCTCAGGCGATGTGGCGCTCGACCGCGCCGCCTATGGCGCGATCACCTACTCTGTTCCGCTCCCGCATCTTCCGGCACAGTTCGGGGGAGATTATCTCTTGTTGCGCGCCAAGTTCTTCTACAACCCTGACAAGAACGAGCTAGAGTAAGTCGCGATCCATCATCTTCATCAAGGTGCGCTGCGCGAAGGGAAGATAAAGCAGCGCTGCTGTCGCCGCGAGTGCGAGCCCCGTGCCCATCCTGTCGGCCAGCAGCAGCGGCGAGAGAGCCCAGATCAAATCCAACGGAAAGAGCGCGGGAAACAGCATGCGATATTTTTGCGCCAGCAGATGGTAGTCAAGACTGGTGGCCGCGATCAGGTAAAGCCGGATCGGCACTCCGGCCAGGGCTGTAACCAGATACACGATGAATGCTGCATAGCCGGCGCTGCGCCATGCCATCTGGGTCGATCGCTCCAGATTGCTGAGGCTGAACAGAGCAGACAAGTAGAAGATGAGATAGAGCACTTGGGCAAGAATGAAAAGAGTTCGCGACGTAAGCCGGCTGGCGCGAGGCAGATGATTCTCGCTCTGCGGAGATCGTGGTTGCGGAAATGGTGTTAAAAGCGCAGGCTCCGGAGCTGGCGTAGTCTCAATCGCGGGTCTTGCTTCCGTTCGCGGTCCCTGTTGAGTGCTGGAAGGCAAGATCAGGAACCGGTATCCACGTTTGGCAATCGTTTCGATGTAGCGCGGCTCGGAAGCCGAATCGCCCAGCACCTCGCGTAACTTTGCTACCGCAGTGTTGAGGCTGTGATCAAAGTCCACGAAGGTGTCCTCCGGCCACAAGCGGCCGCGCAATTCTTCTCTGGTAACGACCTCATTCGGGCGCTCGAGAAGAGCCACGAGGACCTGAAATGGCTGCATCTGCAACTTCAGGCGCGTGCCGTTGCGGCGCAGCTCTGCCGCGCGCACGTCAGCTTCATACTCTCCAAACCTGTAGCTCTGTTCCGGCACCGAATTGCGCCCTATCTTAAATGAGGGCGTAGCGCGCGCGTGAATACAATGTCAGAAGATGGAAGCGCAACGTCAGCAGGCGCTCGGATTGGCCTTAATCGCGCTGCTGATTCTCCTGATGATCGTTCTGCGGCGCCTCTGGAGCGGAGCATGAGCCGGCCCGAGCCTTTGCTGCTGGTGCTTCTAGGTCCGACCGCCAGCGGAAAGACCGCGCTCGCGCTTTCGCTTGCGGAACAACTCCAGGGCGAGATCGTAAGCTGCGATTCCGTCGCGCTCTACCGCGAACTGGAAATCGGAACCGCAAAGCCGTCGCCGGAGGAGCGCCGCCGGGTTCCACACCACATGATTGACATCGCGGATCCCCAAGCGCAGGTCACGGCAGGTGATTATTCGCGGCTGGCGCGCGCGTCACTTCAGCAGATTCGGGAGCGCGGCCATCTACCGATTGTAGTTGGAGGAACCGGGCTCTATCTGCGTGCGCTGCTGGAAGGCCTGTCTCCCGGTCCCCCTCGCTCAGAGGAGTTGCGGTCGCGGCTGCGCGATCGTGGAGCTCAGCGCGGCCCTGAATATCTGCATCAGCTTTTACAACGGCTTGATCCTGAGGCAGCACGCAGCATTCATCCCAACGACGTATCTAAAGTGATTCGCGCGCTTGAAGTTTGCATCAGCTCGCGAGTTCCCATGACCGCCGGATGGCGCGAAGGCCGCGATCCGCTGCGCGGATTTTCCACCCTGCGAATTGGACTGAATCCCCAGCGAGAAGAGTTGTACCGTCGCATCAACGCACGCGCGGAAGAGATGTTCCGGCACGGACTGGTGGAAGAAACTCGCATGCTGCTGGCAAAGCACGGAAATGCAGCGCGAGCGCTCGGCTCGCTGGGATACAAGCAGGCGGGCCAACACATCGCCGGCGAAATTTCCTTGCCCGAAGCAATTAGCGCCACACAGCAAGGACACAGAAATTATGCCAAGCGCCAGATGACCTGGTTTCGCCGCGAACCGAACGTGCATTGGCTCAGCGGCTTCGGAAGCGATGCATCAGTGGTTCATCAAGCGCGAGCGCTGATCGCGGAACGAAATTTTCAAGGATAAGCGGTATTGATGTCTGGGTCGAAAAATTTGTGCAAGGCAAGATTTTTTTATTGACAGCAATCACACACGTACCTCAATATCTTGGGTGTGACAGGGATGCCCCCCGATAAATAGGGGCTGTCCCGATCCAAATGGGCCAGAACGTCAATCCTTAAAGAGGAGGAAACTTCAGCATGGCTGCAAAGAAGAAGGCTGCGAAGAAAGCTACGAAGAAAAAGAAGTAGTGATATAGCGGAGCGAAGTCTCCGCCTCATTCAAGGGAAAATGGTTGTAACGGGTGTTCACCAGAACACCCATTTTTATTGCGGAGCAGGAAAACTGTCAGTTGTGCCATTCACAGACGCATGCTTCAATAAGAGAAGTTTTCATGAAGTTGAACAAAGTCAGTGCAAAACATAAAACACTGGCAGCGCTCGCTCTCGCGCTGACTTGTTGGATGGCCGGTATGTCCCTTGCTCAAGAAACACCGGCTTCTTCCGATAACAGCGGAGAGGAAATTGTTCCGTTCCTCAACCAGACGATTGTCTGGTATCGGCAGTTGGCATCGCAGCAGCAACTGGCCAACGAGCCAAGTGACGTTTTGTTCCTGAACGACAACCGCCAGGTTGCGGACCAGGTGGTCCGGTTGGCGTTCGACTATGCGCGAGCCCGGGCGCAAGCGCTCGCTTCCCAGACCACGAGTTCCACAGCGTCCACTTCGAGTACGCCAAATCAATTTCAGCGTCTGGCTGATGCAGCCACCAAAGCGGATCAGCAGGTCAAGAACTCGCAGCAGGAGATTGAAAACTTTCGGCGCCAGTTCCTGGCTGCAACCGGCGCAAAACGTCGGCAACTGCAGGCCACGCTGGACGAGACGCAGGCTGAGCTTGATTTATTCCAGGCGCGGCGTGACACCCTGCGCAATATGCTCCAGTTCGCCACGGGAAATAGCGGCGCTCTGGGCACGAGCACTCTCAGTGGGCAAATTGATGAACTGGCGCGGGCCGTGCCGGCCGCGGCTCTCGGCACGCCCATGGGGGAGAACACGAAGAACTCCTCAGGGCAGAGCAACGCAATGTCGCTCGCGGCGCGGGAGCGCAAACAAGAGCCAACCGGAATCCTGGCGTTAACCAGCGATATTTTCGCAATCCATCGGAAGCTTCAGGCCCTCAAAGATAACGTCCGCCTCACGGACTCGTTGCAGCAGGCAGCAAAGAACCTGCGTACGCCGCTGATCGCCAACATTCGCGACCTGACGCAACGTGGCGATGCGCTTGCTGCTCAGCCTGACTCGCAGGATCCCGCAGTACTGGCTCAACAACGCAAATACCTCGACGGGCTAACGCAGCAATACAAGCAGCTTTCAGCAGCGTTGCTGCCCCTGGGAAAACTCAACATCATGTTGGATGTTTACAAGCGCAGCACCAGCAACTGGAGCAACGCGGTTGAAGGCGAATACCAGGCCGAACTGAAAGGGCTGGTGTTGCGGCTGGGCGGCTTGGCGGTGCTCCTGGCCATCGTGGTCGGCGTTTCCGAGCTGTGGCGCAGAGCCACCTTCCGCTATGTTACGGACACCCGCCGGCGCTACCAGTTCCTGCTGCTGCGCCGCATCGTTCTATGGATAACGATTGCCATCATCGTCTCATTTGCTTTTGCCAGCGAACTCAGCAGCATCACGACATTCGCCGGCTTGTTGACAGCAGGAATTGCCGTGGCGCTGCAAAACGTGATTCTCTCCGTGGCCGGGTACTTCTTCCTCATCGGCAAGTACGGTGTGCGTGTGGGCGACCGCGTGCAGGTGGCGGGCGTTACGGGCGATGTCGTTGATATCGGAATGGTGCGGCTGCATCTGATGGAGGTAACCGGAGGCTCAAGCGCGCGTCCCACAGGCCGCGTGGTGGTGTTCTCCAACGCAGTTGTGTTCCAGGCCAATGCAGGTATGTTCAAGCAAATTCCGGGAACGAATTTTCTCTGGCATGAGATCACGCTGACGTTGGGAGCGGAGAGCAACTATCGCGAAGTGGAGCAGCGGACGCTTGAGGCCGTGAACCGCGTGTTCGATCAGTATCGCGAGAGGATGGAGATGCAGCGGCGCAGCATGGAGCGCTCGCTCAACTCCGTGGCCATTGCGTCATTCAAGCCGGAAAGCCATCTTCAGCTCACGCCGACCGGATTGGAAGTGGTGATCCGTTATCCGGTGGAACTCGGCCACGCGGCGGAAATCGACGATCGCATAACCCGCGAGTTGCTGATCGCCATTGAGCGCCATCCCAAGCTGCGGCTGCTGGGCTCGGTTTCAACGAAGGAAGAGCCGGCGGAAGTGAGTGGATGAATTGAAGACCGTATTCGTGATCGGCGCGGGACCTGCTGGATTATTTGCCGCGCAGAAGATCGCCCAGGCGGGACACGAGACGATCGTGTTTAATCGCGACATCAAGCCCGGCGGTCTGGCCGAGTACGGGATTTATCCCACCAAAGACAAGATGAAAGTCGGGCTGCGCAAGCAGTTCGCCAAAGTGCTAAGCCTGCCCAATCTCCACTACTTCGGCTACGTTCCGGTGAGCAGCAGATCGGCTGTTTCCGTCTCTGAACTTAGGGACTGGGAGCCTTCTGCTGTGGTGTTCTCTGTGGGAGCGCAGGGGACCAAAAAGCTCGGCCTCCCCGGTGAAGACGCCAAAGGCGTGTACGCTGCCAAAGATTTTGTCTATCACTACAACCTGCTGCCGCCCTTTCCTTCCATGGATTTCTCCACCGGCAAACGCATCGCCATTATCGGCATGGGCAACGTGATGGTAGACATTGCGCGTTGGCTGCTGCTGGATGCGCCGTTCAAGACTGCGGAAGAAATCATCGTGGTTGCGCGGCGTGGTCCGTTCGAAGCCAAGTTCGACCAGAAGGAATTCATCTACATCGAACAATTTCTGGACCGTACCTGTTTTGATGAAGAACTTCAGCGCATTCAGCCACAGTTGGCCGCAGTCGGGCAGGAGATCAGCAAACTGGCAGATGAAACCTTCCCCGTTCTGAACAAGCCGGCGCAGGCGATTGGAGAACGGCGGCTGCGTTTCCGATTTCTTTCCTCGCCGCAGCAGATTCATCCCGACAACACTGGACGCATTGAACGGCTGACGCTGGTCGAGAATGTATTGTTCGAGCGCGAAGGCAGCATCGGCTGCAAAGCCACCGAGAAAACAACTGACCTGAACGTAGACACGATGATTTTCGCCATCGGCGACGTCGCCGACCCCGCCCTCGGCCTGCCCTACAATCGCGATTCCTACGTCACGAACCCTGACGAGGCCGATCCGAAACGCGCGGCTTACGAGCTATTTGATCCGCACGGAGGAGAGGTTCTCGACGGAATGTATGCCGTGGGGTGGGCGCGCAAGGCAAGCGATGGGCTGGTGGGCATTGCGAGGCATGATGGCGAGGTTGGAGCCACTCACGTTTTGAAATATCTGGAAACGGCACAAGAGAGAAGCAATGTTTGCGCAGACCAGGTTCGTCACCAGCTTCAACAGAAAAGCTTGCGCGTGATTGATAAAGCCGACCTCGAACTGCTGGCGCGCGCAGAGGAAAAAATGGCCCGCGAGCAGGGCGTTGCCTGGTTCAAGTTTGATAATGATGAGACGATGCTGAAGGCGATCGAGGCAGAGAAGGCGAAGGCTGCGCCGGCGTAACCATCAGGTGATCGGTAAATCCAGGACCACGCTAAAAGCTAATGGCTAAATGCTAAGAGGCTAAGCTCTAAGGCAATCTCCCAGCCCCGCTCCATACCCCGCCAGAGTAGAATTGAATCGAATCCTCCACGCTGAACACAACGTCTAATTTGTTGTTCCCCTAAGATGGAAAGGCGAGTGGCTCGCAGAATATGTGTGGAATCGTAGGTTATGTCGGCAAAAAAAGCGTCGTCCCGGTAATCATCGACGGCCTCAAGAAGCTGGAGTATCGCGGCTACGACTCCGCCGGGATCGCGGTGGCTGGCAACGGCGCCGGCGAGATGCAAGTGCGGCGCGCGGAGGGCAAGCTGCGCAACCTGGAAGAAGTCATCCGCCTGAAGCCGCTCGACGGTACTTACGGCATCGGCCACACCCGCTGGGCCACCCACGGCCGCCCCACGGAGGAGAACGCCCATCCGCATCGCGACTGCACCGGAAAAATTGTTGTGGTGCACAACGGGATTGTTGAGAACTACCTGCGCCTCAAGAAGGAGCTGACTGCCGAAGGGCATAAGTTCGTAACTGAGACTGACACGGAAGTGATCGCGCACCTGGTGGAAAAGGAATTCTTCTCCAGCTCCAACGGCCGCCGGCCGAGCTTGGAAGAAGCCGTGCGCAAGACTGTAAAACAGCTCACCGGAGTTTTTGCTCTGGGCGTGATCTCCGAAAGTGATCCCAACAAGATTGTTGCCGCGCGCAACGGCCCGCCTGCCGTGATCGGGCTAGGCAACGGCGAATACTTCGTTGCTTCCGACGTGCCTGCGATCCTCCATCACACCCGCGACCTGTTTTTTCTCCACGATGGCGACCTGGCGGTGGTCACGCCAGAAGGAGTCAGGGTCACCGACTTTGAAGGCAAGCCGGTGACGCGTGAAGTTCAGCGTGTGACCTGGGACCCGCTCATGGCGGAAAAAGGCGGCTTCAAGCACTTCATGCTCAAGGAAATTTACGAGCAGCCGTGGGCGGTGCGGGAAACGGCGCTGGGTCGGGTTTCAGAAGATACTGGCCGGGTCTTCCTCGACGAAATGGCAGTCTCGGCCGAGGATTTCCGCCGCATGCAGAAGCTGAACATCGCCGCCTGCGGCACAAGCTGGCATGCCGCGCTGGCCGGCAAATTTATGATCGAGCGTCTGGCGCGGGTGCCCGTGGACGTCGACTACGCCAGCGAATACCGCTATCGCGATCCCATCATTTCAGAAAACGACATCTCGCTGCTGATCACGCAATCCGGCGAGACCGCCGACACGATCGCGGCGCAGCGCGAAGCCAAGCGGAAGGGTTCCAAGACGCTGGCCATCTGCAACGTGGTGGGCGCGATGATCGCGCGCGAGGCTCATGGAACCGTTTATACGCATGCCGGACCGGAGATCGGCGTGGCTTCAACCAAGGCCTTCACCGCCCAGCTCACGGCGTTGTTCCTGTTGGCAGTTCATTTGGGCGAGGTGCGCGGAACGGTGGCTCCGGAAGAAGGCCGGCGGCTGATCAGCGAGTTGCTGAAGATCCCAGCCAAGCTGGAAACGGTACTGCAGCACGATCCGGAGATCGAGCAACTGGCCCGGGAGTATGCCAAGGCGCAGGATTTTCTCTTTCTCGGGCGCGGCATTCACTATCCCATTGCGCTTGAAGGGGCGCTCAAGCTCAAAGAGATTTCGTACATCCACGCTGAAGGCTACCCGGCAGGCGAGATGAAGCACGGCCCCAACGCCCTGATTGACGAGAACCTTCCTGTGGTTGTGATCGCAAGCAAAGACCCGGACGATCCCAATTCCGCCTTACGTTACGAGAAGACGGTTTCCAACATCAAAGAAGTAAAGGCGCGCGAAGGCAAGGTGATCGCCATCGCAACGGAAGGGGACGAGGAGATCCGG
>DATEGH010000222.1:0-12394 GCA_035280185.1 Terriglobales bacterium
ATCAACTTCCGGATTGCCCATTATACGCCCCAGTCCTAGCTCACGTCTGCTCCCAACCAGTTGCTTCAAAAAAGAGGGAGCACTTGTTCAGTGCTCCCTGGTGCTCCCCGTTGAGCATCAAACCTGGATCATTAGAAGGAATACTTGGCCCAGAGGACAAGCGTTCTTCCGCCTCTGCGAGTAGCGTCAACATTGAGGAAGTTCACGGAGTTGATGTTGCCGTTCAGTCCGCTGACTCCCAGGTTCGGGTGGTTCATCACATTAAACAAATCCACCCGCATTTCAATGTTCTGGTCCCCCTCAGTGGGGAGCTTGAAGCGCTTGATCACTGAGGTGTCCCAGTTGATGGTTCCGGGATAGACAAAGGTGTTGCGGCCAAGATTGCCCTGATGCCCGCTGCCCGCCGGAAACAGGATGTATTTGAAGTCGCTTGCCGTTCCGGGGGCGCCTGTATTGAAGTCCACCAGATTGCCGCTGCCATCGTTGAAGCCGACACCGGTGATGCAAGTGGGGCTGCTCAGGCACGCGCTGGAGTAGTTAATGGCAGCGTTCGGGTTTCCGAGGTCCGGACGGTCATTGGCGGTTTCGCCATCGCCATTCACGTCAAAGCCGTTGGCAAAAACCGTCTCCGGCGTTCCTGACTGGAGCGCCAGCACGCCGGAAGTTGACCAGCCGCCCACGAAGGTATTCAACAATCCATTGCCCGCGTGAACCGGCAGCTCGTAAACATAGCTGACGGTTGCTCGATGCGTGCGGTTGAAGGCGGAGGGCCCACGGTCGCTGCGGGGATCAAACACATTCTCCCAGCGCGACGCGCCCCCGGATGTGACAAAAACATCGGACTGATTGTCAATCGATCGGCTCCAGGTGTAGGCTCCGCGCAAGGTGAGATTACGCGCCGTGCGCGTGACAGAGGTCTGGAGACCATGGTAGATGGAATCACCCCGGTTGCCGCGGATCACGACCGAACCGCGGGTTGGAATGATGCGGCTGCCGCCCAGAACGCGCGGGTTGAGCTGCTCATTCACCCACTCGCGCTCGCCGCGGGTCCCAACGTAGGCCACTTCCGCCACCATCTTCGAAGGCAGTTGGCGCTGGATGTTGAGGTTCCACTGATGCGTCAGCGGGCTGCGCAAATGATCGTCCACTCCCGAAATTGCCGCCCGGAGATTCTGGGCCGCAGCGGCATTCTGAAGTGTGGTAACGGGATCGGAGATGCCCCGGTCAGCGGAATCCGCGACTTGGGTAAAGCCTGGTGAGTTCGGCGACGACGCTTGCACGTTGTCAGCGATATTGGTGAACAGTGCGTCGTAGTACATGCCCCACCCGCCGCGGATTACAGTTTCGCTTCCGCTTCCGAAAATCGAGGGCAGGAAGTGCGGCGAATAGGCAAAGCCTACGCGCGGTCCAAAGTTGTTGCGGTCAGGCTGTACTTCATGTCGTGTAAGCAAAGGATCGGTTGCCAGCGTGGCGCGATCAATTCCCGGAAAAGGCAAGATGTTGAAGGAGTCCGGTGGCTGATACTCATACCGCAAGCCCAGATCCAGGGTCAAATTCGGTCTGAACTTCCAACTGTCCTGAACGTAGTAGGCCTGCTGGTTCGTCGGAATGCTGAAGAGCCCGCTGCCGAAATTCTTGCTGATCACGCCTCCTCCCAAACCAGGACCGCTGAAGTTATCGATGAAGTTGGCCAGATCGGTGCACGTGGTGAGCCCGATTGCGCTGCAATCGCCTCCGGGACCAAACACGACGAATCCATCAGAGTTGAATGGGACTATGTCGCGCACCAGAAGAATCGCGAGATCGGTTCCGAACTTGATGGAGTGGGCGCCCTTAACGATGCTCACGGAATCCTGGAACTGGAACGTCTTATGGCCGCGTCCCTGGGGAAAAGTCCCTTGTCCGCTGAATCCGCCGAAGTCTGGCGTGAATGCGTTGGCGAAGACGATGGTGGGAAGATGCGCGTCAGGATTGGCCAGCGTAGCGGCCGTGGGGCTGAATGCGAAGTCAATCTGCTGCGCGGAGAAGCGGAACTCATTGAGTACCGTCGGGCTGAAAGTATGCGCCCACATCAGGCCGAACAAGCGTGACGGACCGCCCTGCTGCGTGTCAGCGTATTGCAGAGCGAATGGATTGGCAAACAAGTCAGGGGTAAGGGAACTGTGCGCGCCCGTGTAGCGAGCAAACACAGAGTCATTCGAGGTCGGCGTGTAGTCCACGCGGGCTGTCCATTCATACGAGGGTGAATCGGCTTTGTCCGTACGGGTGAAGGGACCCACCTCGACTGCGCATGGAGCAGGGCAGCCGGCGCGCGCGCCAATTGCCACTGTGCCAAGCTGCGCCGGATCCGCAGTGGAGCCTCTGGCGGCGCCCAGTTCGCGCAGCAACAAGGCCACGTTGGGGTTCGTCGAAAGCTGGCTGAGAGTGTTGAACCCCGCTGCGGTCGGAATGGTCAACGGTGGCGGGCCTTGCGCTCCCGTGAACCGTCCCCACTGCGACGTGCCGAAGAAGAACAGCTTGTCTTTGATTACCGGTCCGCCAAGACGGAAACCGAAAACGTTGTTCACAAATTGAGCTGGAACAGTCTGGCCGTTGGCCGACTCCTCTGACGACAAGGCATTCAAGCCCGCACCGCTATACTGCTCCCATGTGGCGCCATGAAAGTTGTTGCTTCCGCTGCGGAACGTCAGGTTGGAAACCGAGCCGCCGCCGCGCCCGAACTCAGCGGCATAGGAGTTAGTCAGCACCGTGACTTCCTGCACCGCTTCCTGGTTCTGTGGTTGGAAGGCCTGGCCGGTGATGCCGTTGTCGTTGTTATCAAAACCGTCTACAAGAAAGTTGTTGGCGCGCTCACGCAATCCGTTGACGGAGAAGTTCACGCCGTTGGCCGCAGCATCGCGGCTGGCGACAGTCGTAACTCCCGGAAGTGTCGTGGCGAGCTGGTAAGGATTCAAGCTGAAGATTGGGAGGTCCTTGATCTCAACCGTGTCGAGGGTCTTCGAGAGCTCGCCGGACTCAGTCTGGACCGCGTTAGGCACGGCTTCAACCGTGATAGTTTCCTGCTGCTGCGCCGCCTTCAACAAAACGTTATTGGAAGTGACGACGGAAGCGCGCACTGTCACGTCAGTCAACTCGACCTTGGCGAAGCTTTGAGCTGTGACAGTAACTCTGTAAAGGCCGGGTGTGAGGGCCTCGATGCGATACTCACCGCTGCCTCCGGTTGTAGCCGTGCGTGGCTCGCCGCCGGTCATAGGTGCGACTGTAACGGTCGCGCCTGAAACCACGGCTCCGGTTGCATCCGTCACCACGCCTGCAAGCGACCCTCTTGTGGTCTGCGCTGTCAGCCCGCTCAGCAGCCCAACGACGCACGCGAAGATCGCGATACTCGTTCGTCTTAGGAAATAATTCATCTCTATGTCTCCTGAAGAAATCTCTGTTGCAGTCTTGCGAGACGAGAGAAAGGCACGTACGAAGCCACGGGCGCATCGATTTTGAACTTTAGTGACGATCAGCCAGCGCGGGGTCACGAGCGTACAGATTTCTGTGGCGGTTGCAATTCGATTGGTAATGCAACGGAAGCAGCGGGCATCGAAGACGCGATGGTTTTTACAAAAAACAGAATTGCTACTGTTTTAAGCCTGTGGGATGGTGAAGGATCGCCGTCTGGGTCTATGAGCGAGAGCCCAGACCTCCCCAGCCTGTTACGAAACTCGGGGTTTAATTCACGGGAGCGACACATAACTCAATGCCAGAAACTGACAGTGAGCTGCAAAAGCAGCTCAGGCGGACTCGAAGTGAGCAACCAGTCGCGCCCCGCCGACCACGTTGATCATGCGTTTCAAGTTATAGGCCGCCATCCTCGCTCGCACTCCGCTCAGGATGACAGTGGGTGGGGTGCGACTGGATCTCCGGAGGAGCGCTCGTAAAGCATTGAGAGTATGGTAGATAAAATGTCCCTACAAGTAGATAATTTTGTTGACAATCGAGTCCCCATCAGCTACTCTGAAAGACGAGAAGAAGGTTTGAAAGACAGACGAAGGCACACAGAAAAATCTGCAAGCAACTGCAAGTGAAAATCCGCCACGAGAAGAATTGCCAGAATCGTCACGAATCATTTACCGCAAAGAACGCAAAGTGCGCAAAGCAATGAACGCTTGTCCGTCATGATCCCAGTGTAAGAGCCCAAGACCGCTGCACCGCAAGCCACGCAAGGGCCAAAATTGACGATTGGAAGAGAATCGCCGAGATCGCCGGAAGCGCCAACACCGGATCCGGACTGCACCGAAAAAAGAGCTGCCAGCGAAGAAATGATTCCGCAAAAGGTGGAGGCAAAAACGCAGCAAATGCCGGAACTGGAAGAATCGCCGGGATCGCCCTCATCGCCGCAATCACAGGAATTGAAAGAATCGCAGGAATTGGAAGGATCGCCGGGACTGCTGGCGCAAAAGAGACAAGGCGCTGGCGATCGCCTTCGGCAGCGCTAAAGCGCACCCTGTTACTTGTTGCACGTGGTTAGGCCATTCGGATGCGAGAAACCAAATAGCAATTGGCAATTGGCAGATGCAGAGATGGCCGGATCGCCGGAATTTGAAAAGCCCAGTTTAGCCACAGATGACGCAGATGAACGCAGATCGGTCTTGGGCAATGGAGATCCGAGTAGGAAGTTCGCGAAGCTTACCTCAGCGGCTAAAGCCGGTAGTCAAACGGCTCTTTACCCCAGGCCTGAAGGCCTGCTCCACCCACCATGACGCATGGGCTGCGGGCGGCGGAAACGGAACTCCAGCGGGTTCTGCTAACGTATTGAATTAACGGGAGACTGCTTGGAAGAACAGGCAACAGGTATACTGCTGCGCCGGTGCGCTGCGGGAGATGCCGCGGCGTGGGAGGAGGTCGTGCGCCTGCACCAGCGCCGTGTGTACAACCTGTGTTACCGGTTCACCAACTCTCAGGACGACGCGCAGGACCTGGCGCAGGAGGTGTTTATCCGCGTGTACCGGACCTTGGCGAGCTATGACGTTGAAAAAGGGGCATTTACCACATGGCTGACTACGCTGACCAGGAACCTGCTGGTAGACCATTTTCGGCGCACGAGGCAGGAGAGGGTGACGGAGTCGATGGACGTGGGGCTGAGGGACGATCCGGACAGTCCCAGCCTGAGCGAGCAGATTGCCGATCGAGGGCCTGCGCCGGATGATCGGGTAGCCAGCCAGGAGACGCAAAGGATGGTCCGGGCGGCGCTGGCCCGCATCTCACCGGATTTGCGCGAGGCCGTGATCATGAGGGACCTGCAAGATATGGATTACAAGGAAATTGCCCAAGTCTTAAGGGTGCCGGAGGGAACGGTGAAATCGCGCATCAACCGCGGAAGAATGGAACTGGCGCGATTACTTTCTCGTAATAAAAGACAGGCGGGC
Organism: Terriglobales bacterium; assembly: GCA_035280185.1. Classification (GTDB taxonomy): domain Bacteria; phylum Acidobacteriota; class Terriglobia; order Terriglobales; family Acidobacteriaceae; genus Angelobacter. The sequence continues at coordinate 5,415 of DATEGH010000222.1, forward strand.
CATGACTAACGGGACGCAAAACACGATGCCGTGCAGCCAGTTTGAAGCGCTGCTGGCCGAAGCCCTGGATGGTGCGCTGCCACAGCAACTCCAGGCGGCGTTTGAGGCCCATGGCCAGAGCTGCGCGAGTTGTGGTCCGATGCTGGCCGAAGCGCGGGAAGGCATGCTGCTGTTGGCGGAGCTGGAGGAGGTGGAGCCTCCGCGGAACCTGCTGCACAACATTCTGGCAGCAACCAGCTTGGCGGAAGCGAAGGCTTCAGCCGGGACCGTTCCGACGCAAGTGACACAGATGGGCTGGATGGAGAAGCTGTTTCCGCGACGCAGGCAGATGGGCTGGGCAGGATTGCTGCACTCGCGGTTTGTGACGTCGTTCTGCATGGCGTTCTTCTCGCTCAGTCTGACCCTGGCGGTGGCGGGAGTGAAGATTGGTGATCTGGCGAAGATTGACTGGCGTCCCAACGCGATTCGGAAGTCGGTGGTAATGGAGTACACGCAGGTGGAAGCGCGAGTGCAGCGCTACTACGACAACATGCGTCTGGTGGTGGAGCTGGAAGCGCGGGTACGCGGCTTGAAGAAAGCAGCGCAGCCGGCGCCGGACGATAATAATCGCAAGCCGGAACAGCAGAACCGCAATGCAACGCCCAAGCAAGAGCACGAAGATTACAGCCAGGGCCGCGATGGGTCGTTGCTGGCCGATGTGATATTCAGGAACGAAGGAGCCAACAGAATATGAACTGCGCCGTACATACAGACACGGCGGCAACCGCCTACTGCCGCACTTGCGGAAAGGCGCTATGCGAAAACTGCAAACGCGATGTCATGGGAGCCATCTATTGCGAACCTTGCATCGCAACACGACTGCACGGGACGTCGGCGGGGTTCGTTGCGGGGCCGGGTGCGCCGGGTGCGCCGGGTGCGCCGGGCGGAGCAACTCTGCCGGGAGCGCCGAGTCCCGCAATCGCGCTGCTGCTGGGATTTATTCCCGGCGTAGGCGCGATGTACAACGGGCAATTTACCAAGGCGTTTATCCACGTAATCATTTTTGTTTTGCTGATCGTGGTTACGGCAAATTTCTCGCCCTTTTTCGGGATGCTGATCGCCTTCTGGGTAATCTACATGGCGTTCGAAGCGTACAAGACGGCGGAAGCGAGACAGTTGGGGCTTCCGGCGCCGGATCCGATTGGGCTGGACCGGATTTTTGGCATCCAGGAAAAGCCGATGCCGGGATGGTCGGCAACACCTCCGCCTGCGACAGGAGCTGCGCCGGTTGGTCCGGGGGGCGCTCCCGGAGCGAGGTTTGTGGCGGGAGCAGAACCAGCGCCTGTGCCTGGTATTCCGCCACATGACGCCACGCCGACCGGAGCGATTGTGCTCATCGCGCTTGGCGTGCTCTTCTTGCTGTCAAACTTCGGAATTTTCAGCATGCACTATTTCTGGCCATTATTGCTGATCGCGATTGGCTTGTGGATCGCCTATCAGCGCACGGCGCAAAGGACATAACCGATGGCTGACGCAAACTATTACCGAACCAGGCATTGTCCGTGCGCCCGCTGCCGCTGTCGCGGACTGACGGGCGCGGCCGTCCTCATCACGCTGGGCGTCTTGTTTTTGCTGCAGGAGTTCTGGATCATTCGCTTTGATCAAAGCTGGCCGGTACTGTTGCTGGTCATCGGCGTCATGATGCTCTTGGGCCGCACAGCGTCGGCTGAAGGTCACACTCAACCCTACTGGATGGGCGGTCCGGGAGCACCCGGAACGACGCCGGTTCAGGGCGATCCGTGGGCTGGAGGAGGTTCGGGCGGAAGCTCGGGTGGAACTTCGGCGGCTGGAACGCAGAGTTCGTCGCCGGCGAGCGGGACGTCGTCTTCCGTAACGAGCGAATCGGGCGAACCGGAGGTGCATTCATGAGCGCGCCGAATCCTGCTCCGTACTATCGCTATTACAGGCAGCGTTCGATCACCGGACCGCTGGTGATCATCGCTCTCGGTGTGGTTTTCCTGTTGCACAACATCGGCGTACTCCATGCCGCAACGTTCTGGATCTGGCTGGGCCGGTGGTGGCCCGTGGTGCTCATAGCTCTTGGATTGGTAAAGCTCGTGGAGTACATGTGGGCGCGGCAAACAGGTGCGCCTGCGCCGCGAGTCGGCGCCGGATTAGTTGTCTTGGTGCTGTTCTTGATTTTCCTTGGCACCGCGACACGTCATTTGTCAGACGTGAACTGGCACGGGGTACGCGGCCAGATTACAGCGGATGATCCTGAATTCGGCGATTTCATTGACGGACTCTGGGGCAATAGCTACGAGTTTACGGACAATTTTGCTTCTCCGGTTGCGAAAGGCTCTCAGGTGAAGATAATCGCCTATCGGGGCGATATTACGGTCAAGGCCAGTCCGGACGATCAGGCGCACGCGATCGTCCGCAAGAAGATTCGCAGCGACTCGCAGGATAGTGCCAATCGCCTAGACCAGTCCACGCAGCCGAAACTCAGTCAGCAAGGCGGCATCCTGCTGCTGGACCTGAGCGGCGGCGATTATCAGCGTGGATCCTTCGATCTGGATCTAGAGTTGCCTCGCCAAACGTCGCTCTCAATCAACAATCATGTCGGCGATATTGTTGTCGATCAGCGCGATGCGAACGTGCAGATTTCAACCGATCGGGGCGATATCAATCTCACTGGAATTAAAGGCGACGCCACGGTGCAGGCTCGCGGGCGCAGCTCGTTCACCGCGCGCAATATCGCAGGCAACGTAAGCCTTGACGGAACTATATCTGACAGCGATATTTCTGACGTAAGCGGAACGGTGACTATGTCCGGAACATTTCTGGGAGACATGCAGTTGGCCCGCATCGCCAAGCAGGTCCACTTCACCTCTTCGCGCACCGATCTTCAGTTCGCTCGCCTCGATGGCGCCTTCACGATGGCTGTCGACGACCTGCGCGCCAGTTCCATCACCGGTCCGTTCAAGATTGACACCCGCAGCAAAGGCATTCACCTGGAGGATGTGACCGGTCCCGTACAGATCAACAACCGCAATGCGACGGTTGAGGTCAGCCCGAAAGCGCCGCTCGGACCAATCGACATCACGAATGTGCATGGCGAGGTTGATCTGACGCTTCCGCCGACTGCCGGCTTCCAACTCAACGCCGAGAGTATGGGCGGAGAAATAGAATCCGACTTCAATATCAATCTGGACAATAGCCACAACAATGCAACTGCAACCGGAACCGTAGGGAGAGGCGGCCCGGAAGTTCGCCTGCGCGCCGATCACGGAACAATCCAGATCAGGAAGCAGTAAAGGCGTTCGAGGAATCCCGAGCGTCTTGTTTTACGCATTTGCTGGGCCTTGCGATGCTCTGGCTAAATACTAATTACCAAATACTAAGTACTGAGCTTCATCTTCTCTTCCACAGTCTGAGTCGCTCGCTCCATTACTTGCTCAAGCGTGAGCTTGGTGGAATCGATCAGCACTGCGTCCGCAGCGGGGACAAGAGGTGAGTTGGCGCGAGTGCGGTCGCGCTCATCGCGGGCACGAAGTTCCGCCAGCACGGAAGCGGGTTGCGACGTAACCGCCGGGTTCTGCAGGAACCTTCGCGAGCCGCGCACCTCGGGCGCCGCATCGAGAAAGATTTTGACTTCGGCATCGGGAAAAACCTTGGTCCCGATATCACGGCCTTCCATCACGATTCCGCCTTCGGCGCCGATTTCGCGCTGCCGCCGCACCATCCACTCGCGAACTGGAGGGTGCACTGAGACTCGCGACGCTGCTTCGGTGACGTCCTGGCGGCGGATTCGCTCCGTCACGTCGTCTCCATCCAATAAAACACGGTTCCCGTCCGCCTGCGGCTCGAGTTCAATGCGTGATTCATGCGCAAGCGTGCCGAGAGCCGCAGCATCATCGAGTGAGAGGCCGCTCTCAATCGCCTTCAGCGCCAGCGCGCGATACATTGCTCCGGTTTCAATGTTGGTGTAGCCGTATTTCCGGGCGAGGAGCGCCGCCAGCGTGCTCTTCCCGGAACCCGCCGGCCCGTCAATGGCAATCACCACTCGGCGTCTAGCCACGCCTTCTGCTCCGCCGTTGCTCTTCCGGTGTGCCGAGCCCTACCAGAGTCCGCGCCCCAACGCTTATAAAACTGAGTTCCCGGGCGGCTAGCAACGCGTTCACGGCTTCGCGAACCTTGCTGCGCGAAGTCACATGGCTGAGAAAGCTTTCCAATTCCTCCTGCGAGCACGCCACCACGGTCTCCAGATACTTGCTCAGAATGGCCGAAATCGCCTCCGGCTCAGAGATCTGCAGCGCTTCTTTCACCATCTTGGGCGACCAACGGTACAGAACATCCCAGAACACGCCTTCTTCGGCACGATAATCCACTCGTGTAATCTTCAGAATGGACCACAGCTCCAGCAGAGCGCGATCGAGCGCGGCAATGCTCAACTCCCGTCCCACCTGCTCGCGGATACGCTCCTTACTTAGAGGACCTTTCTTCTGAATTGCTTCAAACACCTTCAGAGCCAGCGGAGAAACGGCCGCGCCCTGAGCACGGGTTTTCGGCGCGGCTTTGGGATTGCGATCGCCCACCAAAGCATAGAAGTAAGGAAACAGCGCGGCTGCCACGATCAGGTCGGCTCCGGGCAGCAGATTCATCTCATAGGCGCTGCGCTCGCGCAATAACCGGACCATCAGCTCCGTCGCTTGTTGCGATCGCGGATCGGCAAAGGCATGCTTCGCATCCGGCAAGTTCTGGGCTTCGCCGGCGAAAGCGCCAAGAAAGGTGGGCGTGAGGGGCAGCGAGCGCTCGGGATACATCACGCAGAACCCGACATCTTCCAGAAAGCTGCGCGCCTGCTCCAGTGCCCGGACCGCCTGGCCGTTGGTCCGCCAACGCTGTCCGCGCTCTTGATGAAGTTCCTGTTCAGTCATTCAAATTCGTTTGAACGCCTTCTGTATGTCTTTCACAGAATACTTCAGCACCACCGGCCTGCCGTGCGGGCATGTCATCGGACATTCGGTTTTTGCCAGTTCCTTCAGCAGCCACTCCATCTTGTTCTGCTCCAGAGGCATGTTGATCTTGATGGCGGCATGGCAGGCGATGCTGGCCGCAATGCGCGCGCGGATTTTTTCCAGGTTCAGCGCCTGCTCTTCCGCCTGAAACTGTTCCAGCAACTCCAGCAGCATCTGCTCAACTTGCGTCGCCTGCACTCCGGCGGGCGCGGTCTTGATTGCGATGGTGCGCGTTCCAAACGGCTCGGCCTCAAAGCCGTTGCGCCGCAACTCTTCTGAAATCTCGGTGAAGACGGCCTGCTGCCCCGGCGTGAGCTCCACGATCAGCGGCATCAGCATGCGCTGGCCTTCCACCGCTTCCTGTTGCCGCTCGCGCAGGACTTTCTCAAACAGAACGCGCTCGTGCGCCACATGCTGGTCAATGATCCAAAGCCCATCTGCGTTCACGGCGAGAATAAACGATTCTCGTACCTGGCCCAGCGGCTTGAGGCTAGCGAGCGCGAGTTCGTCAGGAACAGCGGTTGTGTCCTCGCTCAAGATGTTGCCGCAACGATCAGCCGCGCCGTTCTGTATATGGATCGCGGGCGCCGGCACCGCCCCAAAGCCGCTCACCGCTGCATTGGCTTCAATCGGAATTGCAGAGCCGTTGAACTGCAGGCGCTCCGTGATTGCCGGCACAGGCTGGGCTTGTAACTGGAAATCCTGCGAAGGCGCGGGCTGTGCAGCAGCCACTGCGCGCGGCGAGAAACCGGGGGCTGCGTTCGGTGCGGCAGTGATTTCGCGCATGAACTGCGGCACTGGTCGGGCCTTCATCAGCGCGGCACGAACGGAATCGCGTACAAAATCGTGTACCAGAGTCTGCTGTCGGAACCGGACCTCCGTCTTCGATGGATGGACGTTGGCATCCACCTCGGCATTCGGCAGTTCGATAAATAGCAACACCACCGGAAAAACCGTGGGCGGCAGCACGTTGCGATACGCCTCCGTGAGCGCGTGCTGCACCAGCCGATCGCGGATTAAGCGGTTGTTCACGAAAATGAAGATAGAATTTCGGTTCAGCTTCTGGATTTCCGGCTTGCTCACAAAGCCATGCACCCGGATATCACCCGGAACCGGCGGTTCATAATCTTCATCACGCCGCCAAGGCGGCGGCTCTGGAATTCCCACCCGTTCCAGCTTCATGCCGGCGGCAACCGGAACAAGCTGGTCCAGCGTCTCGCGGCCGAAGATCTGGTAAATGCGATCGGAGTGGGTCTCCACCGGAGCGGCAATGAGCATAGCATTGGTCGCCGAATGCAGCTCAAAATGCTTTTCCGGATGCGCCAGCGCATAGTGCGTGACGAGCGAAGCAAGATGCGAGAGTTCAGTCGATTCGGCCTTAAGGAATTTTTTTCGCGCCGGCATATTGAAGAATAGATCGCGTACCGCGATGGATGTTCCCTGCGGCAGCCCGGCTTCTTCCACGCGCAGAATCTTTCCTCCTGCGATTTCAATCAGCGTTCCTTCGGCGCTCTCCGGCGCGCGGGTTTCCAGTTGCACTCTCGCGACTGAAGCAATCGAAGGCAGCGCCTCGCCCCGAAACCCGAGCGTATGGATATTGAGCAGGTCCTCGGCATCTTTGATCTTGGAAGTCGCGTGCCGCTCGAAAGCCAGCAATGCGTCGTCGCGCACCATGCCGCAGCCGTTGTCTACAACCTGGATCAGCTTGCGTCCGCCGCCTTCCACTTGCACCTTGATGCGGCCGGCGCCAGCGTCCAATGAGTTCTCCAGAAGTTCTTTCAGAACGGAAGCAGGACGCTCTACCACCTCTCCGGCGGCAATTTTGTTGGCAACATGTTCGGAAAGAACGTGGATGCGGCCCATGCAGACAGTTTAACCACAAAGGGCACAAAGGAACACGAAGAGGAGAACCATGGCGCCTTTCCTTCGTGATCCTTGTGGTTATCTCTCAGTCGCCACAGCCGTACCAGCGGCGGCGCC
>DATEGH010000223.1:0-4904 GCA_035280185.1 Terriglobales bacterium
TGAGGCCGCACTCCGATAACTAGCAGACCCGCAGCCTGCTCCTTGACCACCGCCACGATCTGCTCCTGCGGATCGCCAAATTCAACGCGCAGGCTGGGGCGGCACCACAATTCCGAATCTGAAGGCAATAACTGTCGGAGAGCAGTTCGCAATCGCTGTTCGATCAGCGTGCGGGGCTCGCCACGGGCATGGGCCTCGCGCGGCACAACTGTTAATACCGTCAGGCGCGCGTTCTCCTCCTCGGCAATGGCCGACGCATACTGCGCTGCACGCAGCGAACCCAAGCCAAGGTCAGTCGCCAGCACCACCGACTCAAAAGCCGAATGCGTAGTATTGGCGTTAGGGCCTACCAGCATCACCGGACGCGAACTGGCGCGAAGCACAGATTCTGCGACCGATCCCAGCGCAAGCTTCTCCACTCCGGAAGCACCATGTGTGCCGACCACGATCAAATCAATGGCTTTCTCGGCGACCTGTTGATTGATCGCATCCACAACCGGAAGCGATGAGAGGATCTCACGATGAACAATCGCCGATAGCTCCGGCTTGTGTTTAGTGAAATCCCTCATTTTTGCTTCAGCAGCCTCGGCGTTCGCCTGCAACAGTTCAGGAGTAACCATTCCTGCCTCCAGGCTGTAGAGTACCGGGGGAATGGCGGCGTGCAGCAGGAACAGCTTGCCTCCCGAGCGCCGGGCGATAGCTATGGCGGCATCAAGCGCTGCGCGCGCGTAGATCGAGAAATCAGTGGCGACCAGAATGTTGTGAAACTGAATGCGCGATGTCTCCAGCCGGGACTCGCTACTGTCGTCGTCCGCAATCGGAATTGCATAAACGCTGTTCATGGCAACCTCCTCCGTGCTCATTCGACCACCTCTTCTGAACAGAAAAGCATATCCGCCGTTCCCCGAGTGCGATGTGACATAGGTCACCGCTTAACGATTTTCGTGATCAGCGGCTGCTGAAGAACGAAAAAGCCCGAGCCGTCGCCACTGGTACGCTCGTAGATTTCGCAGGTACATACCGACTATTGCGCAAACGGCTTTATGAGATCGGAATGTAATCAGGGCAGTGAGAGGAGGAGGACGGGAAATGAGAGCTACGCAGATTCTGGAGCGCGAACATCGCTCAATTCTAAGTATCGTCGAAGGATGCCGGGTTTTTGCCGAAGATCTGAAAAGAGGGGAAAAGGTCCCGGCAAACGCTCTGCAGAATGTCGTGGAATTTTTTCGTATCTACGGCAGCCAACGGCATCATCGTGAGGAGCAGTGGTTGCTCAGCACTCTGCAAGGCAAAGGCCTGCATGAGGGTGATTGCCTACTCACAATGTTTAAAGAAGAGCATCGCAAAATTGCGTGCATGGTGGAGGAACTCGCGGGCTATGTTAGCAACTATGCACAAAGCGGCGGCGACCAGGCAACGAAAGTCGCCGACACGCTGCACTCGCTGGCCGAGCTCTATTCGAGCCATATCTGGAAGGAAGACAACATCCTTTTGCCGTTTGCTGACAAGTTGTTTTCGGATTCCGAGCAGCAACGCCTCTCGGAGATATTCCAGATGGTTACGTCAGGACGAGAGCAGGAAGCCATCTACGCAAATGAGCAGGCCAGTGGCTCGATAAAAGAGTGGACACGAGCTATGCATCGGGACAAGAGGAGCACATGGCTGCCGATTCTTTACGGCTTGTGAGACCCGGATCATCGATGGTCCAACCGGGCGACATGTGGATGTTCAAGCAACCGTGAATCATCCCGGTGATTCCGAGATATTTGGGAGGGAAACAAATGGAAGACGGGAAAATGCGCAAACCGCTGAACGCAGAGGAACGGGAAAGATTTGAAGGCTACGCTTCTGAAATTTTCTCCCGCATGGGCCTTGACCTCAATTCTGCCGGAGGGCGCGACACGCCTCGGCGCTGGGTGACCGCGCTCTGGGATATGACTGAGGGCTACGACGGCGACTCCAAGCTGAGCACGCTCTTTCCCGTCGAGTGTCCAGACTGCCGCGATGAGGAGAAGACCCACATCGTCGAAGGACCGATACAATTTACCGGCTTGTGTGAACATCACGTGTTGCCAATCCGTGGAAGTGTGTGGGTCGGGTACTTAGCCGCCGAGAACCTGATCGGAATTTCGAAGCTTACCCGGATCACCAGACTGTACTCCAAGCGCTTCACCAGCCAGGAGCGGCTGTGCCATGACATTGCCAATCAGCTCACGAAAGATGTCAAGCCGCGGGGCGTCGCCATCCTTATTGAAGCCGAACACTTCTGCACTCAGGCGCGCGGCGTGCGTGAATTGAGCTCTCGAACGGGAACGCTGGTGATGTGCGGCGCCTACAACGAAAATCCGCTGCTCAGTCAGGAGTTCCGCCTGATGGTGGATCGCCACAGCACTTCGCCGGCCCTCGCAGCCTGAAAGCAGCAAAATGCCATTCGTGCGCACTCTGATTGATGGTGAACGGGACGACGCAGAACCGGTGCTGCCACAAAGCCTGAGAGAGTTATACGACGGAGATTTACGGTTCCCGGTTTCCAGCGGCGCGCGGCCCTACGTCATTGGGAACTTTGTCTCAACGCTTGATGGCATTGTCAGTTTCAAAGTCAAAGGCCATTCCAGCGGCTCCACCATCAGCGGTTCCGATTCGGGAGACCGTTTCATTATGGGCCTGCTGCGCGCTTCTGCAGACGCGGTGATGGTGGGCGCGGGTACCGTACATGACGTGAGCCCAGAATCGCTTTGGATCCCCGAATACACTTATCCGGCGGCTAAACAGCTCTACACAGAGTACCGGCGGAAGTCATTGCGCAAATCAGATTACCCGCTGACCGTAATCGTCACCGGCAGCGGCAGACTGGAGCTCGAACGAGCCGTCTTCCATACTCCAGGAATTCGTGTGGCGATCGTGACCACTGCCAGCGGACGCGAACAACTCACAAGCAAGGGCGCTGGCGAATTGAGTACGGTTGAAATTCACGCGCTCAAGCAAACCAGCAGCGGCATCGAGCCGGCGGCAATCATGGATCTGCTTCATGCGCAACTCGGAGTGCAATTGCTACTGCACGAAGGCGGCCCTACATTGTTTGGGCAATTTGTCGCGGCAGACGCGCTGGATGAGCTTTTTCTGACAATATCGCCGCAGATCGGCGGCCGCATAACCGGCACAGCTCGTCCCGGGATCGTCGAAGGGGCCGAATTTACGCCGAACAGCGCGCCGTGGTTTCAGCTTCGGAGCGTGAAGCAAAAAGAAGAGCATCTGTATCTTCGCTACAGACATGCTGGCGCTCGGAGGGATCCGCACACAATGCCTCAGCGCCTTTGAACGGGCGGCACTCCGGCAGATAATTTCTACGCTGCCGCTTGTCTTGGTTCTCTCCTGCGTTCGTAGGACACGGGATATGCATCCTGTCGTGCTCTGATCATCGGATCTTGAGCCTCGATTCCGGCAGGAAGAGCTCCTGGTAAAAACAGCAATTCACGTTCGGCAGCGGCATTGTCGGATACTGCTTGCGTGATCTCAACGGTCCCGAGCTCAACCTGAGTCCGGTTGTCTGGCCATGCGATGGAGGGGTCATCGAGATCGTCGCCTTTTTCAGCAACCTGAAGCAGTAGCTTGAAGCTGACCGAGCCGTGACTAATACGACCTTTGATCTCGTTCCTGAGGTAGTCGGGTTGAGCGCTTTTAGCCTCCGCGAACGGCAAAGACTTTTCCCCCTGCGCCGGCCGGATCTGGTAGCGCCCGAAAGTGATTTTCCCTTCCGCATTGGAGAATTTGAAGGTATTCACGCCAAAGTACGAAACCGTCGCGTAGCTGGCAGGCGGCGGAATCTGTGATTCAAGAAAAGTCTTTGCGGCCGGATGAGCGGTCAAAAAAGAATCAAGCGGCGTTGGCTTAGGGACCCCAGGGCCACTGGATGCCATTGCAATCATCAACTCGCGAAATTCGTCTGCCGTCGCCACGGGAAAACCGTTGAACGAATGAGCAACGATGTCGGTATCAGAGCCATCTGGGAGATGAAACTTGATTGCCATGCCTCTTGGCGAAGCGAGTGGATCGTTATCGGCGATGGCAGGAAAACCAGTGAAGTCCGAAAATCGAACATTGATCGAGATATTTGCCGTTTGAAAATGGGGTGCCTTGCTGACATTTCGCGCTGCATTGCCTGGACGAAAGACACCTTTTAGGTTAATGCCCTTTGCGTGAACCGCTCGGACGGCCGGTTGCTGCTTGCCAAACACGCCATTCAGCGCATCCACCAGTTGTTCCGGGGACGAATGTTGGTGGAACGCTGCTCCTTGTTTGGTTTCCATCTTGATTCTCCTTGCTTGCGAATTCGGCTTTGAGTGTTGAAATGCCGATTAGTGGCGTAATCCGAAACTCTGCTTACCACTCATGATCTCGATCTTCTGCTCGTACAAGATGATCTGATCGATAAGAGGATAACCGGGCTCAAAGGTCCACGAGGGATCGCCATGCTTGGCCAGCAGACGATCAAGAAACCAAGTCTTCCTCTCTCTGTCGTGATACATGATTCGCACCGGGCCAAATACAATCACGCTGGTGTAGACCAAGGCGGAATCGCAGGCAAATCGTTTCCCTTTTTGCAAGGGGCCAATGTGGGACACCTCGACACAGATACGCGGATCGCGCTGCACATTCGTCAGAAAATGCCCCTGATGTGCACCGGTGTGAAGATACAGCAGATCGCCACCCTCATAGACGTATACCAGCGGAACCACGTACGGCCATCCATTCACGTCCACGCTGCCTACATGAGCTGTCATTTGCTGACGAAGAAACTCTTGAGTCTGTTCTTCCGGCATTTGCCGCTTTGAGCGAAACATCTGCCCAGATCCGGTGTTGCCCCGAGTTCAGTTGGATCTGTCATGGATTCGACTCGCGGATGA
>DATEGH010000224.1:0-9972 GCA_035280185.1 Terriglobales bacterium
AGAGAGAACCTTCATGCGCGCCTCCAAGGTGCTTGGAAGGAAGTTGCAGGGAAAAGGTTTGACGCGAAGCAACTGGCAAATGGCAATTAGCAAATGGCCTTTCTTGACCGGACTGAGTGCCTTGCCAGGTGCTAATTGCTAGTTGCCAATTGCTTCTGCTCACAGATTCTTCACGAGGAACCGTACCATCTGATAGGCATCCACGTATTTGAACGGCGCTTCGCCGGTGGTGTAATGGCCGCAGGGGAGCACGACCGTTTTCAGGTCGGCGCCGCGACGGCGGAACTCGCGGTCAACTTCGCGCGTGAACTCTGGCAGAAAAGTCAGATCGTATTTGGCGTAGATCATCAGGATCTTTTTCGGCCAGCGCACGAATTTGTCGAAATACGCCATGGGACTGATGGCGAGCCACGACTGACGCAGGCGTTCGAGCGTCATGCCGTCATTCTCCAGGCCTTCGCGGACGTGCCGTGTAGATTGGCCGGTCCACACCACATCGGCGAAATAAGTTGAGGCGTGGTTGAAGACGTTCACCGTCAGCCGCGAGTCGTGCGCGCCGGCCAGGAAGGCATAACAAGAGCCGAGGCTGGTTCCCAGAATGCCGATGCTGTCTTTGCCCTGGCTTTCGAGCCAGTCGGCGCAGGATTGGATATCAATGATGGCCTGGCGCGCGGCATCAATGGTGCGGCAGATGTTTGGCGAGACGGCATAGTCGGAGCGGGCCGTTTCGATGGGCCGGCGAATGTCATGATACGGCTTGCTCAAGCGCAACATGGAGATGCCAAAGCGGTTCAGCAGCGGGCCGAGCGCGTTATAGGCAATGCCATTGGCGTTCCAGTGGGGCAGCACGATGACAGCGCGCCGGCCTTCCGCGGGAAACCAGCGCGCATTCACCAGATCGTTTTCCGGGAATGGCGTCTTCGCGGCCGAGGTGAAGCGCAGGAACAGGCCTTCGCCTTTCGGAGCTTTTTCGCGCGCGTTGCTGCCGGTGGGAAACGTCTCGATCTTGCGCTTTTCAACGCGAAAATCGGCAGGCGGCGTATAGGAGAAGAACTCGTCACTGCGAGCGACAATCGTGTCGTTCAGCTTGTGCAGGTAGGCTTCAAAGCGTTCCTCGGAGTCAGGCCAATCGCCGTTTACCAGAGGCCAGTTTCGCGCCCACTCCGTGCCCCATTCCAACGGTCGCACAATGCGGTTCGTGTCGCGGGTGGTCAGGCGTGTTTCCCACGCGTACATCCATTTCTGATAGAGATTAGGCATCTTTGGCGGTGTGCTGTGCTCTTTAGTTCATTGTACCGAACATCATCAGTGTGCCTTGTAAGGAGTGCACGCGACAACCACGTTTCAGTACACTGGGCATTACTGCAATCGAATGGAGCACCTTTTAAGTCAATGCGATGAGCCCGACGGAGTGCGTCGCTCTTGATTCCCACTCGGCTTGAGACAATCGCGGAGGCAGTCGCAGGCGAACTACGCGGCGATGCCGCAATCGTGGTTGACCGAATCTGCACCGATTCGCGCGGGGCCTCGCGTGGCGCGCTCTTTGTTGCGCTCAAGGGCGAGCAGACGGACGGTCATCGCTTTCTCGCCGACGCGTTTCGCAACGGGGCTTCCGCAGCTTTGGTTTCAATGACCAAGCTGGTGGGATTGGCGATGCGGCCGGAGCGGCCGCTCATCGTAGTCGCCGATACCTTGCGTGCGCTTCAGGCGCTCGCTGGCTGGCATCGGCGCAAGTATCTCGGCAAAGTGGTTGCCATTACCGGAAGCAACGGTAAGACCATCGTCAAAGACGCGCTGCGAACGCTGCTCGCCGGACGCGATCTGCTGGCATCGCCCGGGAGCTACAACAGCCAGCTCGGACTGCCGCTGGCCATCCTTTCCGCGGAAAAGCCGGAGCCGCTGGCCATCCTGGAAGTCGGCATTTCGGCGCCAGGAGAAATGGCCCCGCTTGAGGCAATGGCTGCGCCGGATTTCGGGATCCTGACGAACATTGGCCTAGCGCACTTCGCCGCGTTCGGCAGCCGGGAAGCCATTGCGCGAGAGAAGATGCTGCTGTTTCGCAACATCGGCAAAGATGGCTGGTTGCTAATTCCTGCCAGCGAGACTTCCATCGCCGAACCACTGCGCGGCATGAACTGCTCGGTATATGAGGTGGGAAGCAAACAGCTCCCGGCGTTTAGTTCTGGCGCCTTCACCGAAGAGGGACAAGTGCTGGAGTTACGGTTGCCCCCTGGCGAAATTCGAACCATTAACGTGAAGACGCGCTCAGCAGAGATCATCTCTGATCTGCATATAGCCGCGTGTGCCGCGCACTTATTGGGAGCAACCCTCGACGAAATTGCCGCCGGGCTCGAGGGCTACACGCCTCCGCCAACGCGCGTGGAACTATGGTCGTCGCCGCAGGGCATCCGACTCATCAATGACGGATACAGCGCTGATCCTATTTCGGTGCAGGCGGCATTGCGCTCAGCAGCTTTGAGCTCTGGCCGCTCCGGACGGAAGATTTTTGCTTTTGCCGGAATGCGCGAGTTGGGAGCAACATCGGATCGCGAGCACCGGCAGGTTGGCTCGCAAGCGGGCGAGTTGGGCTTCAGCCATTTGTTCCTGGTCGGCGAAGGCGAATTGCAGAGCACAGCGGATGGGTTCTCGGCTGCGACGCAGAACGGGCAGGTCGCGAGAGTCCAAAATCCGGAGCAACTCAAAGAACAATTGTTGCCCCTCCTTCGTCCGGGCGATACAGTGCTCTTCAAAGGACCGCGCAACTCCGGGATGGTTAAGGCGGTCCGCGATCTTTCGGGCGCCATTGCGCAGCGCTGCCAGTGGATTAACCTTGCCGCCATTGAGAGCAACATCGCACGATTCCGGAGACACTGCGGCGGCGCACACGTGATGGCCATGCTCAAAGCCATGGCTTACGGCACCGATCTGGCGCAGCTTGCGGGATGGATGTCGCGGCTGGGAGTGCGGCACATTGGCGTGTCTTCCGCGAACGAAGGAGTGGCTGCGCGAAAGTCTGGGGCAGGGCAGGACATCTTTGTTTTCCTCTCCGAACCCGAGGACCTCGACAACCTGCTGCGCTACCGGCTTACGCCCGTGATCTACTCCGGAGCGCTGGTGGAAAGCTTTGCCAAGGCGCTGGCCGGCACTGGGCAGTCGCTCGATATTCACTTGAAAGTTGACACGGGCATGCATCGGCTGGGAGTGACTCCGGAGGAAGCTCTCGCTCTGGCGCAGAAGATCCGCAGCAGCGGAAGCATGCGGCTGCGAGGAGTATGCACCCACTTTGCTGCGGCTGACGACCCGCAATCAGACGAATTCACCCGGCAGCAAATCGCAGTTTTCGATGACACGCTTGCGGCGCTACGGCGCGAAGGCTTCAACGACTTCATCGTCCATGCGGCAAACACTGCTGCGGCGGTTCGGTTTCCGCAGGCGCGCTACGACATGGTGCGCATCGGCCTGGGACTCTATGGAATCTATCCATCCGATGCAGTGCGAGAAGAGCTGGAGTTGGAGCTGGCCATCGGCGTTACCAGCCGCATCACCAGCATTCAGGAGTTCGCCCCCGGCGCCACTCTGGGCTACAGCCGCACTTTCACCGCAACCCGCAAGACCAGAGTCGGCGTGGTGCCTTTCGGGTACGACGACGGCCTACCCTGGGGTCTCTCCGGCAAAGGACAAGTTCTGGTGGAAGGCCGGCCGGCGCCGCTTGTCGGCCGCATCAGCATGGACCAGATGCAGGTGGACATCACTGATCTGCCCGGCATTGGAGTGGGGGCGGAAGTCCTTCTTTATGGAAGCCACAACGGACATACCCTCCGTCCCGAACTCGTGGCCGACCAAGCCGGAACCATTTCTCACGAGCTGCTGACGCGGCTGGGAGAGCGGGTTCATAGGATTTATGTGGAGCCGTGACAGCGCTACGATGTTCGATTAAACGAGCTTGCCCGCACGCAAACCCGATTATCGAAAGGCGTGGCACAACACCAATCGACAGCGAGAGGCGGCTCTGGGCAATTGCGGAGAGACAGCGTAGCGGAAGTTATGAAAAACCAAAATAGAATCCCCAATTACCAATGAGAAATCAGCATGCAGTTCTTTGACATAGCCAATAAAAATTAACGTATTTCGTTGGGCTACTTAACCTTATAAGTACTTGATCCAAATACAGGTGAACTTTATTCACACAAACCAACACCACTGATGGAGACCGATTCGTCCGACTTTCTATTTTTTCGGAAATCAGCAGAGTTACTTCCGTAATCTTGTATTCTTTGCTCCCAGAAACTACCGGAAATTGAATGTTCGCCTTAAGACATAATGTAAGTAGTTGAAATCAAAGCTGACCAGAAATGCCAACCGTGGCTTCAGAGTTGCCTTATATAGGCTCGAACCGGGGGCTGCGTTGTATAGGGACAACCTGCGCCTGTACCGGCATGTTGTTGGCTGCTCTCAGTTCAATTCCCAGAGAGAGGCAGTTAGAATGAATCAAAATTTGAGAAAGGTGTTGCTTCTTGCGGCATTCGGAGCTTTGCTGGTTTCGTTGGCTCCTTATTCCGCGTTTGCCGACAACGTATACGCGACCATACGCGGCACGGTAGCTGACAGCACCGGCGCAGTCGTCGCCGGGACCCAAGTGACTGCAACCAATACATTAACTGGCGTAAAAACCACCACGGTAAGCAGGGACAACGGCTTGTACGAGTTCCTCCAACTTCCCGTTGGAAACTATATCGTCTCTGCGACAAAGCAGGGTTTCAAGACTTTTAAGTCAACTGCCTTCACGTTGACGGTTAACCAGACTTATGCGTTGCCGGTAAGCCTTCAAATTGGCGTCACGAATGAAGTAGTGGAGGTGAAAGCCGATGCGGTCCAAGTAGAAACCACCAGTATTCAGCAGCAGACGCTCATCAACTCGCAGCAAATCGTTGATCTGCCGCTGGTCAATCGCAACTTTACAGCGCTTGAGCAGTTGGCTCCTGGTGTTATGGCTTCGAGTGATCGTTTTACTAACAATTTTTCTGTGAATGGCAGCCAGTCTCAGCAGAGCAGTTATCTGATCAATGGAACCGATTCCAATGATATCGCGCTGAATTCTCCGCTGGTTCAGCCCAGCCCAGATGCCATCCAGGAATTCAATCTTGTGTCGAGCACGATCAACCCTGAATACGGCCGCAATTCGGGGGGGATTGTGAATGCGCTGATCAAGAACGGCACGAATCAGTTTCATGGGGATATTTTCGATTTCTACCGTGATACTTTCTTGAACACGCACAATTTTTTCCAGAAGACAGCGCCGGTATTCCACCAGCACCAATTCGGGGGCACGGTTGGAGGACCCATTTGGAAAGACAAGACTTTCTTTTTCTTTTCGTATCAGGGGCTTCGCGCCCGTTCGCCACAAAATGTGGGTGTGAACACAGTATTTAGCCAGGCAGAGCGGAGCGGGAACCTCGCGGATCTTGCGGCGGCAGCCCAAGGGAACGAATCAGCCGCTGGTACGCCGATTGGGTTGACAGGGGATGATGGGGTCTTCCATCCCGCAGGCACTCCTTGGTTCGGCGCAAGTGGCGCAATTTTCAACGGAAATCCGGCGACAAATCCCAATTTTGGCATTCTCCCCGCAAGTGATTTCAATGCGATCTCGGCGGGCCTGTTGAACAAATTTGTCCCACTTCCTAATGCGGCTAACAATCAATTCATCTTCAATCCGATTTCCAAGACAACCTCAGATCAGGAAATTGTCCGGATTGATCACAATATCAGCTCTTCAGACACGGTCTGGGGTTCGATGATCATGCAGCATGCGCCCACCACGAGCGACCTACCCTTTATTGGCGCCAGTCTGCCTGGCTTCGGATCCATCAACACCGCCGACACAAAGCAGTTTACGGTTGCCTACAACCACACATTCAACCCAACAACACTTAACGAGGTACGGCTAGGATATTCCAGGCTCAATTTTGATGCGGTTGAGCCGCAGACGCCTACTCTGCCCTCTGCTGTGGGTTTCACTGGCATCAACCCGCAGAACACCAAGGGTGCGGGAGTTCCAACCATCGATATCACCGGGTTCTTTAATCTGGGATTCAGTGATGATGGCCCGCAACCAAGAAAGGACCAGACCTATCAAGTTACTGATAATTTTTCCAAGATCACCGGCAGGCACAGTTTGAAGTTTGGGTTTGATGCTCGCCGCTTCCAAGTGGATAACCCGTTCTTCTTCTTGAACAACGGACACTTCGATTTTGGCGGCGCCGGCAACTTTACCAGTGGCAACGCTGGTCTCGATTTCCTCTTGGGTGTGCCAGACGATTTCGCGCAGAACACCGGTGGGATCATCAATGCACGAGCCTACGAATATTACACGTATGCTCAAGACCAATGGAAGGTGAAGAACAATCTGACACTTACTTACGGCGCCGGCTACCAAATCGATACGCCATATAACAACAATCAGTTTGGCGGGCTCGATTTCAACTGCTTCCAACCTGGAGCGCAGTCCACGGTATTTCCGACGGCCCCTGCTGGCATTCTGTTTCCCGGTGATGCCGGCCTCCCGGGTTCGACCGGCTGCAATAAGTCCGGTACTAACATCAAATACGGACATTTGGGGCCGCGCTTCGGCTTCGCCTGGTCTCCTGATTTGGGCATGATCTCCGGCGGGTCCACCAGCAAGTTCTCGATCCGCGGCGGCTATGGTATCTATTTCAACCGCACAGAGGAAGAAACTGCGCTGCAGAACCTAGGCGCTCCCCCGTTCGGGCTGTCTTCAAGTGGCATAACGGATCTCTCGTCACCCACGTTTACTCCGCAGCCCGGATTTGCCAACCCCTTCACGGACACTGTAACTGGGACGACGCTCACCAACAAATTCCCATTTGCCGGTGCCCGGCCAGGGGATACCAGCTTCGATTTTAGCCTGGTTGAACCTTTTGATATCAATACTGTGAATCCGAACCTTTCGACTCCGTATTCACAGAACTTCAACCTGAATGTCCAGCGCGAGTTCCCATCAAACACGGTAGTCAGTGTAGGTTATGTGGGAGCCTTGGGACGTCATCTATACCGCCAGATAGAAGCAAACCCGATCACTTTGGCGGGTGCCGCCGAATGTGCTGGTGATCCTACTTGTCGGGCATTTAGGGTCATTCAGCATGCCGCATTCCCAGACCACTCCATCGTGGACGGGAGTCTATTCCATAGCGTTGAGCAGCAGGTTACGGATGGCACGTCTGATTACAACGCTCTTCAAGTCAGCGTGAACAAAGGCACGACCCATGGTCTGCAACTGATCACGAGTTATACCTGGAGCCATTCGATTGACAACGGCTCCAGCTTCGAGAACGCAGGCGGAGGAGGCAGCGCGGGTCGTTCAACCAACATTTTTTTCCCTGAACTCAACGTTGGCGACTCTGCGCAGGATGCCCGCCAGCGTCTGGTGCTTGGCTATATCTACCAGATCCCGAGCTTGCATAGCATGATGAGTTGGGTGCCAGACAGGATCTTTGGCGGCTGGCAGATGTCCGGCATTACCACATTCCAGACCGGATTCCCCATTGACATTGGAGACAGCGGTTTCAGGTCCCTGACCTGCGATGCTTTTTCCTTCACTGGCGGGTGTCCGGACAACCCTAATCAGGTCGCTGCGACACCCAGCCTGAATCCCCGCACCTCTACCTTCAAGGGTAAGGGCGATTTCTGGTTCGATCCCACCGCCTTTACGCGCGCTCCTCTTGGGACGTTCGGGAACGTGCGTCGAAACTCGCTGCACGGACCTGGAATCAACAACACGGATTTCAATCTGATCAAGAACACGAAGATCACTGAGAAGACGAGCTTCCAGATCGGCATGGAAGGCTATAACATCTTCAACCATACCCAGTTCAACAACCCGAACGGCAACGCCGCCTCGGCAAACTTCGGTCGGGTTCTATCCGCTGCCCAGGGTCGCGTGTGGCAGATCCGTGGCAAAATCACCTTCTAACCTGTTTCAGTTAACCACTCTGGGGCGCTCTTTGGAGCGCCCCGGTTTTTGTTTGGGCGAGAGTGCTGCGTTTGAATCGAGTTGGACCGGATCTCTTGCCTCTGGTCGGCGTCAACCCCTGTCGCTCGGGGATTGGTTTTCTCTTCAAGCCCTCAGCCACGCTTTACATTGCATGTCTCTGTAAGTTTGCACGCCCCTCCCGCCAGCGCCAGTACCACGGGAAAACATTCCAGCACGTAACGCGGTTCTGGATTTTCGAGAGTTCCGAGGAAGGCCGAGCGCAGCAGCACGAAGCCGACCAGCACTGCGCCGCAGAGACCTAGGCGCCAACTCAGCCAACCGCGGAGCGCCAGCAGCAGATAGAACAGATTAATGGCAGCCCAGAACAGAGAGAAGATGCTGTCCTTTAAATCCTCGCGAAAATTCCACCACAGGCTCTGGGCCGGCAAGAGTTCGGTGCGAGGACGCAGCCACATGTCGGCGATCCGCAGCACCGGCAGCCAGATGTAATAGCGGAACAGATTGTGGGAAATTCGTTGCTGAGCCAGTTGCTCGAAACGCGCATCGAGTTCCGGGCCGAGAGTAAGCTGGCTGTTGTAGTCGTAGAGGAGGGAGTCGGTTTCTTCGTACTGTGCGCGGGAATCGAACGCGCGCTGCGGGATGTCGCTAATATCAATCTTGTCGCCCGGGACGTTCCAAAATACCTCTTCCACCGAAACGTACTCCGCCAGCCAAGTCTTTACCCAGCGATTAAAGCCGTGTGGCACGAACTCGCCGGGATCGTTTGCGTAACGCGGCGCCAAGGGCTGAAAGACATGGAACGTCCGCCAGTTACGGACCGCCCAGGGAAGCAGCGGCGACAGGCTGATGAGTACAAAAGCGCAGAGCGCGGCAACAATCTGCGCGCGATTCAAGCGCCGAACTAACAAATACACCAGCGCTGCCGCAAAAGGAACCAGCACCAGCACGCCATCAGGACGCAGCAGAATCCCGGCAGCGCTCCATGCCCCGGCAATGGACCATAACGCTATGGCGGAGCCGCCACTCTCCACCGCTTTCAGCCCTCTCACACCGTAATAAAGGGCGTGTGCCGTGCAGAAAATCGCAAGTGTTTCCGCCAGAGGAGCCGCCGCATAGTTGGCAGTAAAGGGGCAGAGCGCCGCCAGGAGATAGGCCGCGAGGGCTGCCCGGGAATTCATCAGTTCCATGGCCAGAGCAGCGATCACCAGGCAGGTGTTGGTGTCCACCAGCGCCTGGACCACCATCACGGCCGTGTAGTGCTCGCGGCCAAAGATGGCAAACATCGCAGCCAGAAATGCCGGGTAGCCGGGTAGCCGAATGAGAGTGGGACGGATCGCGCCGTTCTCGCTCAGACCGTAAATGCCGTGCTCCAGCCAGTTCTTGGCAATATCTCCATAGATGAAGGTGTCCCCTGAAATGTGAGGAAACCTGAAGACGAAGAACAGCCGCATGGCCAGCGCTGCGATCGTGGCAAGGGAGAAGAACAGCCAGTGCTCGCGCAGCAGTGCCAGCAGTTTTTTCATGGAAGGCAGGCCAGTGTAGCAGTTTTCACGTGTCCGGGCGGTCTACGGCTTTCGTTGAATTGACCGCCTAATACCAGCAGCTTACGATTGATAGCAAGAACTCCGAATGGCAAAACAGGTTTTTTACGATCCCGGGCGGAAGCGGTGGGGACGCTTGCGCTGGCTCTTCAATATTGCCGGCGCGATCATCACGGGGCTGGTCCTCTTTTTTGTTGTCACGGTAATCTTCCAGCCGGAAACTCTTCCACCACTGCTGCTGCCGACTCAGAAGAAGAACCTGCGTTCGCTGAAAGAACGCGAGCGCCGCCACAAGACGATGGCGAAAAGTACGCACCGCAAGAGCGGTCGCTCGGCCTCTGAGGTCGTTCTCAATGAAGACGAAGGCATTCGCGCCGCTTATTACGTTACGTGGGACGCGGCGAGTTTCGTCTCCCTCAAGGA
>DATEGH010000225.1:0-13693 GCA_035280185.1 Terriglobales bacterium
AATCGTCCCGACGTTCACGTGCGGCTTGCTGCGGTCAAATTTTTCCTTTGCCATATCGTTAGCCTCTAGCTCTTAGCTCCTAGCCACTAGCTTTGAATCTTTTGTTTTGTCATCCGCCTGATCCGCGTTCATCAGCGGTAATCAGCGGCGACTTTCAGTAGTACCGATAAACCTTGCTGAACCTCTGCCGAACTTTCGCATCCACCTGCTCGATCCGTTCCAGGTAAAATTCCCGCATCAGCGCCTGATCTGACAGGGCCAGCGACTCCCACAACTCCCTGGCTGTCTTGCCCGATCTCGCCAGCGTCGCGTCCACCAGCTCCAGCAGCCCGGAGTTGACGATCTTTTCAAACTCGCGGGCGCCCACGCCCTTGCTCTCCAGGCGGCTACAAAACTTCTCTACGGCAGTTGCGCCAAAGACTCGCTCGATGGCCGTTTTCAATTGCTCAAAATCCTCGGCCTTCCTGACCGCAATCTGCGCCTGCTGAAATGCCATCGATTTCCGAAATCCCTCTCCGTTTTCACTCGCCCGACATCCTCAGGGCCAGTGTTAGCTAATTGCTAATTGCTAGTTGCCAACTGCTAAAACTGGAGCGGGAGACGGGAATCGAACCCGCGACCAACAGCTTGGAAGGCTGTGACTCTACCACTGAGTTACTCCCGCCAACCTGGATTTGGTAATTGGGAAATTTGGTAATTGCGAAATTGAAAACCCTGCTCTGCAGAAACGCTCAAAATTACCAAATTACGAAATTAGCCAATTACCAAATCCCCCTGATCTTCTGGAGCTGATGACCGGGACGATGAACGCCGCGGTGACCCTCCCTTACCAAGCGTGTGCTCTACCAAATGAGCACATCAGCCTGTTTGACCTCTGGAGCTGATGACCGGGATTGAACCGGTGACCTCTCCCTTACCAAGGGAGTGCTCTACCAACTGAGCTACATCAGCTCAAAAATTTTCTTGCTGCTCGCGTTCCGCTTGAATCTGTTCTGCCCGCCAGTGCAGCCACGTCCGGACAGCAAAAAATGCCAGGATCACCCACGTCAATCCGCGGATGCTGACTGTGCCATTTCCTATCGGAACCGCAACATCGCTCATCGTGAGCCAGACCAGCAGTGCGAGCACGGCATAGACCGCGAGCGCCACATAAAATCTCGTATCGCGATCCATGCTCACCAACGCCTTAAAACCTGGTGCACAGGGGAGGATTCGAACCTCCGTAGCTCCTTGGAGCGGCAGATTTACAGTCTGCTGCCATTAACCACTCGGCCACCTGTGCAATATCAGCCGGCGATCTTAACGGGCGAGGTTTGCGCGAACATACTTCCGCATCAGACGCCAAACTTGACGGAACGGAAAGTCTCTCGGTGGAATGTTTCCGGTAAGAAAACTCTTCTCTTGCGCAGTGCCTGCTTCTGTCCGAAACGCGCCAGCTTTCGCGCTCCGGGAATCCCGTTACATCTGGAGCTGGCGAAGGGACTTGAACCCCCGACCCTCTGATTACAAATCAGATGCTCTACCAACTGAGCTACGCCAGCAAAAAGCCCCGGCTAAAGGGGGCAAAGTAAATAAGTTAGCACAGCGGAAATCCGCGTGCAATAAACCCGCCTTGCGATTTTATCGGAACGTTGCCCTGCGTGGTACTCGCCTATTTAATTGTATCAGCTTTCGCCCTTTCGCGACGCACCCAGCAGCCCGGAGTACGCATAATCTATACTGCTCCTTTCCTCATGATTCTCCGCCGCAAGCTGCTGATTTCAGCCATTTTGCTCGTCTGTCTTGGGGCGCTCGCCTTCTTCTTCTGGCGGCATGCGGTTCGCCCGCCTGACGCCGTACGCCTGCTGCCCGAAGGTGACGTCCTCGTCTATGCGAACCTTCAGCCGCTCCACCTGTTCGAATTTGGCAAATCGCGCCCAGTTCAGATCGAAGGGGATTACCGGGACTTCATTGATCAAACCGGCATTCAGTTGGAGCGCGATCTCGAGCAAGTCGCGATGTCACGCCGCGACACGCCCGACGGCAAAGACACCGAGTCTTCAGAAATTTTCGCTGGCAAGTTCGACCAGCAGCGCCTCCAGGCTTACTTAGAAAAAATCTCCTCCCGCTCCGAGGCCTATCGCAACCACACCATTTACTCCGTCCAGCACGAAGGCCATCTGGTTCGCGTCTCGATTCTTGACGCTCATCGCGTTGCCGTGACCAACATGGACAGCCCCGAGCCGATGCGCGGCATCATTGACACCTTCTACCACCCGCCGCACGGCCCTTCGCTGCTGCACGACTACTACTCACGCGTCCCCGGCACCGCTTTGGCTTGGCTAATCGCGCGAACGCCCGCCAACTCCAAAGCCGCTCAGTTCCCCAACGGCTGGAGCTTCGATTTCCTCGAAAACACCATCACGGTCGCATCCCTGCGCTATCAAGGCGATGCTCTCTTCCAAGCCGATGTGATCGCCCCCACCGATTCCGACGCCAAGCGCGTCTCCGATGCCGTTACTACCTTTCTTTGGATTTCCCGCAGTGCCGCCCAGACCCTGAATCCACGCGGAACCGATCCCGATGTGAAAGCTGCCTTTGACAGCATTCAGGTAGGACAAAACAAAAACGTGGCGGTTGTGACCGCCACGTTATCTCAACGCATGTTGAAGAAGCTTGTTACTGAAGCTCAGCCGGAAAGTACGGCTCCGGTGCCGTCCCCCTCGCCTGAAGCTTCAAAGCATCGGCGACGCAGGCGGTAGCAACATCACAGGGAACCTGACGCCACCTGCTGAGTGAAAGTGAAGCGCAGATACTTGCGTGGGTTCACCGGCGTATCGAAAATCCTTACTTCGTAGTGCAGATGCGGGCCGGTGCTGCGACCGCTTTGGCCCACATAGCCCACGGTATCGCCGCGGTGAACCAATTGTCCCGGGCTCACGGCGAACCCGGACATGTGTCCGTACAGTGTGGTGATTCCATTTCCATGGTCCAGCAGCACTGTGCGGCCGTAGCCGTTCATAAAGTCCGCAAAGCGGACCACGCCGTCGGCCGGCGCGATGATACGGGTTCCAATTTCACTGGAAATGTCAACGCCGCGATGGAAAGCTCCTTCGCCGCTGAACGGGTCGATACGTTCCCCGAACGAGCCGGTAATTCGACCCTGCACCGGCCATAAGGTCGGAGCGGCTGCCAGGCGTAACCAGTCGCGCGTGCTGGCGTCTCGCATGTCGCCCATCCCGATGCCCACGGAGGCGGCCCCTGTCATGGCCGTCATGCGCAACGCATAGAATTGTTGAAGAGATGCTGACGCAGGATCGTCGTCCTGAAAGACCGGATCGGGTTTGAGGCCATAGAGGGACGAAACCTCCCCGGCTAACGAGCTCAACGACTGCGCCTGCAGCTCACTCTCTTGTGCAATCTGTTCTAACTGGGAATATTGCGACTTTAATGCTTCCTTCTCCGTGCGAAGCTGGTTGTAGCGCTGCGCCTTCAACAGCATGCGGGCATACGAGCCCGCCATCCCCGTGATGGTAAACATTCCGATCAGCGCTCCGGCAATGAACACGTACACGTAATGCAGAGGAATCGGGATCTTTAAGAGCTCTCCCTCTGCGTTCCGCGCCACCAGCATGATGTAAAAACGCTTCCGCACTTTGAATACTCCGCTTATGAAAATTGCTTCAGCTCAAGTTAAGGGCAAACCCGATGGTTGCAAATCGTTCAACCCTGGCCCCACAGCGAGCGAGGGGAGTGAGCAAGGCGGCCAGAGACTGGATTTTTAAGTTCCGTAACTTTACCAAGCAGCCACTCCCCCGTCAATCTTGGCTTTGGTAACGAAGGTCGGCGGCAAAGCACCGGGAAAAGGGCAGTTCGGGCCATGTCCTTCCGGTCTGAGCTGATTAAGCAACTCTTATCCGGACCGCTAGTCGGATCAGGAAAGGCCCGCTTCAACGCCTGGTCTTGTCTCGTCGCTCACACGTAAGCTGCTGTTTCGGCTATAGTTACCAAGCTGAGGAAGGACCGCCAAGGTTCGTCTCACGGGTGGCAGACTCCTCAACGTGGCGAAGCACTAGGATCTTGGCTGGGTCGTATCAGGGCACGAGCTTTAGTCGTGCCGTCAGATGGATGTTTATATTTTTCGAGGGCTTTAGCGCTCACAAGGCATTTTGCTATCTGAAAAAGCACTTATCGCCTCTATCCGCCGCCTGGCCCAGACGAGCCGGAATCGCTCTGTGCTCCAAGGCATTGGCGACGACTGTGCCGTCCTGCGGCCCCAACCGGGCTTCGAAATCCTCGTCACCACCGACCTGTCTATAGAAGACGTTCACTTCCGTCGCGCCTGGCATCCTGCCCGCTCCGTCGGACACCGCTGCCTCGCTCGCGGTCTCTCCGATATCGCGGCGATGGGCGGCGAACCGTTGGCCTGCTTTCTTTCGCTCGCCCTTCACCCGGAACTGACTGAGAAATGGGTCGCCCAGTTTCTTTCTGGCCTGGTGGCGCTGGCCCAGCGCTGGCACTTGGAACTCGCCGGAGGTGACGTTTCCTCAGCACCAAAGATCACGGCTGACATTATGGTGGTCGGCCAGGTTCGCGCCGGACAGGCTATTCTCCGCTCCGGCGCGCGACCGGGTGATCGCATCTTCGTTTCCGGCCGTCTCGGTACCTCGGCGGTCGTCCTGCAGCGGCTCTTTGCCGGTGAACGCGTCCGTCCATCAGCTTCCAGCCGCCACTTCTTCCCCGAGCCGCGACTCGAAGTCGCTCGTACGCTCCGCGAACGAGGGCTGGCCAGTTCCATGATCGACCTGAGCGACGGCCTGTCCATCGACCTCGGCCACATCTGCGAAGAGAGCCGTGTAGTGGCCCGCATCTCTGCCTCACAAATCCCAATTGCCCCCGGCGCGGATCTCGAACTCGCTCTGCACGGCGGTGAAGACTATGAACTGCTCTTCACCGCACCGCCGAACGCAAAAGTCCCGAAGCAGATCGCAGGCACACCGATCACCGAAATTGGAACTATCCATCGCCGAACGACCGGCAAAGTCCTCAAAAAATCTGGCGGCTCAAAAGATTACTCGTCAGCAATAGAAATTCTGGATGAGAATGGCTTTGTAGAGCCGCTTGCGCCGCTTGGCTGGCAGCATTTCAGGAAAAAATAACTAAATAAATCGCCCGGCTGCGGTTTACAATCGGCCCTAACTTTTCTCAAATCAATTGACACAGGAAACCACGTTATGAGCACACCTGCATCGCCTGCGCCAACCGCCCCGGTTTTGCCCGAACAGACCGCTCCTGCCATGTCGCAGCTTGCTCGCATCTTCAGCATGTTTTATGCGCCCGGCAAGACCTTTGCCGACGTGCGGATCAAGGCGAGCTGGTGGGCGCCGTGGGCCTTTGCCGCTATCTTTTCTATCGCCTTCGGATTTGTGGCGGTACAAAAGCTTGACATGACCGCTCTGGCCCAGCAGCAGATTGAACAATCCAAATTTGCTCAGCGCCAGTTGGAATCGCTCTCGCCTGCTCAGCGTGACCAGCAAATTGCCAGGCAGGCTTCGGTCATGAAAGTTACGTTCTTCATTTTTCCGGTGATCGCGCTCATCATTGGCATCCTCGTTGCCGCCATTCTGATGGTCGTTTTTAATTTCGGATTTGCTGCTGAGGTTTCCTTTGACCGCGCGCTGGCCATCATCTTCTATTCTTTTATCCCGGGCATCATCGTCTCGCTGCTCGGGATTCTCACTTTTTTGACCTCCTCTGATCTGAGCGGCTTCAACCTGCGGAATCCAGTGGCCACAAACCCGGCCTTCTTCATGGATCCGCAAGTGAACAAATTTCTTTACGGACTGGTTTCACGCGTGGACGTCATTGCCATCTGGATCCTCATCCTCATGGGACTTGGCTTCGCCACAGTCAGCAAAAGAAAGCTCGCTCCATCAACAGCAATCATCACGATGGCAGTAATCTATGGCGCATACGCGCTCGTCGCGGCCGGGCTGGGCTCCGCTTTCTAGAAGCCCGCTCGCATCCCGACGCAACTCTTAATGCCATTCGGCCCCCAATATTCGCCATTTGGCTGCTGAGGCTGCACAAAGCCTCAGCACCTGTGTTCTAATAACTAGTTTACGAATGCCAGACGCAAGCACCCGTGTACGCCGGCGCATCCGAGCCGCCGGCCGGACATTCCGCGAACTCAGAATGATCGCCCGTGGAGTGGTCTCCCGCGACCATCCCGTTCAGGTCCACATCATCCCGATGCGGCGCTGCAATCTCTCCTGCGCCTACTGCAACGAGTATGACGACGTTTCGCAGCCGGTGCCGCTCGAGGAAATGTACCGCCGCATTGATAAGCTGGCCGCGCTCGGCACCACGCTGATTACAATCTCCGGCGGCGAGACCCTGCTCCATCCGCAGCTTGACGCCATCATCGGCCGCATCCGCTCGCACGGTATTCTCGCCGGCCTGATCACCAATGGTTACCTGCTCACGCCGCAGCGCATCCGCCAACTGAACGACGCCGGTCTCGACCACCTTCAGATCTCGATTGACAACGTCCAGCCCGACGATGTCTCCAAGAAGTCGCTCAAAGTCCTCGACAAGAAGCTGCAATGGCTGCGCGAGCACGCCGAATTTCACGTGAACATCAATTCAGTAATCGGCGCTGGAGTCAGAAACCAGTGGGACGCGGTCACCATCGGCTGCCGCGCGGTCGAGTTGGGCTTCACCTCAACCGTCGGCATCATCCACGACGGCACCGGCCAGCTCAAGCCCTTGAGCGACGAAGCGCAGCAGGTCTTCCGCGAGATGAAGAAGCTGGGCAAGCACAGCTACGCCCGCTTCAACCAGTTCCAGAACAACATCTCTCTTGGGCTGCCGAATAACTGGCGCTGCCGGGCCGGCTCCCGCTACCTTTATATTTGCGAAGACGGCTTGGTGCACTACTGCTCGCAGCAGCGCGGCTATCCGGCCATTCCGCTCTCCGAATATACGGTCGACGACATCCGCCGCGAATACCGTACCGAAAAGTCCTGCGCCCCCAATTGCACGATCTCCTGCGTCCACCAGACCTCGCTTGTGGACTTCTGGCGTGACCCGCAAAGCCTTCCGTCCCATCAGGTCTTCCGCCCGGCAACCCAAACCCCTGAACTGGTGCAGATCGAAACCCCCAGCCGGGAATCCGTAATGGCGGATTAGCTCACGCCATCTGATCCACCCTCTTCAAAAACGCCACCTTCTTCTCTGCCGGCAGGAATGACGCTTCAAACGAATTCCTCGCCAGTTCGCGCAAGTGCTCGGCGGAAAAACTGAACTCTTCGCCGGCCAGCTCGTACTCGCGGTTCAGCGAAGTCTGAAACATCGCCGGATCGTCAGTATTGAGCGTAATCATCAGGCCTTCATCAAACATCTTTTTCACCGGATGCTCGCGGATATCCGCGCACACGCCCGTGCGCAGGTTGCTTGAAAGACAAACCTCAATCGGGACCTGTTTGTGGGCAAGCACTTCCATCAGCTCCGCATCGCGCGTGATGCTCAGCCCATGCCCGATGCGCTGCGCCCCCATATTCAGCGCACCCCACACCGATTCCGGCCCTACTGTCTCGCCCGCATGCGCAGTCAGGCAAAGCCCTTGATCGGCGGCCTTCTTGAACAGATCGCGAAACCACTCCGCCGGGCCGCGCCGCTCGTCGCCACCGATGCCCACAGCCACCACGTTCCTTTCCCGCAGCCGCGCCGCCAGATAGAAAACTTCCGCCGCCGCTTCCGGCCCAAAATGGCGCACCGCATCAAAGATCCAGAGCAGCGACACGCCGAAGTCGCGCTGGCCGCGCTCCCGGCCGCGCTCCATGCCCTCGAAGATGGGCTCAAACTCCTGGCCTCGCCAGCGCACCACGCCCACGCTGACGTAAACCTCCGCATGCAGCACGTTCTGCTGGCGCAGCCGCTGCATCAGCTTGTACGTCACCAGTTCGTAATCTTCCGGCGTGCGCAGCCGCTCGGTAACAGCCTTGAAGGCCATCATGAATCCGGAGAAATTCTTGTAGGAATAAAGCTGGCGGACTGCCTCTTCCGTCAGCTCGTCGCCACTTCCAGCGACATCGTAGCGGTTATTTCCAGTTGGCAATGGGGTGTTGTGCCGCCGGCTCAGCTCAGCCAGCGTCGCCGGTTCCACTGTGCCTTCCAGATGCAGATGAAGCTCAGCCTTGGGCAGTGACTGGATCAACGCACGCGAGTTCATCCCCGGATTCGCGCAGTCGCCAGATCGCGCTCGGCTGCGAACTCACTGTGCTTGCGGCTGTAAGTGAAATAGACGATGAGTCCAATAGCCAGCCAAGCGAAGAAGCGGATCCATGTGATCACCAGCAAACCGGCCATCAGCGCGACGCACAGCACAACCGAGATAATAGGAAACACCGGCGCGAATGGCACCTTAAAGGCGCGCGGCCGGTCCGGATCAGACCGGCGCAGGAAGAGCACGCCCAACGATACCAAAACAAACGCAAACAGCGTCCCGATATTCGAAAGATCGGCCGCCTCGCTGATGCCGAAAATTCCCGCCGGAATTCCCACCGCGGCGCCTGCAATCCAGGTGGACCAGTGCGGAGTCTTGAATTTGGGATGCACGGCGGAAAACAATTTCGGCAGCAGCCCGTCGCGCGACATGGCAAACCAAATCCGCGTCTGGCCGTACTGGAAGACCAGCAGCGAGGAGATCATGCCCATCAGCGCGCCGATCACAATGACTGCCTGGAACCATTTGTTCGCGCCCAGATGTGCCAGCGCATAAGCCACGGGCGCGTTCGCCGCTTCCGTGTTTCCTGAAGCAAAGGTGCTGTACTTCATCATTCCCAGCAGCACCACCGCAACGCCAATGTACAGCACCGTACAAACGATCAGCGACGCAATAATCCCAAACGGAATATCTTTCTGCGGGTTCTTGGCTTCCTCCGCAGCGGTCGAGACCGAATCAAATCCGATGTAAGTAAAAAAGATGATGGCGCCGCCGGAGAGCACGCCGGAAAAACCAGAGGGCGCGAACGGATGCAGGTTTGCCGGCTTCATCAGCATTCCGCCCACCGCAAGAAATGTCAGGATGGCGCCAATTTTTATGACGACCATGATGTTGTTGGCTTCCGCCGACTCGCGAATACCCCACACCAGCAGCACAGTCAAAATAAAAACGATCAAGAACGCGGGAACATTGAAAATCGATCCCGTCCAGCCGTTATCAATCACCGGCGTGGACCATCGGTC
This sequence comes from Terriglobales bacterium, assembly GCA_035280185.1. Lineage (GTDB taxonomy): Bacteria > Acidobacteriota > Terriglobia > Terriglobales > Acidobacteriaceae > Angelobacter. The sequence goes on from DATEGH010000225.1 coordinate 9,229, forward strand.
GGGAATCACCAGCCCGAACGCCCCCAGTTGCGCTTTGAGATAGCCGCCGAAGCCGATCGCCACCGCCACGTTGCTGACCGCATACTCCAGGATCAGGTCCCACCCGATGATCCAGGCAATCAACTCGCCCAGCGTCGCATAGGAATATGTGTAGGCGCTGCCGGCGATGGGAATCATCGAAGCCAGTTCCGCATAGCACAGGCCGGCAAATCCACAGCAGATTGCCACCAGCAGAAACGAAATCGCAATGGCCGGCCCTGCGGCAGGGCGCCCGTGAAGCAGCACACCGGCAAGATTTCCGTGTCGAAGCAGGTTTTGGAAAACGTCCAGTACCTGCGCGTGCAGAAGCGATGGCTGGGAAAACTCGCCCGCAGCCGCCGTGCCGGTGAGAACGAAAATTCCCGATCCAATAATGGCGCCGATCCCCAGTGCCGTGAGCGACCACGGCCCCAGCGTCTTTTTAAGCCGGTGGCCCGGCTCTTCCGAATCGGCAATCAGCTTGTCAATGGACTTCCTGGCGAAAAGTTGGCTGGCCAGAAGCGCCTCCTTTAAGAGAACTCATGCCTTACCGTTTCGCCGTGCCGCGCGCCAATTTCTTGACTTTGCGCTTCTGCGAACCGCGCGCGTATTCGCGAGGCTTCTTGGGCGCCTGCTTCTTGCGCGATGTCCGCTTTGCCTTCTTCCGTTCATCCCTGCTCAATGCTTTCGTATTTGCCATTCACCTATCCTGACGACTAATTGATTTTTCTAATTATGACTTTGTTCTGATCAGCGTTATCTGCGCTGATCTGCGGCAAAGGGTTCTACGCGCGTTCCAGTCCCGCGTACTTCTCCACCAGCTTCTTCAACCCGAATCGAGGAAATTGTACCGTAATCTTGGCGCTTTCTCCTTCGCCTTCGCGCTGATACACGACTCCTTCACCGAATTTCGGATGTCGCACCCGCTGCCCCGGCCGAAAATGCGTGCTGCTCCGTGAATCTTCTGCGGGAACCTGCGGCCTCGAGAACTTCTTCCCTCGTGAAGCAAAGAACTCCGCGATGTTGTCAATCGAGTTGTACTTCTTGCCGGTATAGCCGCCGCGCTCCGGTATCTTGGGCCTCTGCCGCGCTGCCGCATAACGGGTCGCAATGCTCTGGTCTTCGTCCTCGTAGCTGTAATGCATGTCTGCGTAATCGGTTTGCACCTGCGTTCTGCCTGCGGCTGCGCGCGGCCGACCCAGGTCTTCCAGCAACTGCGGCGGAACCTCCTCCAAGAAACGCGAAGGCACGCTTGCATCCGGCATATCAGTCCCATAGCGCCGGCGATATCGCGCCTGGCTCAACACCAACTGGTCCATCGCGCGCGTCATGCCCACATAGCAAAGCCGGCGCTCTTCCTCCATCTGATCGGGATCGTTAAACGCCCGCGAGTGCGGAAACAGCCCTTCTTCCATGCCGATCAGGAACACCAGGCTGAACTCCAGCCCCTTGGCCGAATGCAGAGTCATCAGCGTTACCCGCCCGCGCGGATCGTAGGTATCAACATCGCTGACCAGAGCGGCGTGATCGAGAAATTCCGCCAGCGTCTCACCTCGATCCCGCGAGTCCATGGCCGCGTTCACCAGTTCGCGCAGGTTCTCAATGCGAGCGAAGGAGTCGGGTGTGCCTTCCTCTTCCAGTTGCTTGATGTAGCCGGTGCGATCAATCAAAAACTTAAGAATCTCCGGCACCGATGCCGGTCCGCCCAGCGCTCGGAAGCCCTCGACCGGCTCGGTTTTCGCTTCCGGCTGTGACTCTTCCTCATTGGTTCCGAAGTCGAAACTGATGTTGCTGCCCAATTCCTCTGGATCGAAAGAAACGTCCTGAGCCGCGTCTTCCGTTGCACGTGCGGCGACACTTGCGGCACCGATCTCCCGATTTCCCGATCTCCCGATCACCCGCTCCGTCTCGCTCACCCGATCTACAAACGTTCCGTTCATCATCGCCCGCGCATCATCAACCAACTCTTTGAATGAAACCAGCGCCGCCAACGCCCTTTGCGGCAGAAGCTTCCGCTCAACCGCCTCGCCAATCGCACCCCACATCGAAATTCCTGTTTCGAGGGATAGGCGCTCCAACGTTTCCAAAGTCGTCTTGCCAATCCCGCGCGCCGGCGTGTTGATCACTCGCATCAGCGCGATCGAGTCCTGTGGATTGTTGACCAGCTTCAGATAGCTGATCATGTCCTTGATCTCAGCCCGCTCGTAAAATGAGAACCCGCCCACCACCTGATACGCAATCTGGTAGCGCCGCATGGCTTCTTCAATCAACCGCGACTGCGAGTTGATGCGGTACAGCACAGCCACTCGGACGTTGTCTTCACCCTCTTCGGCCGCTTTCCTCAAGTAGTTGGAAATGTAGTCGGCGGCAAATAGCGCTTCGTTCTCTCCGTCCGGCGCTTCGTAGTACCCGATCTTTCCTCCACCCTGGCGCTCCGTCCACAGCGTCTTGCCTTTGCGCTTTACGTTGTGCGCCACCACGGCCGACGCGGCCTGAAGAATGTTCTGCGTCGAGCGATAGTTCTGCTCCAGCCGGATGATCTTTGCTTCCGGAAAGTCCTGCTCGAACTCCAGAATGTTGCGGATGTCGGCGCCGCGCCATGAATAAATGGACTGGTCCTCATCGCCCACCACGCAAACATTATGGCGCTGGCCGGCCAGCAGCTTGATCAATTCATATTGCGGGCGGTTCGTGTCCTGGTATTCGTCAATCAGCAGGTATTGGAATCGCCGCTGATACTTCTCGCGCACCTCAGCCGACGACTTCAGCAGCCGAACCGCCTCCAGCAGAAGATCGTCGAAATCAAGCGCGTTCGCCTTCCGCAGCTCTTTCCGGTAAGCCTCAAAAATGTGCGCCACCTTCTCCGAAACCGGATCCGCCGACTGCAAATACATCTCCTGTGGATCGAGCATGTGGTTCTTGGCCCAGGAGATTCGTCCCAGAACGGCCGAAGGCTTGAGCTGCTTGTCGTCAATCCCCAGGCGCCGCATCACGCCCTTGACTACACTCTGCTGGTCAGAGTCGTCATATATCGCGAAGTCTTTCTTGTATCCCGTATCTCCGATTCTGAGCGCTTCAATATCGCGCCGCAGCACGCGCACGCAGAAGGAATGAAACGTCGAGATCAGCGGCTTGCGCAGCAATCTCCCGCCCAGCAGATGGTCCACGCGCTCCACCATCTCCGCCGCAGCTTTGTTCGTGAACGTGACAGCCAGAATCGAGTCCGGCTCCGCGCCCAGATTCTCAATCAGATGAGCGATCCGATAGGTGATCACGCGTGTCTTGCCGCTGCCCGCTCCTGCCAGAATCAACACTGGTCCATCAACGGCTTCAGCCGCCTCACGCTGGCGCGGATTGAGTTGGTCAAGAAGGTTCATGGGAATAGGACCATCGCGCGAGAGCGGCTGAGTCAAATCTGCAAAACAGATAATCCGGGAATTTTCTGGAAATGACGGAGGTTACCTGTGACTACAGAATAACCCAGCCAAAGCGCAGTGGCGCCGATCAGGAGATCGGCAAAGGGAATAATGACGCCTTGGCTCTGCTGTTCTCCATCCAATCGACCCGCAAGTAGCGCCAACTCTTTGGTAAAGGGATGTACAGGTACGGCTGAGAGCAGCTCAGTGATGAAATTCTCTCGCTGCGTACGAACCTGCGGCGTCTTGGCGCGATAAATGCCGTGAGTGAGCTCAACCAAACCGATGCTGGACAGAATGGCTTCTTGGTCTCCCGTCCTCGCAAGCACTTGTTTTAAGAGCTGGCCGACGGTTTCGCTCCGTCGTTCAGCGGCGATGATGATGCTGGAATCAAGAACTAGTCCCATGAGGGAGGAGTCAGCGGTTCACGATGGCTTCTTATCACTTGATTGAGATCGTCCTCGAAGCCGCCGTCCAGAGTAGCAGAGGAGCCGTGCGTCTCGGCCAACGCTACGGATTCAGAAAGCAGCCGCCCAGGACCATTTATCGCAGGACTCAGCACAGCCACAGCCCGTCCGTTGTGCTCGATGATTGCTTCGATTCCTTTCCGAACTTGTCCCAGGAGCGAACGGAAGTCGCTGATCGCTTCCGATTCCGAAATGTGAATTACTTCCTTATTCATGGTGCCCGATTATACCCTGCATTCAGACCGAGGCAGGCAGCTCAACATCACTCACTCACCCCTGTTCTCGATGGCCCGATGTCCCGATCACCCGATGAGCCGATCCAAGACATTCCTCACACTGGCACTTCTGCCGCAAGTAATCCCAGGAATAGATGCCGCTGGTGTCGCCGTCATTCCAGTCAAAGCTCAGGGCATATCGCCCCACCGGCTTCACTTCTCTGGGCTTCACCGGCTCCTTATACATCGGCAGCAGTTGCGGGGCCTGCTTCACCGGTTCGCCCACCTTCCGGCCGGTTTGCTCACGTTCTTCATTGCAGGTAGCGCAGGGGCACGCATCCCGAAGCCA
>DATEGH010000226.1:0-4479 GCA_035280185.1 Terriglobales bacterium
AGCGCAACTGGGCGATACCACCTCCGAAAAAACTGTTGACCTGCTGCTACTCGGGCCACGTCCGGCACATCGTCAAGGCTTCTGATGTTTGTTTGTGCACCTCCGAGACCGCGTTGCAAGAGAAGCTCTCCAGAGAAGTTCCTATATATCTTTTCGATGAGCTTCGGATCAATTCAGGTTTTCAGGCATTCTTGTTGTGTGCCGCCTGCCGACGCTCTCCCAGCACGCGAACTTATTCGCACATGGCGCTCTCAGCCGGTTATTACGTCAGGTTTAGGAATGCACGGCATCTGTGTCGCCCACTGAAGTGGGCTCGAATCACTTCCAATGCCTACCCACACCTGCCGGTATGGGCTGGGCTAAGGTCGCGCCCGAGGGCGCTCCGCGTTAATCCCAACTCTCGGTTCGCGCTCTGGCGATTGAGTGCTTGGATTGATCAACGTGCTAGACTCGCAAGCTCATGCGAAAAACGCGTTCTACTCGCGGCACTCTGAGCATCCGCTTCTTCTTGTTCTTCTTCGCGGTCGCAGCGTCTCTAGGACAGACTAATCACCCTCCGCCCGGGGGAGAGACATTGTGGATCAAGGCCAATGGACTGCGGCTCAAGACGGTCGTTTATCGCAATGCTGGAGTAAAGCCGGCGAGTCATCTGGTGCTGGTGGTGGTGCTGCATGGGGACCTGCCCAAGCCGATGTATCACTACAAATTTGCCGGCGAAGCTGCCGCGCAACTTGACAACGTGGTAGTCGCGGCGATGTTGCGGCCGGGCTACACCGACGGAATGGGCGACCGCTCTGAAGGCGAGATGGGGCAATACGACGGCGATAACTACACTCCCGAAGTTGTGGACGCGGTGGCGGATGCGATCAAACAGCTCAAGGAGAAATCCCATCCGGCGCGGACCGTTCTTGTTGGGCATTCCGGCGGGGCGGCGATCACAGGCGATCTGCTGGGCCGATGGCCGTCACTAGTGAATGCCGCGCTGATGGTGTCCTGTCCGTGCGATGTGCCGGCATGGCGCAAGCACATGCTCGAAGTGCAGAAGAGTCCTATATGGCTGGAGCCGGTGAAGAGCCTCTCACCGCTGAATTTGGCTGAGAAAATCCCGCGCACTGTTCGGGTGCGGATGCTGGTGGGAGCCGACGATCCGGTAGCGCCGCCAGAATTCAGCCGGCGCTATGCCGAAGCGCTGCGGAAGCACGGCGATGATGTGAGCCTGACAGTTTTGCCCGGGTTAAAACACAATATTCTGTTGCAGCCACCGGTAATGGAGGCTTTGAGAGAAGTGGTGCGAAGCATCGGATGATTTGGGTGATCCGGTGATCGGGTGATCGGAAAACCGACGCTGAAGGCGCTGAACCAGTTAGAAGTTCTTGAGCAGCGTAAAAAAAGTTTTCCACAGGGTGTCCCCAAGGGTGGGGATAATCGCACAGAGTAAGTAGAGGGGAGCATCGGGTGATCGGTTCATCGGGTGATCGGGTGATCGTAGTCCATCCATGGGAGAGTCCCTCGTTGAGACTCCCTGAAGCAGCATCGTCAAGGAAAGATCTGCGGGGTCCCTCCACTTCGTCCTCATCCCGAAGAGCGGGACTCGGACTCCGGTTGGGATGACAGTGGTTGAGAGGCGCGCAAAGGCAACCGACATCTCGCTTGGATCATTCCTGCCGCAACGCGGTAGCGGGATCGATAGCCGCGGCGCGGCGAGCGGGGATATAGCTGGCCAGCAGGGCGACAGCGCCGAGCACCAGCGGTGTTGAAACGAAGATCAGCGGGTCGAGCGGCTTCACCGCCCAGAGCAAGCTCGCGATAGCGCGCGAGGCGAGCAGCGCTGTGACAAGGCCGAAGAGAATTCCGAAGAGAGCAAGCCGGCCTCCCTGCCACAGAATGAGACGGCGAATGTCGTGACCTTGGGCGCCAAGAGCGATCCGCACGCCGATCTCCTGCCGCCGCTGGCCGACAAGATAAGCCAGCAAGCCGTAGATCCCGACGGTCGAGAGCACCAAGGCCAGAACCGCGAAGAGTCCCACCAGTTGCGCGGAAAAGCGGCGCGGCGCGAGGGAGGCATTCACCACCTGATCCATATCCTGGACTTTGAATACCGGCAGACCCGGATCCACCGTCTGCACGCGTTCGCGAATCTGCGATTCCAGGCCGGAAGCCGGCTCAGATGTTCGTAATGCGATACTCAAGGTTTTGGTCGGGAACTGATAGCTCGAAGCGTAAAGATGGGGCACCGGATCGGAATCGAGGCCATCGTGCTTGATGTTGCCGATGACGCCGATCACCGTCAGCCAGGGAGGAAGTGTCCCATCCGGGCGCTTGCCGACGAAACGGAGGCGCTGCCCGACCGCATCTTTTCCCGGCCAGAAGCGATGCGCGGTGATGACATCCACCAGGACCACGCGGTCTTTTCCCGGCTCATCGGTTTCCTGAAACATGCGGCCGCTGAGCAGTGGAGCCTGGATCACGCGAAAATAGTCGGGCGTAACGCCGATGCTTTCGGCAACAAACTCGTGTCCGGACTGCGGGCTGTTCTCCAAATCAAACGGGATCTTGAAGCTCTGGGCGGTCACCGGCAATCCGGAGGTGATGCCGGCGTACTGCACGCCGGGGAGAGTTTGCATTCCGTGCAGAATGGCGCGTTCGAGGTGGGTGAAGTCTTCCGGTTTGGCGTAGGGGTCCTGCTTGGGATCGTTGGGCGCAGGCAGCCAGACGTTGGCGGTAACCACGTGCGAGGGATTGAAGCCAGGATCCTGGCGCATGAGTTCCCAGAAGGTGCGCAACAGCAGACCGCCGCCCACCATGAGCACGAGCGCAAGCGCAACTTCAGAGACGATCAAAGCGCTGCGCAAGCGGCCGGTCCCTCTGCTATAGCCGGAGCCGCGCGCGCCCTCGCGAATGGAACTCAGCATGTCTTCCCTGGCGACCTGAATGGCCGGCGCCAAGCCGAACAAAATTCCTGTAATGAGCGTCAACACGAAGGCAAAGGCGAGCACGCGCCAGTCCAGAGCGACCTCGCTCAGGCGTGGAACTTTGGCGGGAACGAGATTGACGATCAGGCGTAGAGTCGCCCACGCAGTGAGTACGCCCGCAACGCCGGCGATGAGCGACAGCACGATGGATTCCGTAAGCATCTGCGAGAAGAGGCGGCGCTTCCCTGCTCCGAGCGCAAGCCGTACGGCGATTTCGCGCTGGCGTGCCGATGCGCGAGCCAGCAGCAGATTGGCCACATTGACCGAGGCGATCAGTATGATGAGCAGCACTGCTGCCATAATCGCCAGCAGCATGGGACGCACGTTTCCGACAAGCGATTGCTGCAAAGGTTCGACATCCAAAGTCCACTGTTCGCCGGGATGGAAGGAGCTGGCTTCATCACGACGAATCTCGGCAGCCATAGTGGTGAGCCGCGATTTCGCCTGCTCCGGTGTGACTCCTGGCTTCAGACGGCCGATGATCGAGGGCAGAAAACGGACGTTGCGCGCCGGTTTGGGAAATGGCGCGGCGCGAAAGCCAGCGCTGGCCCAAGCTTCGATATCGTTCTGGGTGGTTCGTCCGGGATGGCGGAATTCCGGCTGCGCGACTCCGATGACGGTGTAGAGGTCGCCATCGAGCCGCAGCTTGCGCCCGAGGATTGCCGGATCTGCGCCGAACAGGCGATGCCAGAGGCCGTCGCTGATCACGAGACCTTCGGCGAATCCTTCCGCCTGGTCCTCGGTACCGAAGAGACGCCCCAACTGCGGCTTGACGCCGAGCATGGTGAAGTAAGTGGGACTGATGCCAAGGAGTTCGATGCGCTCAGGATGCTCGCCGCCGGTGAGGTTGGCGCTGACAGCCCATGCGACCGAGGCGTCCTGGAATATTCCAGAGCGATGCTGGAGATCTTCGAGGTCGAGTTCAGAGAAGCCGATGTCGTGCAGGTTGAGGGCGGGCTCGTCGGCGGTGGCTTTCACCAACTGCTCAGGATGTTGGAACGGAAGCGAGCGCAGCAGCACCGCGTCGACGATGCTGAAGATGGCCGTATTCGCTCCGATGCCGAGCGCCAGCGTAATGATCGCAACCGAGCTGAACCCCGGCGATTTTAGCAGCATGCGCAGCGCATAGCGGACATCCTGAGCCAAGTTGCTCATAGTGAACTCCCGAGATTTGGTGGCACTTTTCGGGCCACCGGTTCCGGCAGGCTAAGTATTTGACGGGCTGAGGGATGAGAGGTTGTGGCGCGTTTCGCGATTTGTGCAGCTCTATGCGGTAATGGGCGGGGCTGTCCGGAAGTGGACAGGAAGGCTCCTCGAGCGCTACAAAAATCATTAGTGAGGGAATTGAGCGATCTCAGGGGGCTAAAGAGTGTGCGTGAGAACTAACTTGTAATTGTAATGAAGATGAGGCAGAAAGAGAGGTATGGGACGATTTCTGCCGTATCAGCCAGATCAAGCGTATTTGCTGCCGCCGAGTGTGAAAGAAGAGCTCGGCAAGGATCACCTG
>DATEGH010000227.1:0-9662 GCA_035280185.1 Terriglobales bacterium
AAGCTCTTGTGCTCCACCAGCAGGAAGCGGGGCCAGAAGAGATCGATGTAGCCGTATTGTCCGGAGAGATTCTTGACAGGCTCTTCAAAGCTGGCGACTACACGGCGGCGGATGCCGAAAACGTTGAAGAACTCGTTCCAGAAGGTCTGCTTTTCCGCTTGTTCGCTCTTTACTCCCGCCCATTCTTTGGAGAAAGCAATGGCGCGGTGGCGAATCTCGTTCCAGGACAGAGGCATGGGCGAATGATAACAAAGCAGTAAACGGTGGCCGCGCCGACTCAGCTTAGATTTAGGGAGAGGATAAGGGGTTTGTTGTAAGAAATGGGCTGTCACATGGAAGAGTTCATCGAAATCCGATGTGATTGTGTCGCCGCCTACGGGGCTCGGCTTGTGGCGCACCGTTTACCCAGGGCTTCCGCGCCTGGGCTAGATTCTTTCGCGCCCTACGGCGCTAGAGCCGCGCCGGGAACCCCGGTACACTACCCCACCGCACGAGGCGCGCGCCGGGGACCCCGGTACGCTGCTGCAATGCCGGACGGCGCTCGGGACGAGCCATGACAGGTTTTTTCGTAAGTCATTGAAAATGCGAGTGAAATAATTGTTGAAATATGTGAAACAATATGTATAATAGATGTGTATGTCAGATGAAACAGCACGGGCGATGTATGAATCGGCGCGGGAGAAGCTCAGGGAGCTGCTGCGGCAGGAGGAGAGTGTGAAGCAGCAGATTTCACATTGGGCGCCGATTGCCGAGCAGTTGGCCAAATTAAGCGGAGTGGAGCTGGACAAGGAAATTGCAGAACGGATTGATCAGGAAACCGCGGCCGGGAAAGAAATGGGGCTGACGGAGGCTATTCGGTGGGTGTTCCGGCAGCCGATCCTGCTGCCACTGACGCCGACGCAGGTAAGGGACCGGCTGGCGGAGATGGGATACGACCTGAGCAAGTACGCGCATGTGATGCCTCCGATTCACAACACGTTAAAGCGCATGAAAGATGCGGGCGAGATCAAGGAAGAACAGATGCTGGGCGGAGTGGTAAGGGGATTTGTGCCGGGGGGAGCATCAAACCCAAAACCTTTGAAACGCGGAGGAACGGAGTAAGCGGAGGAATATTGAGCGCGAAAGAATCGGGTGATCGCGCGTGATTGGGAGATCGGGTGATCGGAAAAGCAAGACCAAAACCTTTGAAACACGGAGGAACGGAGTAAACGGAGGAATATTGAGAGCACAGAACAAGATCTAGACGCGAAGGACGCGAACAAGCGCGGAGGAATTATGTCACCGCGGAGAACGCAGAGAGCGCAGAGAAAATGAATTTAAAAACCAAGGAGGCAAAGAGAGCAGGGACAGAAATGAGCGATAAGTGATCGCTTCAAAATTCCCGTCAGCGCCTGGAAATAGAGACCCTTCCGAATCAGGCGCTCAACGACCGCAATAGTAGGCCATCCAAAATTCCATCCACGAGAGAACAGTCAAATGAAGAATGAAAATCCAGCCACACGGAATTCCGCAGGACAAAATCCCATGACGCACAATTCAGCCACCAACAATCCAGCCACGCAAGCGCCAGCCGCGCAAAATCTACCCACAACGAATCCGGTGGCACAAAATCCAGATGCCCAAGATGGGGCCGCGAAGAATCAGGCCACACAAGCAATGCCGCAGCAAAGCCCAGCCAGGCAGTGGACGAAAGAAGAGATTGTTGCCGCGATTAAGGAATGTGCGGCGAAGCTGAAGCGGGTGCCCACGCAGGCAGAACTGAAAAAAGAAACCGGCATCACCGAGAAAATCTATCAGCGGTTTTTTGGCAATTACACGAAAGCGTTGCGCGCGTGCGCGTACGAGGGAACAGGGTCAGGGTTCACGCTGAGCGCCAGGGAGCTGTTTGAAGAATGGGCAGGGATTGTGCGGAAGTTGGGCGAGGTACCGAGCATTTCAGAATATGTGCTGCACAGCAAGCACAGCGTGACTCCGCTACGGAAGCGGTTTCGCTACTGGAGCGAAATGCCGGCAGGAATGGTGCAATACGCAACGGCGAACGGGCTGGAGAAGCAGTGGCAGGATGTGATTGAGATTGCGAAGAAATACAGGCGGGAGCCGAAGACAGGAGGATGGGTGCCGAAGACGCCGCCTTCGTCGTTGTCTTCAACACCCAGGGTGCTGAAAGACAGGCCGCTATACGGCGCGCCTTTGATGCTCTCCGCCATGGGATTTGCTCCCGTGAACGAGATGGGCGTGGTGTTTGTGTTTGGCCTGCTGGCGTACAGCCTGGGATTTATTGTGACGTGGATGGGAACCGAATTTCCCGATTGCGAGGCTTTCCGCGAAGTGGAGCCGGGACGGTGGCAGCGTGTGCTGATTGAATTTGAGTTCCTGAGCCGCAATTTTCTGGCGCACGGGCACAATCCGGCGGAATGCGATCTGATTGTGTGCTGGGAGCACAACTGGAAGGAGTGTCCGCTACAGGTGCTGGAGCTGAAGAAGTTTTTCACGTTTCAGCAGGTCAGGATCGATCCGCCAGCGGTCGGAACACGTGGCGTACAAGCGACGATGGGGCTGGCGCAGGATGGCACTCAGCATTCAGCCGTGAGCATTCAGCACTTAGCAGTCAGCACTCAGCCAGGGTCTCCATTCAATCCGTTCAACGCCTTTCCCTCCGCGATCGGGAATGGGCCGGCGCGGCAGCAGAATGCGCGGATCGGGTTTGCACCGGGGACGCAGCAGGCTGGAATTGAGAGTTCGGCAGAGGTGTTCGGAGTGTCCGAAAATGGGACGGAGGCGGCTTACGTTTCCTCAGGTGGCGCGTCCAAATGAACGCACGCAGAGAGGACACCAAGGAACAACAATGCCGGCCGAAAGCGCATTTTGGGCACCGGTTGGCGCGAAGGGTGATACAAAATACTCCCAGAAGACGGGAGCAATGGTGAGCCAAGCTTTAAGCCGAGCCAACGATGGCGACCTGATTCGCGCCGCGCAGCGTGGCGACCGTGCTGCGTTTGAAACGCTGGTGCGGCAGTACGACCAGGCGGTGTTGCGGCTGGCGCTGCACATGACCGGCTCAGAACCGGACGCGCGCGATATTTATCAGGAAGCTTTCCTGAAGGCCTACCGGCACATTGGGAACTTCCGCTTTGAGTGCTCGTTTTATACGTGGATCTACCGGATTGTCACCAATCTTTGCCTGGACCATCTGCGCAAGAGGCAGACGCGTAAAGAAGATTCGGCGACGGTGATTGACTCAAGCGGGCAGGAGATGGACCTGCTGGACCGTGTGTCAGACGATCGGCCGGGAGCGAGCCCGGAGCGCGACCTGATGCGGCGGGAGCTGGGAGCGAAGATTGCCCAGGCGCTGACGAAACTAACGCCGCGCGAGCGCATGGTGTTTGAGCTGAAGCATTATCAGGGTCTGAGGCTGAGAACGATTGGCGAGATGTTGAATACGACGGAAGAAACAGCCAAGAACACGCTGTTCCGGGCGACGCAGAAGTTGAGGACGGTATTGGCGCCGATGAGGTAAGCAAATGGCAAATAGCAAATGGCAATTGGCATGTAGCACTTAGCCATTAGCACTTAGCACTTAGTGATTGGTAGCAAGAGCTGACGATAAGAGCAATGGAAGAGAGCGTTTGAAGGATGACCGAAGAATGACAAACGACTCGCGTCTGTATTGCGCGCAGGGATTTTGGTGGGCCACTAACGGCTATTTGCTAATTGGCTAACGGCTAAGTACTAAGAACTGGAATTTTTTATGAAATGCGATTGGACCAGAGACAACATTGTTCTCTACATCTACGATGAACTGCCGGACGACGCTCGCTTTGAAGTGGAGCGTCACGTGGAGAGCTGCGCGGATTGCCGCAAGGAGCTGGAGTCGGCTTCAGCATTCAAGCGGGACATGGCGGCGTATCCGGTGCAGGAAGTTTCTCCAAATTTCCTGGCGGCGAACCGGATGCAGTTGCAGGAAGCGCTGGAACACGCTTCGCAGAACCGGTCATTCCTGGGCAGCTTTGCCTTCGATTTTGCGGGATGGATGCAGCAGATCAAGCTGGCGCCGGCGCTTACCGTCGTGTTGCTGATGGTAGGTTTTGCCGGCGGAACGATCACGACGTGGGAGATGGCGAATCGTGGTCCGCAGGTGCTCCCAGGTAACGAGTCGGCGGTGACGGAAGCGAACATCGCAGGCGTGGAGTCGATTGTTCCCGACACAGGCTCGAACAAAGTTTCGATCACGTATGACACGCTGCGTCCGCATACTTATGTGAGCACGCCGGACGATCCGCGCGTCCAGGAACTGCTGCTGCTGGCAGCGCGCAACAATCGCAATTCGGATGTGCGGTTGGGGTCGATTGGCATTCTGAGCGGCCAGCCGGAAGACAATGCGGTGCGGGAAGCGCTGGTGTACGCGCTGCGGTATGACAAGAATCCGGGCGTGCGGCTGAAAGCGCTGGATGGGCTGAAGGGCTATGTGAAAGATGATGTCCGGGTGCGCGATGCTGTCGTGGAAGCGTTAATGCATGACACGAATCCTGGAGTGCGGGCGGAGGCAATTGGGCTGCTGGATCCGGTGAAGGCCGATACCAGCGTGCGCGAAGCATTGCAGGTGCTGGCGACAAGCGACCAGAATCCGTACATCAGGAACCAGTCGAAACGGTATCTGGAGAGCACGCCGAACCTCGATTAACGAGCAACGAAGGTGAGATGAAACGTCATATTCAGATAGCGGCGCTGCTGCTGAGCTCAACGCTGGTGGCGGTGGCCCAAAGCGAGAACCCGCGCCTGCATCGCGCCGGAAATGAGTGGGTCCAGGAAGTGAAAGGGACGCTTTCGGCGGGAAAGATGATGCGAGTGAAGTCCACGGCCGGCTCGATTCGGGTTCAAGGCGCGGACCAGAACACTGTAAGCTACACCATTCGCGAACATGTGCGTGCAGGCTCGGAGGCGGCGGCGCGGCGCGAGATAGAGAAACTGCACTTCACGGCGCTGAGCTCGGGTGATGTGGTGAAGCTTCAGGCCGATTGCGAAGGGTCGAACGGTGGGTATATAGATTTCGAAGTTGTCGTTCCGGCGCAGACCGCGACTTTGAAACTGCAGACCAATGGGGGCGCGGTGACGGCGCGCAACATCAGCGGCAAGGTTGAAGCTACAACTGGAGGCGGCAATATCCAGTTGGACCAGATCTCCGGGCCGATTACGGTGGCGAGCGGCGGCGGTACGATTGAGATCGGGAAAGTCGGGAACGATGTGCAGGTTTCAACCGGTGGAGGCAATATTCGCATTGGATCCGCGGCAGGACGGGTGATTGCCAGCTCGGGCGGCGGAAATCTGAACATTGGCGCGGCGAAGGTGATGAGCCTGCAAACCGGCGCCGGGTCGATCAAAGTAGAAAAGTGCGATGGCCAACTCAAGGCTGAGACCGGCGGCGGGTCGATTGAGCTGAGCGATATCGAGGGACCAGCGCAGATCGAGACCGGCGGTGGAGGAATTCGCGTAGGGCCGATTCGCGGCGGGGTGCAAGCGGAAACGGGCAGCGGGCCTATCGTCGCTACGCTGGCTCCGGGAAAAACATTTACCGATTCGCGGCTGGAAACGTCGGTAGGCGATATTGTGGTATATGTGCCGGATGGGCTGGGCGTGACCGTGCGCGCGGCGGTTGAGGTGGCGCGCGGGCAAGGCATCATCAGCGACTTTCCCGATCTGAAGATCAGCAGACCCAGCGGATATGGTCCGCGTGAGACCTTCGCCGAAGGCAGCCTGAACGGCGGCGGGCCAGTGCTGCACGTCCACACCACCACGGGGAATATTGAGTTTCGCCGCAAGAGCAAGGAGTAGAAGATCGCTCCGGAGGCCTTTATGATTCGCACGCTCGCAACCGCGCTGCTGCTCGCGGGAATGACCGTACAGGTGGGGCATGCTGCAACCCAGCCAGAGACGCAGCCGAAAGCCGCTCCCAATCCATATGCGTATGCGCAATCGGCTGGGCACTCCTATCTTGGAGTTGACATTCGCGATGTAACGCATGATCGGATGAGCGCGCTGAACCTCAAAGAAGAGCGAGGTGTGGAAATTACAATGGTCGACGGAGATGCTCCGGCCGGCAAAGCTGGTTTACGCGAGCGCGATGTAATTCTCGGGTTCAATGGTATGCCGGTGGAAAGTGAAGAGCAATTGCGGCGTTTGATCCGCGAGACTCCGCCCGGAAGAACTGTAAGCATTGATCTCAGCCGCGCCGGCAATCCGATGAAAGTTTCCGTTCAACTGGCAGATCGCGGCAAGATCGCGGCCGAAGCCTTGCCTCGGGTGCAGGCTCTTCCCCGGTTTCCCGAATTTGCCGAAGGCCCAAACCGCATTGATATCCCGGTATTCACGGTGTACTCCAGTTCCCTCGGCATGCAGACGGAGAACCTCACCCGCCAGCTTGGTGATTTTTTTGGAGTCAAAAACGGCGAAGGAGTGCTGGTGCGTAACGTGGAGCGCGGCAGCGCGGCGGAGAAGGCTGGACTTCGAGCCGGTGATGTAATCGTAAAGGTCGCCGATGAAAAATTGTCGGATCGCACCGATTTGGTGCGCATCTTGCGCAAGCGCCGCGAAGGCGGCAAACTGTCCGTAGTTGTGATGCGCGATAAAAAAGAACAGAACCTGACCATCGCGGTTCCCGCGCGCGGAACGAAGGATTCTTCTTCAATTGATCTTGAGTTGCAAGGCCTGGACTCCGAACTAGCACGTCTCGAAACTCTGCCGTCAGACATGCTCACGCCGGAGATGCTGAAGCAGTGGAGTGAGTCTGCAAAGAGCTTCACTGATGGCATGGCCGAATTTGGAAACTCGATGCAGGAGTATGACCTGGAACTGAAAGACCTCGATCGGGAGCTCCTGGATCTGGACCGGCACTCGCGGTTCGACATTCTCTTCCACGATATGATCTGATCCTCCGCCGTCTTCTTTGTTTTCTTCGCTACGGCAACACGCGCACGATGGCGCGCTTCTATGTACACGTCCAATCTGCAGCACCACATCTGGAGGGAACATGAAGAAAGTGTTTTGCGGTTTCATTGTCTTGCTGGCATTTGCTGTCGTGTCGGCACAGACTCCAAGTTCCGGCGGAGATCAAGCGCAGAGCAGCGCTGACCAGACCGCCAAAACAACTAAGTCAGGCAAGAAGGGCAACACTCTCACTGGCTGCCTGAGCGGTCCCAATGATGAAGGGGCATATCTGCTCAAGCGCAAAGGATCGAGCAAAGAAATTGAAGTTGGCGGTTCCGACGAACTCAGCAAACATGTTGGCCACGAAGTACGGTTGCATGGCTCATGGGCCAAGAGTGGCGAGGAGGTCGGCGAGAAAGAGGGATCGGAGAAGAACGAGGCATCAGAAGGCAAGAAAGGCGAGATGGAGCGGCACTTCAAAGTGGCCTCCATCGATCACATCTCCGATACCTGTTCAGCCGCGGGCGCGGCAAAAGGCGGCCACATGCGCCATCATCACAAAGCCGCTGCCGAAGGCGCTGCGCCTGCTGAAGGCGGAGCCAGCCCAACGCCTTCGCCCAGCCCATCACCGCAGCCCTGAACTTGGTTTTCACTGATCAGCGCAGCCGCGAGGCTGCGCTTTTCTTATGGCGGTGTGAACTTCAGCAGCGTTGCGGGGTTCAGATAATCCCCCTGCCAACGCACAGCGAAGTGCAGATGCGGCGCTGTTGCCCGTCCGGTGCCTCCGCTCAAGCCCAGCAGTTGCCCTTTCTTTACCTGGTCGCCTTCCTTCACTTTGAAGTGCGAGAGATGCAGGTAGAGCGTCATCAGCCCCTGGCCGTGATCTATTGCTACGCAGTTTCCTTCAAAGTAGAGATTGCGCGCCAGCACCACCTTGCCCGCGTTCGCCGCGTGAATCGGAGTTCCCGAAGGAACTCGGAAATCCAGGCCTTTGTGCTGGTTCCGTTTCACGCCATTAAATACACGGGCGGATCCGAACACGCCGGAGACACTGGCCTTCGCAGGAAGCATGAATCGCCCTTGCCACAGCGGATCAATCGCAGTTTGTGAGAACGTGTCTTTCTTTACGGTCTGCTCCTGCTCGATACGCACCAGAGTTTCCTTGGGAGGCTCCACGTACTCAGGCGCGACTTTGAGTGCTGTGGCAGGATACTGCGCTTCGCCGACCGTCAGCTTCTTTGCAAACTCAATCGTCGAGCCGCCCGGTCTCGTGCCTTCGAGCGCGAGCGAATATTCGCCCGGCTTGGTTTGCAGCGGCACTCCTGCAATCGCATACCAGCACTCGCAAGTTTGCTTGTAGCGAAAGTTGATCTCGTGCTCAAGCCAGGTTGCTTTGAGCGAAGTCAGCCGGTGCGGAACGGAGACGCGAAAGAGTACAGGTGATCCGTTCACCAGATGCAAAGGCTGTGCGGCCACTGCCCAGGCACTAACGCGCGCGCTCTTGGCCGAAGCAGGAACAAGCAACGCACAACAGAAAACTGAAAGAAGAATTTGTCGGCAAAAAATCGAACGGAACCGACCGGCTACTCTGTCCACCTTCTAAAGATAACCGATCCGTTCGTCCCGCCAAAGCCAAATGAATTGGAAAGCGCGATGTTCAACTCTGCTTTTCGGGCGTGGTTCGGAACATAATCGAGGTCGCACTCGGGATCTGGATTCTCCAGATTGATGGTCGGCGGCAAGATTTGATCGCGCAACGCCAAAATGGTGATGCCCGCTTCCAGGCCCCCCGCGCCGCCCAGTAAATGCCCAGTCATGGACTTGGTTGAGCTCACGGCCACTTTAGTGTCATTGCCGAACGTCCGCTTGATCGCCTTGGTTTCGAGCACATCCCCAATCGGAGTAGAAGTGCCGTGGGCGTTCACATAGTCAATATCATCTGGACTGATCTTGGCATCGTTGATGGCGTTCATCATCACGCGGAAGCCGCCTTCGCCCTCTTCTGCCGGCTGTGTGATGTGATAGGCATCCGCGCTCATCCCGTACCCGATCATCTCCGCCAGAATCGTCGCGCCGCGCTTGCGGGCATGCTCAAGCTCTTCCAGCACCACAATTCCAGCGCCTTCGCCGATGATAAAGCCATCGCGACCGCTGTCCCACGGGCGGCTTGCTTTTTCCGGATCGTCATTGCGAGTCGAGAGAGCGCGCATCGCAGCGAATCCGCCCACGCCCATGGGGGTGATGGCCGCTTCGCTGCCACCGGCAATCATCGCGTCAGCATCGCAGCGCTGAATGATTTTGTACGCATCGCCGATGGCGTGCGCGCTGGTGGTGCAAGCCGTGGCGGTTGCTTCGTTGGGACCTTTGGCCCCGTAGCGGATGCTCACGTGCCCTGCCGCGAGATTGACAATGGCCGCAGGAATAAAAAACGGCGAAATCTTGCGCGGGCCGCCTTTGAGTAGTTCTTCATGTTCGCGTTCGATCACGTCAAATCCGCCGACTCCCGAGCCAATGTGAACGCCCACCCGCGTGGCGTTCTCCGGCGTGATTTGCAGGCCGGACATCTTCACCGCTTCGTCCGTGGCTGCAAGCGCCAGATGAATGAAGCGGCCCATCTTCTTGACTTCTTTTTTTTCGATGAAGTTCAGGGGATCGAAGTTTTTGACTTCGGCAGCGATCGTGCACGCGTATCCAGTCGCGTCAAACCCGGTGATGGTTGCGACGCCACTCTTGCCCGCAAG
>DATEGH010000228.1:0-3576 GCA_035280185.1 Terriglobales bacterium
GCTCGTCGCCGGACTGCTGCTGCTCTCGTATCCTCTGCACCCGCCGCGCAAGCCGGCCGAGTTGCGCACCGCCCATTTTCCCCGGCTCCGCACGCCGGCACTCTTCATACATGGTTCGCGTGATCCATTCGGCTCGCTCGACGAGATGAACTCCGCTCTGGAATTGATTCCCGCTCGGCACATGCTCTCGCCGGTGGAAGGAGCAGGGCACGAATTGCTGGGACGCAAAACGCAGCCGGATTTTCTCGAACAAGTCGTAAGGAATTTCAGCTCCTTCATGGGATTGAGCCACTAACTGCCGGCAAAAAGGCAACCCATCAACTACAAACCTTGCTCTCTTCCTAAGTGCCCTTAAGACCGGATCGGAATGAGCAGCCAATATCTACGAGAGTCCTTTTTTGGCTCATTTACTGGGTGAGCTGCTTTTGCCTGTGGCTTCTGTTTGTCAACACCGCAAAGCCTCATGAGCTCTGGATGGCTGCTATGGCTTCAGTCTTCGGCGCGACGGCGGCCGAGGTAGTGCGTGCGCATCCCTTTGCTGACTTTCGTCCACACTTGTCGTGGGTCCTTCAGGCTTGGCGGGAGCCGTGGTACATCGTGCAGGGCTGCAGCGTCGTGCTTTGGGTCTTCCTCAAGCATTTCGTTCAACCGGAACAAAGCGTCCTTCGCGAAGTTGTGTTCGATTCCGGCGGTTCTGATCCGCAATCGGCAGCCCGTCGCGCGCTCGCGATCACCTATACCACCATGCCTCCGAATTTTGTCGTTCTCAGTATCGATCTCGACAAGAACGTAATGCTCGTGCACCAGGTCAGCCAAAGTGCAACGCCGCAAATGACGCGCAATCTTGGAGCCAAATCATGAATGCATGGCTCATCTCCGCAACCATCCTCTTGTTTGCGTTGATACCCGTGAGCATCCGTGCATTCCGGGGCGACACCATGGACCGCCTGGTCGCATTGGAAATCGGTGGCATCATGACGCCTCTCATCCTGATGCTGCTGACCCAGGGGTTCCAGCGCATGGCTCTGTATGACATCGCTCTTTCCGCAGCCCTGCTCTCATTCGGAGGAGGGCTGGTCTTTGTGCGATTTCTGGAGAGATGGCTGTGAACGAGACCCAGCTTGTCATTGATAGTTTGCTTGGGATCGGCGTTGTTTGCGCGGTGCTTTCCTGCTTCGCCGTGCTGATCATGAAGGACCTTTATGAGCGGCTGCATTACCTTTCTCCGCCGGCGACCGTAAGCATCATCTGCTTTACCGCAGCGGTCATCGCAGACAAGCACCTCTCGCAAGCTGGCATCAAAGCTCTGTTGATTATGGTTGTCCTGTTACTCACGAATGCCATCCTGACCCATGCCACCGCGCGAGCCGCTCGCGTTCGGCAGTTCGGCAGATGGATTGCCGATGCGACTCAAGTACGAGGCGATCGCGACTCCAGCACTGCCGGCATGAATTCGCGCCCTCTGGTGGCCAGTTCAGATGAAATGTGAGGCATTGCCATGCTTGTGATCGAGGTCGCAATTTTGCTTTTCGTCGGTGTGGTTGGGACCGCCGTGGTTTTCACTCGCGATCCTCGCAACCAGGTCATCGGCCTCACTTTTTACGGTTTGCTCATGGCGCTCATGTTCTTTATTTTTCAGGCGCCGGATGTCGCGTTTTCACAGATCGTGGTAGGAGCGGTGGTTCTCCCCCTGATGGTGCTTCTGACTTTGGCAAAGCTCAAGACCAAGGAGCAAGCGGAGAGAAGGAAGGGGCAGAGTGAATAGCGCATCAAGAAAGACTTTGTTCGTGGTGAGCGCAGTGGGATTTCTGGCGCTCTATCTCTGGGGTCTACACGGGCTGCCTGGATTCGGTCATTATCCCGGACCCTACGGCGACATCATCAATGCGCTCTCTGTTTACGAACGTCACACGACGGATGCAGTAACAGCGGTCAATTTTGACTACCGCGGCTTCGACACTTTGGGAGAAGAGTTCATTCTGTTCGCTTCCGTTATGGGAGCCAACCTCCTGCTTCGCAAACAGAAGGACGACCAAGAAGAAGACCCGCCTCTTGATCAGGCGGAAGATCGCGTGATCCCGCCCACGAGCGACGCGGTCCGCATGGCCGGACTACTTCTGGTTATGCCCATTGTCGTCTTTGGCATTTATACCGTCACTCACGGCCAACTGACTCCAGGAGGAGGCTTTCAAGGCGGCGTGATTCTGGCAAGCATGCCTTTGATTCTCTATCTCTGCGGCGACTACACGGCCTTCAAGCACGTCACATCGCACCTCTTGGCCGAAGTTGGAGAAGCGATTGGCGCCGGCGGCTACGCGATCATCGGTTTGGTCTCGTTTGTCTTCGGCTTCAAGTATCTGCAGAACTTCATTCCTCTGGGACAAACCGGCGATGTCTTCTCCGGCGGTACCATTGCCCTGATCAGCGCGCTGACCGGACTCGAAGTCACTGCGGGAATCGTGTTGCTCATGATTTCGTTTTTCAGGCAAACGCTGGTTTATCGCAAACCCGGCGAAGAGAGCAGAAGGAGGCCGGAATGAATACGTTCGGCGGTGAACTGCTTCGCATGCTGCCGTTCATCGTAGCGGCATGGCTGTTTGTGGTGGGCTTATATGGAATCGTAACCAGCCGTCACTTGGTTCACCTGATTATGTGTCTGGTCGTCGTCCAGACTTCCACTTATCTGCTGCTGCTCGGAGTGGGATACAAACTAGGCGCGACCTCTCCTATTTTTGCCGACATCCCGGTGGGGACCAAGGCTGTGGATCCGGTCACCCATGCCCTGATGCTCACTGACATCGTGGTGGAAGCCACGGTGATGGCGCTGCTGCTGGCGTTGGCGATCCAGGCAAAGGAGCGTGCCGGGTCGGTTGATCCCGATCAGCTCAGGATCATGCGTGGATGAGTACCTTTCTTCCGGCATTGCCGGTCGCAGTGCCGCTCGTTTCTGCTGCCTTTCTGGCTGCGGTTAATCAGCACATCCCGCGCCGGGCCGCCGACCTGGCGGCGATTGCCACATCAGTGGCTTGTGTGTGCACCAGCCTGATTCTGATGTTCCGCAGTGCCCACCAGCCAGTCGTTTACTGGATGGGCGGCTGGGAACCGCGTGGCGGAGCTGCCATCGGCATCTCCTTCTCCATTGATCCGCTGGGAGCGGCAGCCGCGGCCTTCGCGTCATTTCTTGCTCTCGTCGCATTCGTGTTTTCCTGGCACTACTTCGATTCTGTGGGTACCCTCTTCCACGTCCTGATGCTGTCATTTATGGCAGCCATGTGCGGGTTCTCGCTCACCGGAGACATGTTCAATCTTTTTGTCTTTTTTGAACTGATGAGCGCTGCAGCCTTCGCCTTGTGCGGCTACAAGACAGAAGAGAGCGGGCCCATCCAGGGCGCCCTGAACTTTGCCGTCACCAATACAATCGGAGCGTTCATGGCGCTCAGCGGCATCGGCCTGCTTTATGGCCGCACCGGCGCGCTCAATATGGCGCAGATCGGCAAGTCTCTTGGGCAGGTACACGATGGACTCGTGGTTGCCGCATTCGTGCTCATTAGTTGCGGATTTCTAGTGAAAGCCGCC
>DATEGH010000229.1:0-20692 GCA_035280185.1 Terriglobales bacterium
CACGGCTGCCAGCGGTTCAACGAACTTCATGCGATTGCACGTGGTGGGGTCCGCCGACCGGCCCAGGGGCGCGGCGCCAGAACGAATTGAGCGCCGTAAGCCAGGCAAGGACCGAAGAAAGAAGTAACATCTCACGGAATCGCCGAGAATGCCAAAATTGCCAAAGATTGAAAATTGAGAAGCGCCTGACCTAAGTGGCTGCGTTCTACAAACGCCAAACTGCGTTCATCCGCTTAGATCAAATTTCGGCGATTTTGGCAATTCCGGCGATTTTGGCAATTTCTCTAATTCACCCAGCCTCCTGATCCGTGCTCGCCATCGCTCTTCTTCTTCTTCTCGTCGGGCGGCTTGAAATTGCCATACTCATCGAAGTACTGCTTGGGGTCGTCCTGGTGCTTCCGCATATAGACTTCAAATTTGCGGGCGGCGCGGCGGCGCTTCCACCGGTAGTAGCGATTTCTCAGCGTATCGGCGCGGTCTTGCACCATCGCGCCGACGCTAGCGCGTCGCCACATCGTCTTGTACCAGACATAGCCAGCGCCAAGTCCTAACAGCTCCACTAAATAAAATAGGGCGAAGTCGTGCAACAGAAAATAGCCTGCCTCGATGGCGCCGATTCCAACCACAACCCACCCAACCGGAAGCTGGAAGGGAAGCGGGAATAGAAAGATGGAAGACCCGCGGTTGAGCAGGTAAAAAACCATCAACACGCCATTAGCAGCAGCTCCTGCGCCTATGGCGGTACCGGTTCCTACTCGCGGGGTGAACGCCAGCAGGAATCCTGCAACGCCCGCCAGCACCGAGGAAACGATATACATCTCAGTAAACTTGCGTGAACCGATGCGGTCCTGCACCGGCGCTCCGATGAAGAACACTGCAACCATAGTAAAGAGGACGTTCCAGGGATCCACGTGGACGAAGCCATAGGTCAGGAACTGCCAGACCCAGCCATGGTGCCGCACACCGTCCGGGCTGAGCCGCCCCAAGCCCACCAGGCGGGCGCCCCAAGGACGGTCAAATGCCATGAGTAAAACGATTGCGACCCATACCCCAACAGTGATCAGGATGATCTGGCGAACGGCGCCATAAAAGCGCGGCAATCCGAATTGAAACGTAGTGTCTCGGCGCATCAGTGTGTGTCTTTCGATTTCGGTTCCGGAGTCTTCTGCTCCGATACCGCGGGTGATCCGGCGCGCTCGGGCTGCGGAATCACGATGACGCTCTTGCGCCGTTTCGCGTCCACAGATCGCACACCAAAAATCACATTGTCTTTCGATTCCGGCATGTCCACTCTGGTTTCCGTAGTGTGCGTTGTATTCTCCGGAGGGAAGTCCGCGTCGGTTGTCTTGCGCCAGAGAACTTCGTAGGCAGCCGCGCCGGGTGCTGCTTCCCAATCAATCTTTGAATCATTTTCCAGGCCTTGCGTATCCAGCCGTACCTTTGCGGGTGGCGCCGGAGACGACGCAAGGGTGGCGAGAACGGCGGCATTCAGGCGAGCTACGTTGGCCACATAGTTGAAATCCACGAACTTGGGCAAATCTCCATATTCGATGCCGTTCTCCGTACGCGGGTTCTCGTGCTGATGATGGAAATCCTCGCGGTATTCGGTGAAACGAACGGCAGGGAATCCCTGCTGGTTAAACGAAATGTGGTCACCGCCGCGGAGATAGCGATCGCGCCGGAAGATGAGCTTGGGAGTGAACGCGCCAAAGCTTGAGTAGGTTTTCGAGACCTCCAGTATGTAGCGGGCCAACTCGCGCGAAGGCGAGTCATTTTCTCCGCCGACAGCGCGGATGCGCGCCAGTTCGGCTTCTGTTGCATTGGCGGGAATGCTCTCAGAGAATACGCGCATCCAGTTGTTGTTCTGCGTGGTATCGCCGGGGGTACGGTTGCCCCCGACAATATCGTTGTTCAGCGCGCCCTCAATGTTCCAGCCCTCATCTTTGGCCATCTGTGCGAAGTGTGCGCTGCCGTAAAGTCCCTGCTCTTCACCGGCAACGGTGAGGAAAATGATGGTCGCGGGAAACTTGTGTTTGCTGAGCACGCGCGCGCACTCCAGGGAAACGGCGGTTCCGCTGCCGTCGTCGTTGGCTCCGGGCGCTGAATCGGTGGTGTTCATCACATCTTTGCGGCGCGAATCGTAGTGGCCGGTTACCAGGAAGATGCGTTTCGCCTGCACCGGATCCGTACCGTGCAGGATAGCGTACACATTCTGGAGTTCCGTAGGCTTATTGATGCGGTCGCGCGGCCCTTTCGGTTGCTGGATGAATGTGTCGGTTTTGACTTCCAGGCAGCCGCCGCAGGCCTGCGAATAACGTTCGAATTCCTGCCTGATCCAGTTGCGCGCTGCCACGATGCCTTTGTCGGAGGTGGCGGCTCCGGGATTGTTTACAGAAAGCGTATTGCGGGTCCCAAAGCTCACCAACCTTTCGATGGTCTGCTGCACCTGTTGCGGCGAGACATCGTGAATCACATGCACTACGACGTCTTGCTTGGCAAGTGAAGCAGGACCGCTCGCTGTCGGCTTGCCGGCCGATTTTGCTCTCGCGGGTTTGCGTACAGGCTTCTTGTTTTGGGCAACGGCTTCCGAAGCGGGCAGCATCAGAAGCCCAATCAATAGGGAACGGAGAAATGTGCGATGCAAGGTGTCGTGCTCACCTCTCAGGAGAACTTGACGGCAACCGTGAGAGATTCTAAATATAATCACGAGGCCCTTTCCAGTTGATTGGAAGAGTCTGGAGGAATGATGGCGCTCTGTCCTGAATGCGAGACCGATCTGGACCTGGATGAAGAGGAAATCGAAGAAGGCGAAATTGTCTCCTGTCCCGAGTGCGGCACCGACTTTGAAGTCGTAACCAAGCATCCGTTGGAGCTCAATCCGGTGGATGAGTACGATGAGGATGAGGACGAAGACGACGAGGACGAAGACGAGGAAGAAAGTGGGTATTGATCCTCGGTGGCGCCGGTTTGCCGCTCTCTGCGCCGTTGCTCTCATGATCTCTTCCGGATTCGCTCTCAGCAACAAGAAGAAACAAGAAAAACCTGAAGGCCTGATCTTCGGTACAGCCTTTGGCCCGGACAATCGGCCACTGTATGGAGTGAAAGTCCACATCCAGCCGGTGGGGAAAAAGCATCCCGACTGGGACTTGACGTCAGACCATCACGGCGAATTTGCCCAGCGCGTTCCGCCCGGAGATTATGAGATTACCGGCGAGGCGGAAGTCGCTCCTGTAGCTGATGGAAAGCCGCAACTCTCCGGCAGGAAGCGTGTTAAAGTCAACAGGGTCATCCACGTGGAAAAAGATGTGGAGCAGGATATAAGCCTGCGTTTGGAATAGCGAAATGGGTCTGCGGCTCAAATACGTTCTTCCAGTTGCATTCTGCCTGGTGGCGGCGGCATCCCCCCAGCGCGGTGGAACCAATGACCTGCGCACGCTTTTCGGCCATGTGCTCAGTGCCGATAGCAAGCCGGTTAACAAGGCTGTGGTTTATCTTAAAAACACACGGACGCTGGCCATCAAGACTTACATCACGGAACCCGATGGCTCCTATCGTTTCAGCGCTCTCTCTCCGAATGTGGATTACGAAGTTTATGCCGATTATCAGGGCTCCCGCAGCGATACTCGCACGCTGAGCGCATTCGACAATCGCAAACAAGTGGACTTCACCCTGAAGCTCAAGAAATAGAAAAGGCCATCCATTTCGGATGGCCTCTCGCAACCATTTCTTCGTTAGTCCTGATCGTTTCCGGCGCGCTTCCAATTGATGATGTCGCCGAGAGTGGTAGTCGCGCTTGAGGCAGGGTGCTTGTAAGCTTCCACATCAGCGCGGCTTGCTTCCTCGCCAACGGCGCGCAAACTCAGCCCAACCTTCTTCTCCTCGGGATTCATCTTGATGATCTTGAAGTCATGTTCCTGCCCGCCATCCAGCTTGATCGGCGTGCCGTTGGAATCGGTAGCTTCGGAATTGTGGCAAAGTCCTTCCACCCCGTCAGCTATCTCCACGAAGGCCCCGAACTGCGCCATACGCAGCACCTTTCCGTGGACAACGTCGCCAATACGGTGCGTCTGAAAAAAGCTCTCCCAGGCATCGGGCTGAAGTTGCTTCACGCCAAGTGAAAGCCGCCGCTGTTCCGGCTCAATTCCGAGCACAAGCGCCTTCACCTTCTCGCCCTTCTTCAGGACCTCAGAAGGATGCTTCACGCGCTTGGTCCAGCTCAGATTGCTCACATGCACCAGACCATCAATTCCGTCTTCAATCTCGATGAACGCGCCGAAGTCAGTGAGATTGCGCACGCGGCCTTCCACGGTAGAGCCAATGGGATACTTTTCGTGCAGGCGCTCCCAGGGGTTGGATTCGAGCTGCTTCAAGCCGAGCGAAATGCGGCGCTCCGTCGGGTTCACGTTCAGCACCACGCATTCAATCTCATTGCCTACGGTAACCAGTTTGGAGGGATGCTTCATGCGCTTGGACCACGACATCTCGCTCACGTGAACCAGGCCTTCAATCCCCTGTTCCAACTCGATGAATGCGCCGTAGTCGGTGACGCTGAGAACGCGTCCCCGGACACGGGCGCCGATGGGGTAACGTTCCGCCGCGTCCAGCCACGGGTCAGGAGTGAGCTGCTTGAAGCCGAGAGAAACGCGCAGCTTCTCGGGATCGTACTTGAGGACCTTCACCTGGATCTGATCGCCCACGTGGACCAGGTCGCGGGGATGGGTGAGCCGTCCCCAGGACATGTCGGTGATGTGCAGCAGGCCGTCAATTCCGCCGAGATCGACGAATGCGCCGTACTCGGTCAGGTTCTTCACCGTACCGGTCAGGACCGAACCTTCCTGCAGGTGCTCGAGCGTTTTTTCGCGCTTGGAGGCGATTTCTTCATCGAGAATCGCTTTACGGGAAACAACGATGTTGCCGCGCTTTTTGTTCAGCTTGATAACGCGGACTTCAATTTCCTGTCCCTTGAGCGTGTCCAGGTTGCGGATGGGATGAACATCAACCTGCGAGCCGGGCATGAAGGCCTTTACGCCAATATCCACCGAGACCCCGCCCTTCACGCGCTCGACAATCTTTCCTTTAACCGGTTCCTTGGCGTTGTAGGCCTTTTCGATGTTCTCCCAAACGCGCACACGCTGGGCGCGCTCGTGCGAGAGAAGGACCGCGCCTTCTTCGTTCTCGCCGCGCTGCACCATCACTTCGATCTGTTCGCCGGGCTGGAATTTAATATTCCCGTCAGCGTCGGTGACTTCCGCGATCGGCACCAGGCCTTCTGATTTAAAGCCGATGTCCACGACCACGTGCGTGGGAGTGATCTTGACTACGGTGCCTTTGAAGACATTGTCTTCGCTGGGCGCCGGTTCGGTCTCAAGGGTGTACGACTCAAGAGCGGTGGCGAAATCTTCCATGTGATTGTCTTCTTTATGCGCGGGGCCCGCAGTGGGCTGCCCGGTAGATTCGAGTTGGGTATCGTTGGCTGGCATAGTGTCTGATTTTTCGTAGGACTGGCCTGGTCTAAGGGAGGTGCTGGTTTCAACTTCGTGTCCGGCGTGCTCGCCGCCAATTTTCTGCTCTACTGCCATTCCTCTGCCTTTGCACGGCGCTGCAAACACGCTGACCTCATGAAAGTGAAGTATTGACGTGCCTGGAAGTGACTGGCGTGACCAGCGGCCGGATCTTACGGCAGTCCCGACAAGTGCCCTAAGACTCCTTCGACTATAGCAATGCCCCAAACCACTGTCAAACCCGCTCACCGCGATTTTTGGCCGTTCTCTGGTGTATCTTCCTTGACCATGGATTTCCTCTTCACCCCGTGGCGATATGCCTACGTTACCGGCCATGAATCGCCTGCTGGATGCCTTTTTTGCGGCCTCCTGGCCCGCGAAAATGATGAGAGCAGCCTGATCGTTCACCGCGGACGGCATTGTTTTGTCATGCTGAACGCCTTCCCATATACCTCCGGGCATGTGATGGTGGTCCCTTTTGAACACACTGACGAGCTGCAGAAACTGGATGCGGCCGCTGCCACCGAACTGATCACAACTGCTCAGAAAACTGAGGGCATTCTGCGGGAGCTGTACCATCCAGACGGGCTGAATCTAGGCATGAACCTGGGACGCGCTGCCGGCGCCGGAGTTGCCGACCACATCCACCTGCACGTGCTGCCGCGATGGGTCGCGGACTCCAACTTTATGAGCGTTGTGGGGGAAACGAGGGTTCTGCCGGAGGACTTGAAGACTACATACGGTCGCCTGAAGGAGAAGTATTCGGCAATCTGAGTGGTTCACCCAGATCGCGTGCGATCAATGTTACGCAGCCTACTTTGCTGTCATCAGCGGCGGCTTCTGGAACGCGCCGACCTGATAATCCTGGAGCTTGATGATTTCGCGGATGTGAACGTCCTGCGTCGTAAATCCGCTGACAAAGTGTAGAACGTCGTCTGCGCGGCGGTAAGTCGGGAACCAGTATTTCCCGTCGATCAGTTCGCGGTACGTCACCAGGGTAGGAGAAACGTTTTGCTCTTCCTGCTTTCTACGCTTCTTCTTGCGGCTGGGCTGCGGAATCGCATCCGGGACGCTCTTCCCGCACGTTTTTACGATTTGCAGACCCTGTTGGTCCACCCACACACGACCCTGGAAGTAACGACGACCCTTCACCAGTTCGCGCGGCGCAGCATCGAAAGCGTAAGTCTGCAGCTCGTCTACCTTCTGCCGGCCGGCGTAGTGGAGGTTGTAATCAAGGACGCCCTTCGTGGTCAGGATGAAAGGCGTGCGCTCAATGTCATCAAAGTCCTCTTTGCTCAGTTCAGCGCCGCGAAGCGATGACTGCGGAGCAAAGGTCACGTACTCCATGCGCTTGTCGCGGTCAAAGTGGATATTGGAAATGCGGCGGAATTCGCCGGTTACGTCGTTGCCCTCAATCGTCTCGACTTTGATGTCCTGAGTGAAGCCGTAGGAGTCATAAGCTCGTTGAAAGTCGGCTTCCGCTGCCGAAAACTTCTGAATGATCTGGTCTTCAGTGATGCCGGAGGGCTTGGCCGGATCGAGCTGTCCTGCGCCTTCGTTGCAGTTAGTTTGAGCGGCAAGAAGCAGTGGAACCATGAAACAGAGTCCCGCAAGAAGTCTGAACCTTCCGCTCCGGGCATGAGAAACGTTTAGCGCAACGGGCGCGAAGTGCGCAAAGTACGGTGATTCTGCTTCATTTGCCAACGGGACATTTTTCTGCCACTTATCCCTTTGCGATCCTATTTCTTTGCGATCTTTGCGGTTGAAACCATGAAGGATGTTCATGAGAGAGGACCCCCCGGCGAATGCTGGCCTGATCGCGGAAAAGTCTTTACACTGAGTTGCTTTCCTTTCGCGCGGGGAGGACCAGATGCGCCGTTTTGCGATAGATATTGTACTCACGTTTGCCATAGCCGCACAGATTTTTGCGCAGACGCCGGGCCGGCGCGCCTTCACCTTTGAGGACATGATGGCCCTCAAGCGCATCGGCAGCCCGGTGATCTCGCCCGACGGCAAATGGGTGCTTTTCTCCGCCGTTGATGTGGACCTGGCGGCCAACAAGAAGACCACCCATCTTTGGGTGGTACCGCTGGCTGGAGGCGAGTCGCGGCAGATGACCAATGATCCGGCGGGTGAAGATCGAGGCCGCTGGTCGCCTGACGGGAAACACTTTCTTTTCGTGAGCGCGCGGGGCGGCAACCAGCAGGTTTGGATTGCCGATTTCGATTCCGAGTCAGGAATTGTTCAGGGCACTCCGCACCAGATCACGAGCATTTCTACGGAAGCTGACGGGGCGCTGTGGTCGCCCGATGGCCGCAACATTCTCTTTACATCAGAGGTCTATCCCGACTGCGCTGACGATGTTTGCAACAAAACCAAAGAGGAGGATCGCGCCAAGTCGAAGGTGAAGGCCATGATCTTTACCCGATTGTTCTACCGCCACTGGTCCAGCTTCACGTATTCCAAACGTACCCACCTGTTTGTAGTTCCCATCGAGGGCAGTACGGCGCGGGACCTCACGCCGGGCGACCACGATGTGCCGCCGTTCAGCCTGGGAGGCCAGGATATGTACGCCATTTCGCCGGACGGGAAGGAAGTTGCCTTCACCAGCAACATTGACGAGGTGGAGGCGATCAGCACCAACAACGAAATTTTCGTTGTTCCGATTGCCGGTGGTACGCCGAAGAAGCTGAGCACCAGTCCCGGCAGCGACTCTACTCCGCTTTACTCTCCCGATGGCAAATGGCTGGCCTGGCGCATGCAGAAGCGCGCCGGATATGAGAGCGACCGCTTCCGGCTGGTCATTTACAACCGGCAGTCCGGCCAAATTCAAAATCTGACCGAAAACTTTGACCAGTGGGTAGAGGCGATGGCATGGTCGCCTGATTCAAAGACGATCTACTTTACTTCTGAGAGCACCGGGGAAGCCCCCATTTACGGCATACGGATTGCGGAGCACGATCAGGTGCACGAAATCCTTGGGGGAACCAATGACGAGGTGATGGTTTCTCCCGATGGAAAGGCGCTAGTCTTTACCCGAATGTCGGTTCGAGCGCCGAACGAGGTCTACAAATGGAATATCAACGGGTGTGCAATGCATCCGGAATCCTGTGAGTCCGGGAGCACGCACTCGATTTCAACAGGTGTACAACGAGAGACGTCGCGGGCGGCAGTTCCTTTACAACCGTACCCGATCAAATTTGATGATGCTGAGCAACTCACCCGTCTCAACGATTCCGTTCTGTCGAAAATCTCCATGCCCCAGATTGAATCCTTCTGGTTCCCCG
This sequence comes from Terriglobales bacterium, assembly GCA_035280185.1. Lineage (GTDB taxonomy): Bacteria > Acidobacteriota > Terriglobia > Terriglobales > Acidobacteriaceae > Angelobacter. The sequence goes on from DATEGH010000229.1 coordinate 8,789, forward strand.
GAGCAAACGGAACCAAAGTGCAAGGGTTTTTAATCAAGCCGCCGCACTTCAAAGAAGGAGGCACGTATCCCGTCGAGTTTCTGATTCACGGCGGCCCTCAGGGACAGTGGGGTGAGGAATGGTCATATCGCTGGAATGCTGAGCTGTTTGCCGCCAGTGGGTACGTGGTCATCATGATCAATCCGCGCGGCTCGACTGGCTATGGCCAGGCCTTTATTGACGGTGTGAACGGCGATTGGGGTGGCAAGCCTTACATTGACCTGATGAAGGGTCTCGATTACGCCGAGCAGCACTTCTCATTCATTGACAAAGACCGTGAGTGCGCGCTGGGCGCCAGCTACGGCGGGTACATGATCGATTGGATCCTGGGCCACACCAACCGCTTCAAATGCCTGGTTTCACATGATGGAATGTTCAACACCCAAGCCGCTTATGGCAGCACAGAGGAGTTGTGGTTTCCGGAGTGGGAGTTCCGAGGTACTCCATGGACCAACCGCGCCCTCTACCGGAAGTGGTCGCCTCACCTGTTCGCCACGAATTTCAAGACACCCACGCTGGTGGTCCACGGCCAACTCGATTACCGCCTGGATGTCTCGCAGGGATTCGAGCTCTTTACCACCTTGCAGCGGCTGAAAGTGCCTTCCAAGATGCTCTACTTCCCGGACGAAGGCCATTGGGTGCTGAAGCCGCAGAACAGCCAGCTCTGGTACAAAACCGTGAACGGTTGGGTGAGCGAGCACACAGGGCAAGTTCCGGCGCAGTAAAGACTGCAATAAGCGGATGTTAGAATCAGCGGCGTGTTGAAATCTGGCGCGGTCTTATCCATGATTCTGCTGGGACTTGCTGCGGCCCAGCAGGAAAAAAAGCCTGAGCCGACTCCTGGTCAGCCACAGGTAAGGTTGAACTATTTGAACGTATGCACGCCAGCGGCAGAAGACCAGGCTGAGATCAAGGCGGCGTTTGCGAAGGTTAGCCCTCAACCGGCGTTCTCGCGCGACTATGAAATTTCACGCGGCCGGGCGACCGTGGAGAACGCACCGGAAGCACGGTTTGTGCGTCTGCGGCGCGACTTTGCTTCTGGCTCGCCCTTGTTGACCGCGCAGTACTCGCTCAGTGTTGACGCGCAAAACACGGTGGAGACGCTCGTTTTGCGCATGCGGGATCCCAAGGAGTTCCACGAGGTTGCGCTGGAAGACCGGGTCTCCACCGGCGTGGTGCAGCCGTCTGCCTTGTTGGGAATTCAGACTCCGATTTCGCATATTCAACTGGAGCGATTTACGAAAGGCTCCATCGTGCTGGCGCGCTGTCCCACAGCCGACCAGAGCGCCTACGATCCACTGTTCCGCCAAGCAATGGACATCATGGTGGAATACCGCACCGCGCTTGGGCTGCGCAGCGCCGCTTTCCGCTCAGATATCAACTGGCTAAATACACGGAAGGCAACAAAGAAGCCGCGGCCGGCGACTTCCCGTCCGGAAACTAAATAGAAGCTCGTGAATCTAATGGATGCTATGGACAATTCCGTTCGCGATACCGTGATTCTCGGCACAGGGTGCGCCGGTCTGACCGCCGCCATTTACGCGGGGCGGGCCAACCTGAAACCGCTGGTGTTGGAAGGCCACGAGCCGGGCGGTCAGCTTTCTATTACCAGCCTGGTGGAAAACTTTCCCGGCTTTCCTGAAGGTATCCAGGGCCCGGAGCTGATCGAGAACATGCGGAAGCAGGCCGTGCGCTTTGGCGCCGAGTTTCTGATGGGTCACCTGGCGCATGCGGATCTCACGCAGCGTCCGTTTAAGCTCGATTTCGGCGGAGGCAAAACGGCGCTGACGCGCACGTTGATTATCGCCAGTGGAGCTTCTGCGCGCTGGCTGGGACTGCCGAGCGAGCAGGCGCTTATCGGCCACGGCGTGTCGTCGTGTGCGACCTGTGATGGGTTCTTCTTTCGCGGCAAGCCGATTACGGTGATCGGCGGTGGTGACTCTGCCATGGAAGAAGCGCTCTTCCTCACCCGCTTTGCAACGAAGGTGACGGTAATTCATCGCCGCGACCACTTCCGTGCTTCCAAGATCATGCTGGAGCGTGCGCGCAAGCACGAGAAAATCGAGCTTCTTACGGATACTGTTGTTGAAGAAGTGATGGACGTAAAAGCCAAGGACGTTACCGGCCTGAAGCTGCGTAATGTGAAGACTGGGAAGGTGTGGGAGTTTCCGACCAGTGCGATGTTTCTCGGCATCGGCCATGAGCCGAACGCCAAAATGTTCAACGGCCAGCTCGATCAGGACCAGGACGGTTATTTGAAGACCCGCGACTTCGTCTTTACCGATGTCCCTGGCGTGTTTGCCTGTGGCGATGTGCAGGACCGCCGCTATCGCCAAGCGATCACCGCTGCGGGATCAGGCTGCGCCGCCGCTATGGAGGCGGAGAAGTTTCTGGAAGAGCATGGGAGATGAACAGGATTTGGTAATTGAGTAATTTCCAGAAGTCGCAAAGTTTTGGACGGTTCCAAATTACCAACTTGCCAAATTACCCAATTACCAAATCCCGCCTGCTCCAATGTGTTACAAGAATATATTCAGCATGCCTGACATTCACTCTTTCAACCACTGCGGAGATCCGTGCTAAGGGCCGCGTTTATCACTCTTTCTGAAAGCAGATCCATCCGCTCCGCCGCGGAGAAGACCTGGCTGGGCCAGAGACTTTCGCGTCGATTTGTGGCCGGCACCACCATTGAGGACGCGCTCGCCGCCACAGCAGCCATGAACCGTTTAGGGCTGGGCGTGAGTATGGACAATCTGGGCGAGAACGTCACCAATATTGACGAGGCTCGTCACAGCGCGCAGCTCTATCACCAGATGCTCGATCGGATGAACAGTCAGGGTCTGAACGCGAACGTCAGCCTGAAACTCACGCACATGGGAATGGACGTGGATGAGGCGATGGCCTATGAGATCGCGTCTGGTGTGGTGGAGCAGGCGGCGCGGCTCAACAATTTCGTCCGCGTGGACATGGAAGGTTCGCCCTACACGCAGCGGACGCTCGATTTCGTTCATCGCCTGCACGCGCAGGCTGGCAACGCGGGACATGTGGGGGCTGTGATTCAGGCATATCTGTATCGCAGCGAAAAGGATGTAGAGGAGCTCATTGCTCGCCGGATTCGCGTCCGGCTATGCAAGGGCGCCTACAAGGAGCCGCCGGAAATTGCTTTCGAGAAAAAATCAGATGTGGATGCGAATTACGTGAAGCTTATGAAGCTGCTGCTCAAGAGCGGCGTCTACCACGGCATCGCTACGCACGATGAGAACATGATTCGCGCAACCATCGCGTTTGCCCGGCAGGAGAAGATTGCGGCTTCGGCCTTCGAATTTCAGATGCTGTATGGCATCCGCCGTGACCTGCAAGAGAGGCTGGTGAAAGAAGGCTGGCTCTGCCGGGTTTACATTCCCTTTGGAAGCGAGTGGTACCCGTATTTGATGAGGCGGCTGGCCGAGCGTCCCGCGAATGCCATTTTTATTCTGAAAAATCTTTTCCGCTAACCACCTATCCCATCGAGGGCTGTGCTGATCCCGCCTTCAAACGCGGGGCATATTTCGCTCCATAAATCAGAATGATTCCTGATAGCGCAGCCGCGGCAAATGCAGTCCAGAACGCTGTGGGCAGGGAGCTTTTGTCGGAGATCTTGCCCATCAGCATGGGTGAAAAAGCATCGCCCAGCAGATGAATCACAAAGACATTTACCGCCAGCGCGGTGGAACGGATGTTGCCGCTCACGGAATTAACCACTGCGGCATTACTCGGCCCGGTGCCGATCAGCAAGAGAAATACGGCAACGAAAATCGCAGGAAACATCAGCGGGCCGGAGATATAGATGGCAAGAATCATAAAGGGCACCGCCACAAGCATCGCAATTCCCGGAAAGGTGTAATACGCGCCGAAGTAGCGCTTGAGCAGCCTGTCGCCGATCCAGCCGCCCAGCAGGGTGGCTACGAAACCATTGAAGAGCGTGATCAGGCCGAAGACGGCGTTTGCCTTTTGCAATTCAATTCCGCGCACGCGCTCCAGGAATGTCGGAATCCAAACCTGCATGCCGCCCACGGCGAAGGTGTACATTGCCATGCCGAGCGATGCGGTTACGAACGCGCCGTTCTTCCACAGTCCTGAAATCGTCGTGCGGACTTCTGCGGTATCAAAACGGTCAGACTGGCCGCGCGCCGGCTCTGGAAGAAACCACAGTAGGATTGCCAGCAGAAGTCCAGGAGCGCCTGCCACCATGAAGGGCACGCGCCAACCAAATTGATGCGCGAAGTAGCCTCCGATCAGATATCCGGCAGCCGAGCCGAAAGGAAGGCCGACATAAAAAATGGAAAGCATTCTTCCACGGCGGTCGAGTGGGAACGCGTCGGCGATCAAGGCCGGAGCGATGGTTGCATAGCTGGCTTCGCCCACGCCGACCACGGTGTGCCGCAGCAAAAGCTGGCCGTAATCGTGGGCGAACCAGGTGAGCAGCGTGAAGCCGCTCCAGATAGCAATGCCGAAAACAACAATGTTTCTGCGGGCGAAGCGGTCGCCCAGCCAGCCGACCAACGGAGCGGCGAACATGTAAGAGAAGAAGAACGCGCTGGTAAGAATCCCGATTTGTGTATCGCTGACGCGAAATTCCCGCTTGATCAGCGGCTGGACGGCAAAGAGAACGTTGCGATCAACGTAATTCAGGATGTTGAGCCCAGTGAGGACCGCCAGCAGCGCATAGGCTTGGAATCGGGACATGAGAGTGCGGAGATTATACCCGCACGTTTCGAATGCGCCGGGCCGAGCAGAAGGAGCTCTATTTCTTTCCTCCTCGCGGCCACCTAGCCTCAACCGTGGTTCCAATACCGCCGCGTGGACGGAAGATGCCTTTCACAATCGCCCACTTCGGTTTTGCCGTGTGCGCCACATCCTCCAGCACACGGTTCACGATGTTCTCCTGAAAGATGCCGAGGTTGCGGTATTCAGTGAGATATTCCTTCAGCGATTTGAGTTCCAGGCAAAGCTTATCAGGCATGTAGCGGATCTCAAGCACGCCGAAATCCGGCAGCCCGGTCTTAGGGCACACAGAGGTGAACTCAGGGATATCGATGACGATTTCGTAGGATGGAAATTGGTTGGGCCAGGTATCGATCTGCGGGAAGCGGCGGTCCAACCCTGCTTTGGCGTGGCTTTCCGTGTAGCCGGTGCGCTGCGACATCATGCACATTGTAACAAGCTGTTTTGCGCTGCTCGCGACGGTGTTTTTGTAACGGTCGCTCACCCTCGGCCATCTAACCAAAGGCATTCCGGCCCAAGGTGCAGACTGTGGTTCTCCTGTTGCGGAGCGTGCGGGATTTTGCCGTCCCCGCGGGGCGCTTGGATATACTAAAAAGTTTGCATGGCAAGAAGAAATCAGAACGGCTCAGAAAGAACACGGCTGCTCACCATTCTGGCTGCGGTGGCGATCGCGGTGCTCCTCTTCTCCGGCTGGATGAAGATGCGCAGCACAGTGGTGGCGGTGCGCGCGGAAATGGTCACGCGCCAGAACATCGCCAGCGTTATTTCCACGAATGGGAAGATTGAGCCGGTCAACAATTTTGAAGCCCATTCGCCTGCGCCGGCCACAGTGAAGCGCATTCTGGTGAAGGAAGGCGACCGTGTGAAGGCGGGGCAGCTCCTGCTCGAGTTGGACGATGCTCAAGCGCGCGCGGACGCTGCTAAGGCGCTGGCGCAGCTTCGCGCCGCCGAAGCCGACATGCAGGCGGTGAAGTCCGGCGGCACCAACGAAGAAGTCCTGACCACACGGGCAGACCTGACCAAAGCGGAAGCGGAGCGCGACGATGCCCGCCGTAATCTCGAGGCCGTGCAGCGACTTCAGCAGCAGGGGGCGGCTTCTCCCGCTGAACTGGATGCCGCGAAGAGCCGCCTGCAAAAAGCCGAAGCTGATGCGCAGCTTCTCCAATCCAAGTTGACCGGACGGTACTCGTCGCCGGAAGTCCAGCGAGTGCAGGCAAATGCTGAGCAGGCGCGCGCCGCCTATGCGGCAGCTCAGGACCTGCTCAAGAATTCCAACATCCGCGCCCCATTTGCAGGGACCGTGTACCAGATTCCGGTAAAGCCAGGGTCGTATGTTCAGGGCGGCGAACTGCTGGTCCAGGTTGCGGACCTTGAAAGGATGCAGGTCCGGGCCTTTGTTGACGAACCGGAGATCGGAAGACTCGCCAAGAATCAGAAAGTAGAAATTCGCTGGGACGCTATTCCCGGACGCGTCTGGGAGGGCGTGCTCACTCGCGTGCCAAGCGTTGTCAACACAGTGGGAACCCGCACCGTGGGAGAAACTACAACTTTGATCGACAACTTCGATCGCAAGCTGCTACCCAACGTGAACGTGAACGTGAGCATCATTAGCGCCAGGCATATGGATGCGTTGACCGTTTCGCGCGAAGCCGTGCACGACATAGAAGGGAAGCGGTACGTTTACGAGATCACGAATAATAAGATTCAGCCCATTCAGGTGCAAACCGGAATTTCCAGCCTCACGCGCGTGGAAATCAGCTCCGGTGTTTCTGAAGGAATGGAAGTGGCGCTCGGCGCTTTGAATTCGCAGCCTCTGCGCGGAGGAATGGAAGTTAAGGTGGTCGAACGTTGATCCACCTTCGCCGGTTGCTCATCGCCTCTCTCTGCCTGATCGTGCTTGGCGCCTCGCAGGTCACGCCTGAAGACCTGCTCCGGACCGGCCACGCAGCCGAAGCGCGGCGTATTCTCAATCAGCGGGTGCAGCAGGACCCAACAGATGCGCAAGCCTACCATCTGCTGTGCCGCCTCAACTACCAACTGGAGATGTGGGATGCCGCGGTGAAAATGGCCGAGAAATCTGTCGCGCTCTCGCCGCAGAACAGTGCCTATCATGAGTGGCTGGGCAGGGCCGCGGGCCGTAAGGCTGAGAATTCCAATCCTTTTACAGCATTCAATCTGGCGCGACGGGTGCATGCCGAATTTGAGCGCGCGGTGGCGCTGGACGGAAGCAACTTCTTAGCCCGCGCGGATCTTTCCGAATATTACCTGGAGGCGCCTGGCTTTCTCGGCGGCGACAAGAACAAAGCTCGCCAACAGGCGGATGCAATAGCGCCAAGAGATCCGGGGTTGGCGGATTACATTCGCGCTCGTGTCGACGAGAAGCAAGGAAATAGTCAGGCCGAGCAAGAATACAAGAAGGCCGTCACGTCCAGTGGCAACGATTCGCGGTATTGGACGGAGCTAGCGTATTTTTACCGTCGGGCCGGCAGAATGCAGGACATGGAAGGGGCCATTTCTCAGTCGCTCCGGGCCACGCACCAGTCGAACCTTCCGGATTACGATGGCGCGTACCTTCTGCTTCGCACCGGGCGGAATCTTCCCGGAGCAGTTCAGATGCTGAGGAACTATCTTTCCGGAGGGCATCTTTCCGAGGATGGTCCTGCTTTCCACGCGCATCTGATGCTGGGCACGCTGCTGGAAAAGCAGGGCAATAAACAAGGCGCGTTCGAGGAGTATCGCGCAGCACTTGCGATCGCTCCCGAGTATCGCGCCGCGCGGGATGCGCTGGCCCGCATTTCCCGATAGAATCCGTTTTTCCGCAATTCGACTCTCATCCCAGGTGGAGCATGAACTTGCAGTTTGGCAGACTCTCCATTCTCGTCCTGATGCTCTCAATCGCGACTTCTGTGACTGCGCAGGACAAGAGCTCTCAACCAGAAACGAAGCCGCTCGCCTTTCGCACAGCAATCGAGTTGGCGCTAAAGAACAGCGCGACCATAGGTATCAACCGCAATGATTTGCAGCGCGCGCAGGCGGCGGTCTCTCAGACTCGCGATTTTTTTCTTCCGCAAATGGTTATCGGCTCCGGGTTGGGCTTCTCTTACGGATTTCCTCTGAGTCTGGAGGGCGCTGCGCCTTCGGTGTTCAACGTGAACCTCCAGGAAGGGTTCTTCAATCTTGCGCAGCGGGAGTACATCCGCGCGGCCAAAGACGACGTGAAGGCAACGGAAGCGCAGAATGCCGACCGGCGCAATGGTGTGATCATGGAAACGGCCCTGAGCTATATGCAGCTTGACCTGCTTGATTCTTCAATTCCCGTACAGCGCGAGCAGCAGCAAGCGGCTGCGCGCCTGCAGGAGATCGTGAATCAGCGCGTCCAGGCCGGCCTCGATAGTTCGGTGGACCTCACGCGGGCAAAGCTCGCGGTGGCGCGCACGCGGTTGGACATCGCTCAGGCACAATCGGCGGCGGACCAGTTGCGCCTGCGGCTTTCGCAACTGACTGGGCTGCCCGAAAGAGCTATCGTTACCTCCACTGAGACGATTCCCAAGGTTCCCGAATTCTCCCAAGACCAGAATCTTGCGTCCGAAGCTGTGGACAAGAACCTCGCAGTAGCCGTAGCAAACTTTGTGGCTGAATCAAAGGAGCACCGGGCCAAGGGAGAGCACAAGCAGCTTTTTCCGTCGATTGACCTCGCCGCTCAGTACGCTGTGCTCGCTCGCTTCAATAACTACGATCAGTTCTTTCTGAAATTCCAGCGTCATAACGTGACTGCCGGAGCTTCCTTCCGCTTTTACTTTCTCAATCCGACACAGCGCGCCGCGGCGGACGTGGCACGCTTTGACGCGCAAAAGGCCCGCGAAGAGGCGCGAAACGTGAAGCAGCAGGTAAGCAGCGATACACTGAAGCTCCAACGCTCAGTGGAGCAGCTCACTGCAGCTCGCGATGTAGCGCAACTGGAACACGAGCTGGCGCAAGCAGACATCGAAGCTGCTGAAGCAAAGATCCAGTCCGGCGAAGCCACACTCAAAGACCAGCAGAACGCGCGGGTCACCGAGCACGAGCGCTACACTGCGTATTTGAATTCGACTTTTGAATTGGACAAGGCGCAGGTGCAGCTCCTGCGCCAACTCAATCAACTGGAGAGCTGGGCGGTGGGCCCGCCGCGTTAAGGCGGTCTTCTTGAATCATCTCAACCCACAGCTCCAAAGTCAGATCTTCTCTTTTCTGGTTGGAGAGATAAGGACGGAGTTCCTTAATATACCTTTGCTTCAGCAAATCCAAGTTGAAGGGCATCTTCCTCGCTAGTCGAAGTACATCTTCTCTGTCCCGCTCGCTGTTCCGTCCGAGCTTTGCCAGCGCCAGATCATATGGATCGAGCGCGAAGTGTACGTCCCCGCGAACATCGCGTTGAGCCGCGACTCGTAATCTTCGGGGACATTCGCAACCGTTACTAAATCCAAATAGACCTTGTATTTCCGATGTAGCTCCGAAGTCTTACCGGCTTTCGCAAGGAGTCTTGCGGCCTCTTCATTCGGAGCGATGACAAGAGTATCCACGTCAACTGTCGGTCGGAGCAATTGGTAAAGTTGGGCGATAACAAATCCGCCCAGACAATGAAATGCCACTGGCCTGCGCATGAAGACATCAATCTCATTTAGAAACGAGTGCCAAGGCTCAAAAGGAGCACTAGACGGCATGTGCCAAAAGCTTTGCTGAGAAATCTGAAAGCAGGTTCCAGCTTTTTGCTTGAGTACTGCTTCGTGATTTGAGCCAGCGTCGCTCGGCCTGAGTCATGTGTTCCCGACAGAGAGTTTGGGAACGGAGGAGCACGGCTGGCCGAAGGTTGTCTTCAACCCATCTGAGTGTTTCAACAGACGCAGTCCGCCGATGCATTTCTGACAGTTCCCTTGCAAGGCTCACCACAAATCCAAGCCGATTCGCAATGTTACCCAGTTTAGCCTGCTCTATGCACCAATCCCAATTCAAATCGGTGTAGGAACAAGCGAGCCACGGCAGTCCCTCAACGACGCGAACTTCCAAATTATTTTTCAGGAGAGCAGCCATCAAGAGTTCAGCAGGATTCCGCGTGGGAAGATGACGGCACAGATAGGCTAGAGCGGGATACCCCAGCGCTGCTAGCTCGGAAGCAATCTCTGACGGCTCGATTTCCGTCCATCGCTCGGTTGAGGGAAGGGGAAAAACAGTAGGACGCAGCCGATAGAACTGAGCGACGGCATATACCTGAGCTATTGGCAATTCCCGTCGACCGTTCTCCACCATCGAGACATATGCCTGAGATACGTGAAGAGCGGCGGCGACCTGCTGCTGCGTCAATCCCATCGTCTTGCGAGCGCGTTTCAAATCGAACTTCGGCACGGTTTGTATTATAACATCTAATGTTATAATTTCTTAGGCTGAAAATTACTGCATTAGTGGTCGTTTCTGGGATTTAAGTTTTCTATTTCAACGGCCCACTTGCGCCCTCAAAGAGCTTGGTCACTGTCCCACGCCCTATGCCGTAAACCACAAACTGCTTTTGGTCGAAGCCGTATTCACGGAATAGAAGTTCGCCGTAGCCATCACCATCCACGTCAACGGCGTCAATGAGTTCGAGCCGGGGCGCGACATCGAGACGAGAGGAGTCGGTAATGCTGACGGCGAGCCGTTGCAGGTTCTGCTCGTAGTCGCCGCGGGCAATGAGGGTGATGTAGCGCGACACGAATTTTGAGGGCGCGGATTTCTTGCCGGGCGTGAGATAGCTACCGGGAATTTCGGCGGTCAGGATCATGACGGGTTCGTTGGTTAGGTCAAGATCAAACGACCGGATCACTACGCCTTGCAGCGCGTTGTCTTCGAGCGCCGCATTTTCCGGCGGGAGTTGGGCCAAGGCGAGCCGGCGCAGCTTGACATCCATTTCCTGCTCCTCTCCAGGCTTCCATTGGTAGAGAAACGAACGCTCGTCAGTCGGTTGGTTATCAGAGACTGCAACCATGGTCTGTGTGCCGGCGGCGGGCGCATTCGGCTTGGGAGTGACTGAGGGCTGCGGTGTTGGCGAAGGCGAAGACTCTGGAGTTGGCGTGCTTTCGGCGTTTGGCGCTCGCCGGCGCAATACAGGACGTCCCGGATCTTCGGGTTCCGGCTCCGGAGTGCCCGACGCTTCAGGCGAAGGAGTCGGCGAGGGACTCGCGGTCGAGGAGCTAGCGGACGTGTCACCGCCGCGATGCAGGATTGGCCGGTCATCCTCCTGGTTCGGAGGAGTAGGGGTGGGAGCTTCTTTCTTTGCCACCTGCTGGGCTGACTGCCATTTGCCCATCGCGGTCCATAAACCACCGTTGTTGGCAGCCCCGGTGATGGTCACGTATCCCACTGGAACACCCGTCTTCTGAGCTTCGTACACCACACCAATTTCCGCCGCCATGGGACGCGGGCGCGCTTTGTAAATGCTGGCGTCGTAGAAGCGGCCATCATCCATGATTACGACCGGGGTGAGTCGCGAGCTGATGATTCCCTTAGGGCTGGTGGTCAGCTCCAGCAAGGCTGTTGCACGCAATTTGTGAGGTTTTTGCCGCTGCGCTGACGACCTGGCAATCACCAGAACCGCAAGCACAAGGAGCAAGCTGGCCGCAAATGATCTTCTGCGATATAAATTCATGGATATCTTTAACCCGGAAAAATTATGCAAGTTAATGATAAAGCCCCGGAGTTTACGCTTGCCAATGAAGAGGGCAAGGCCGTCTCGTTGAAGGACTATCGCGGCAAGGACTTGGTGCTGTTCTTCTTCCCCAAGGCCAACACGCCCGGTTGAACGCTGGAAGCGTGCGGGTTCCGCGACGCATTCCAGAAAATTCAGCGCGCCGGAGCGGTGGTGCTCGGCATCTCCGGCGATAAGCCTTCAGCGCAGAAGAAATTTAAAGAAAAATATAACCTTCCTTACTCGCTGCTGGCCGACGAAGACAAAGCTGTGGCGAAGAAGTTCGGTGTGCTGAAGGAGAAGAGCATGTACGGCAGGAAGTACATGGGCATCGACCGGACCACCTTCGTGATTAGCCCGGAAGGAGCGGTTTCCGCAATCATCAGCGGAGTGAAGCCGGAAGAACA
>DATEGH010000230.1:0-2209 GCA_035280185.1 Terriglobales bacterium
ACTTCCCGTTCCGCGCCCGCAAGATCGAAATCGATCGGAGACACCACCTCCCCCGCGCACTCGCCGACGCCCATATCCTCCAGGCTATACTCGCGGGGATCACCCCAATCCTTGAAAAGGGAATGATCGGTGGGATCTGAAGGGGGATGCGCCAGATCGTCCAGCAGATTCTTCAGCTCCGCTTTGCCCATGCGCTTGATGAAATCCTTGAAGGCTTCGCCGTTCTTCCGCCCCGCGGCGTACCGATCCACCAGCCGCGTGACTACCTCCGGAACGTGCTTCGACGGGATCGCCATGACCGGCATACCGTAGGATCCCCCGTTGTTCGCCCATTCGCCTCCCAAAACCACTTGGAAGTGTGGCACCGCGTATCCCGACATTTTGCGGCTTACGCCATAGAATCCCAGATCGGCCACGTGATGTTGGCCGCAACTGTTGAAGCAGCCGCTAATTTTTATGTGCAGGTTCTGGACGGCTTCATCGAGCTGGGCGCTCTTTTCCCCCAGCCTCTTGCGCAGCTCGGCTGCCAGCCCGCGAGAAGAGGAAATCCCCAGTTTGCAGGTGTCCGTGCCGGGGCAAGTGACCACATCGAGGATCGTTTCTGCGCTTGGTTCGGCAAGACTCACTGCGTTCAGCGCCTGCCAGAGCTCAGGAAGATCGGCCTGACTGATCCAGCGCAGCACGATATTTTGTTCCACGGTCGTGCGAAGCGTTTCGTTCGTGAACCGCCGGGCGATATCCGCGAGCGCGCGAAGCTGGTTGGCGGTGATGTCGCCGAGAGGGAGCGCGATGGTGACCACGGCGTAACCCGCCTGCTTTTGTGGACGGATGTTCGTCTTAAGCCAGCGCTGGAAATCCGCTGAGCCCAAAAGCGGCGCTTTTCCCGCGGGTTTCAGGGGCGCTTCCTTGAATGCGGCCGTCGCGCTCTCGACATATTCTGTCCAGCGAGGATCTGGCTGTAGATTTTTTCGCTCTTCCAAAACGAGCTCGCGGAACTTCTCGATCCCCAGATCCTGAATCAGAAACTTGATTCGCGCCCGGCTGCGATTCTTCTTTTCGCCAAGTTTGGCAAAAACGCGCGCAATTGCCTGCGCCAGCGGTAACAGTTCTTCCGGCGGAATAAACGAATCGAATAGCTTCGCCTGATAGGGCACCGCGCCCAGCCCACCGCCTACGTACATCTCGAAGCCAATCTTCCGCTCTCCGTTCTCAGTTCGCTCTTTCGCCACCAGGCCCAGGTCGTGCATGCTCGCCAGACCGCAGGCGTGTTGGCCGCAGCCGCTGAATGACGGCTTGAATTTTCTGCCGAAGTTCTGGCAATCGGGATGACCCAATAGGAATTTCGACAAGGCACGGGCATACGGCGTGACGTCAAACACTTCATCTGGGCAAACCCCCGCGTAGGGGCAAGCCGTGACGTTGCGCACCGAGTTTCCGCAGGCTTCGCGCGTGGTGATGTTCGCGGCGGCCAGACGGCGCATGATGCTGGGCGTGTCTTCAATGTGCACGTAGTGAAGCTGAACGTCCTGCCGTGTGGTTATGTGTGCGATACCGTCGGAATATTCTTCGGCCAGTTCGGCAAGCGTCTCCAGTTGACTGGCATTCAATCCGCCTCCGGGAATCTTGATGCGCTGCATCCCCGGCGCATCCCACATGGTGTGGGGACCCTTCGTCAATTTTCCGGATGGATAGCCGATCTCTTGAACCGCCTGGCCATTGTGTCGCTGGCCATTGTCGTACCGCTGGCCGTAGGCGCCCCTGCGAAGCCGGGTTTCGGCAAACAACCGCTCCTCGATCTTGCCCTGCTTGCGCAAGGTGATTTCTGTCTCGAAGATATCGATTTCGCGGGCCAGAGCCTCCGGCATTTTTCCGGCCAGCTCTTTTTGCCATAGTGAATTGGAAGCCTTCATTCTCGCGTCGCTTTCCTTAACAAAAAACCCACCGCCGAATCTTGCGTCCGACGGTGGGCCCGTATGAGAGCTGATTTTTAGAGCAGGGCGTTAACCGGCAGACTTCGGCGCTGTAGTCTGACAACAACAGGCGCAGGTCAACCGGCAAAATCTCATGCTTAAAGGCTACTCATTGCCTCCCCCAGTGTCAAGCCTGTTTCCTGAGCTGCGGGCCGGTCTGAACGTGGCCTTATTTTGGGTAAGGGTGGCCGGAGAGCAACGCAAAGGCGCGATAAATCTGCTCCGTCAACATTACCCGC
>DATEGH010000231.1:0-2305 GCA_035280185.1 Terriglobales bacterium
GTGCGTGTTCCCGCGACAATCGCGAGGATATCTCCAGATTGCACGGCGTGACGCGCCAGCAGCGTCCGCTCAGCATTGGCGGCCATTTCCTCGCTATTAATCCCCATCTCGCACCCCACAGGCTGCACTCCCCAAAGCAGATTCAAGCGCTCGCAAACCGGCGGGCTGGCTGCAAAGGCAAAGATCGGCGCCTGAGGACGGTATTTGGAAATCAGCCGCGCAGTTGCTCCGCTCTCCGTGTACACAGCAATGGCTTTCATATCCAGGTCCTGCGCCGCATGGGCCACTGATTCGCAGATCGTCTCAGAGATTGAGAGCAAATGATGCTGGCGGCGGCGCGGCACCACTTCAAGGCTCGATTCGGCTTCTACGATAATGCGCGCCATCATGGCGACTGCCTCGCGGGGATACTTGCCGCTGGCCGTTTCGGCGGAGAGCATCACGGCATCTGTTCCATCGAAAATTGCATTGGCCACGTCGCTGGCTTCTGCGCGGGTAGGGCGCGGGTTCTCGATCATGGACTCGAGCATCTGCGTGGCCGTAATCACGGGCTTGCGCCAATCAGCAGCGCGACGGATGATCATCTTTTGCATCACCGGCACGCGTTCCGGCGGCGCTTCCACGCCCAGATCGCCCCGCGCTACCATCACTCCGTCCGAGACATCGAGGATCTCCTCCAGCGCGCGCTCTTCAACCGCCTGCGGCTTCTCCAGTTTCGCGATAACCCATGTATCGCTCTTCGCGGCTTGCACCAACCGCTTCACCGCGCGCACATCGTCCGCCGTCCGGACAAAGGAAACGGCAACAATGTTGACGCCGTGCTTCAGGCCGAAAGCCAGGTCCTTCTCGTCTTTCTCCGTGAGCGACGGCACATGGACGGCGGCTCCTGGCAGGTTGATTCCTTTGTGCTCTCCCAACATGCCGCCGTTCACGACTTCACATTCCACATCACCATTGCGCTGCTCAAGGACGACTAACTCGATCAGCCCATCGGACAGCAGAATGCGCGAGCCGGGTTGCACTTCCTCCGACAGGGTCTTGAAAGTGGTCGAGATCATGCTCGCGGTGCCCGGAACGTCGCGTGGGGTGATGACCACATGTGAGCCCTTCTTGAGCACCACCGGAGTTCGATACTTCAGCCTCCCGGTGCGGATCTTGGGGCCTTGCAGATCTTGAAGAATGCAGACAGGGCGGCCTTCTTTTTCTGCTACCTTGCGTAATCGCTCGATGACTCGCGCGTGTTCCTCATGGGTACTGTGGGAGAAGTTCAGGCGCGCGACATCCATCCCGGCGCGAACCAAATCGCGCAGCATCGCTTCGCTGCTGCTGGCTGGACCCAGGGTGCATACAACTTTGGCGCGGCGCCCCGCGGCGACGCTGCTCATCTGGCTTCAACCCTGGACAGGCTGGGCTTATTCGCTGATTCTGTGTCGAGCATCTTGGGATATACCTGAGCATTGAATTCCGCTCCAAACAGCACAATCACCGAAACAATGTAGAGCCACACCAGCAGAGCGATAGCCGCACTCAGCGATCCGTAAACCACGCTGTACGTGGCGTAGTCCTTCACATACCAGCCGAAGAGGATGGTTGCGGGAAACCAAAGCATCGTGGCCATGATGGCGCCGGGCAGAACACGTCTCCAGGATTGGGTTTTCGGCAATCCATGATGATAGATGAGCCCCATCACCGCGGTGCTGGTGAGAAGAGCAATCGCCCAGCGAACTCCCGTCCACACCAGCAGAATGAGCGGCTTGAACAGGTGCATGGTCTGCGCCTGGATGGAATCTTCAATCTCGCTGCCGAAGGCGACGAGAACCGTCGCGAACCCCAGCGGAATCAGCGCAAGAATGACCAGGTAAAACGCAATGGCGCGCTCCTTCCAAAAACCCCAGGTATTCGGGACCGCATAAGCTTTGCGGAAGCCCTCCATCCAGGAAATCATCACGCCGGACGCTGCCAGGATCGTTACCAGGGAAGCCGAATAGATGATGCGCGTCGCGTGGTGCTGCTTGCTTTGGAAAAACGAGAGCGCCGCCGAACTCGACCCGGGCGGAAGCACCCAGCCCACGGCGCCGGCGATCTGCTGTACGAAGCCTTCTGTCTGGTGCGATGCTTCGAGAATTGACGCCACAACGAGAAATGCCGGAAAGAGAGTAAGAATGGAAGAATAGGCCGCCGCTTTGGCAACGGAGAATTGCCCATGGAGAAATGCTTGCCAGAAGGCTCGGCGTAACCGGGTAAAGTGCATGCTCAGATTCGCTTAACTATTTACCACACCAGAAGGTTTCTACGGAGTATTTTT
>DATEGH010000232.1:0-10818 GCA_035280185.1 Terriglobales bacterium
TTTGAAAAATATCGTGGTCCAGAAATGCTGCCCGGCCCTGACGCCAAGGACGACACCGCGCTGCTGCGGCACATTGAAAAATATGCCGCAACGCTTTACCACCCCGTCGGCACCTGCAGAATGGGAAACGATGCCATGGCAGTCGTCGACTCTGAACTGCGAGTCCGAGGTCTCGAAGGTCTGCGCGTCGTCGATGCTTCGATCATGCCGGTAATTACGGGCGGCAATACGAATGCGCCCACCATCATGATTGCTGAGAAAGCTGCCGACCTAATCAAAGGGCAAGCCTCTGCTTATACCCAGGAAATGACGGCAGAACTGCGCGGCTGACTCGCGCCGCGAACGCAGACCGACAACGCCCAGTGTGAAACGCCAGTGTTCTAGATGCTTGAAAACACAACCAATATTCCCGCTCTGGAACTCTGTCATGGGACTAGAATAAAGACATTATGCGTCGGCTGCTCTCCATTGTTGTAGTTGGAGCGGCTGCTCTTCTGCCGCTCTCAGTTCACGCGCAGATGCGTGGTAGTTTCCGCGGCCCTGCTCCTCGAATGAGTTCAGGATTTCGTTCTGCTCCCTTCGGCGGCGCTCGCACCTTCGCTCCTCGACCAGGAAATGTCTTTATGCGAGGTCCGATGATCCGGCCAGGCGGAAGAGTCTTTATGGGCCGGCCAATTGCGCGGCCTGGCAGAATCTCATTGGGCCGTTCTTTCGCGCCCGCAGGAGTATTCTCCCGCACCCGGTTCACACCTATGGGTGGCCGCTCCAGATTCAGCTTTAACGGATTCGCCCATAGCTGCGGCGGTTTCTTCCCCTGCCATGACGGCTTCTTCTTCAGGCATAGGTTCCACGACAATTTCTTCTTTCTGTTCGGCTCTTCATTCTTCCCATTCGGATCGCCATTCTTTGGCTCGCCATTCTTTGGCTCACCCTTTTTCCCGGGGTTTGTCGGCGCTTCTTACATTCCTGGCTTCTCCCCCCAGGACTACTATCCTCCGTACCCCGCCCAGCCTCCAGCGGAGATGGTGAGCAACGATAACAGCGCCGATATCCAGCTTGCCCAACAAATTCAGCGACTGAGTGACGAAGTCGAAGACCTCCGCGACGAGCAGGCCACCGCGCGCCGTGAAACGCGTGAAACGCCGCCTCCAGGAACGTCGATGTCAGCCGTCAATCCCGCGGTCGCGACCACGTTTGTTTTTCGCGACGGTCGTCGCACGACCGCCCAGAACTATGCCATTGCGGGCGAGACCCTGTGGATCCTGAATGAGCACGCGGCAAAGAAGGTCCCGCTTTCGGATATTGATGTCGCCGCCACCGAGCAAGTGAATGCGGCAAATGGCGTGAACGTTCGACTGCCTGGCTCATCACAGAAGAAATAAAAGCCTTCCAAGAGCACCTTGTATCCTTATCCGGATGATGCGGGTCATTCCCGTAATGCGCTCCGCCATGCTATTCTCTGCGGTCTTCCAACAACCGGAGAAGTCCGCACCTTATGAGCCATCTCTTCCTGGTCCGGCATGGCCAGGCTTCATTCCTGGAAAAGAATTACGACAAGCTTTCTGCCAAGGGTGAAGCGCAATCGCGAATGCTGGGCGAGTACTGGGCGCGAATGAATGTGAGGCTTGATGAAGTTTATTCTGGACCTCGCGTGCGCCAGCAGGAAACCGCTCGGCTCGCCGGAGAAGCCTACCGTGGTTCGGGGCTGGGGTGGCCTGGACTGCAGGTGCTCCCCGATTTTGATGAGTTTCAGGCGGAACTGGTGATCGAAAAGACCCTTCCTTTGCTGCGGGAATCGGATGCTCACATTCGCGATCTCTACAAGGATTTTCAAGGCAGCCAGAACCGCGCCGAGCAGTTCAGACGTTTTCAGCGTATTTTTGAGGTCATCGTGGGGCGTTGGGCCATTGGCGATCTTGCCGTAGAAGAAATCGAGCCCTGGAATGATTTTGCGGCGCGTATCCGGCGTGGCTTGGATGCAATTATGTCGAACGGGCGGAGCGGAAGAAGAGTCGTCGTATTCAGCTCCGGAGGGCCCGTGGGGATTGCGATGCAACGCGCCCTCAACTTAACCACGCCTGATGCTCTCAAAACCGCCTGGATGATGTGCAATTCCGGCTACAGCTCGTTCGTTTTCTCCGGAGAGCGCTTCACGCTGAGCTCTTATAATTCTGTTCCGCACATAACAGACCGCGATTTCCTGACGTACCGGTGATCGGAGGCGCAATGGATTTTGCCATCCCGGAGCAGATACAGCAGATACTTGATCGAATCGAGCGTTTCATGGAAGGCGAAGTTTACTCGCTGGAACCGGAAGTGGCGGAGCACGGATTTCGCGCCACTTTGCCCAAACTCAAAGCCGTTCGCGAGAAAGTAAAAAAGCTGGGCTTCTGGTGCCCGCAGATTCCCAAGGAATATGGCGGGATGGGCTTGAGTTTGATGGAGCACGGACTGCTAAGCGCGGTGCTCGGACGCAGCCTGCTGGGACACTACGTCTTCAATTGCCAGGCGCCCGATGCCGGCAACATGGAAATTCTCATTGAGCACGGCACGCCGGAGCAAAAGAAGAATTTTCTGGAGCCGCTGTTGCGGGGCGAGACCCGCAGTTGCTTCGCCATGACTGAACCAGAGCATGCCGGCTCCAATCCGACATGGATGGACACCGCGGCGGTGAAAGACGGCAATCATTACGTCATCAACGGGCATAAATGGTTTACTTCGTCTGCTGATGGCGCGGCCTTTGCTGTGGTAATGGCGGTTACGAGTCCACAGGCTCCGCCGCATCAGCGTGCCAGCCAGATTCTTGTACCCACCAACACTCCCGGCTTCAAGCGGATCAAGAATCTGAGCGTGCTTGGGCATGTGGGCGAAGATCATGCTAGCCACGCCGAGGTTCGATTTGACAACTGCCGCGTGCCGCAATCCAACCTGCTGGGAAAAGAAGGAGAAGGTTTCGCCATTGCCCAAGAGCGGCTTGGCGCAGGACGCATTCACCATTGCATGCGCTGGCTGGGAATTTCCGAGCGGGCGTTTGAGTTGATGTGCAAGCGCGCCGCCGAGCGCGAGCTTGCGCCGGGCAAGGCACTGGGCACGCGGCAGATCATCCAGTCCTGGATTGCAGAGAGCCGCGCCGAAATCAACGCCTCGCGTCTGATGGTGCTGGAAGCAGCCTGGAAGATTCAGAACCTGGGTCAGCGTGCCGCGCGTGAGGAAATCTCCTGCATTAAGTTCTATGTTGCAGGCGTGCTTTTGAAAGTTCTTGACCGAGCCATCCAGACTCATGGCGCCACCGGACTGACACCGGAAACGCCACTGGCTGCATTCTGGGCTGCCGAGCGCGGGGCCCGGATCTATGACGGCCCCGATGAGGTGCACAAAATGGTGGTGGCACGACAGATCTTAAAGAAGCACGGATTGGAGCTTGCGACGTAACCGAGCTTGCTATGCCTGAATCCGCTCTCCAATACAGCGAGTTTCTCGACCATTCTGCCGCGGTCCGTTCCGGCGAGGAACTTGATCTTGCGCGTCTGGAGCCATACCTGCGCAGCCACTTTCCTGATCTAACCGGCCCACTTACCGTCGAGCAGTTCCCCAGCGGTCACTCCAATCTCACTTATTCGGTTACCTTCGCGAACAACCAAATGGTGCTGCGTCGGCCGCCTTTCGGCAGCAAAGTCAAAACGGCGCATGATATGGGCCGCGAGTATCACGCGCTTTCGCAAATTTATACTGTGTACCCCGCCCCGAAGCCGCTGCTGTACTGCTCAGACGAATCCGTCATCGATGCTCCGTTCTACCTGATGGAGCGGGTACACGGCGTTGTGCTGCGCAGGAGTGTTCCCTCAGGATTCAGTCTGCCGCTTGAAACTGCACGGTGCTTGAGTGAATCTTTCATTGACAACTTGGCGCGGCTGCACAACCTGGACTACAACGCAATTGGATTGGGTTCCCTCGGCAAACCACACGGCTATCTGGAGCGCCAGGTAAAGGGCTGGATCGAGCGCTACTACGGTTCAAAGACCGACGAACTGCCGGAAGTCGCGCAGATCACCGCCTGGCTCACCGCGCGAATGCCCACCCAAAGCGGCAGCACACTGGTCCACAACGATTACAAATACGACAACATAGTTCTTGATGCGGGTGACATCACTCGCATCAAAGCCGTTCTCGATTGGGAGATGTGTACGCTGGGCGATCCCCTCACTGATCTTGGCACGGCGCTCGCGTATTGGGTAAACGCCGATGATCCGCCTGAATTGCAGATGCTGCGCTGGGGTCCGACTGCCATTCCCGGCAGCCTCACACGCGCGCAACTTCTCGAGCGCTATGGCCGCCAGACTGGACGCGATCTTTCGAGCATCGTCTTCTATTATGTTTTTGCGTTGTTCAAGGTGGCTGTGATCATCCAGCAGATTTATTACCGCTATTGTCAGGGGCTAACCAAAGACGCGCGCTTCGCCAATATGGGAGAGGTCACGAAGATGCTGCTGAGAGTGGGCCTACGCGCAGCGGAAAAGGAAGCGATCTAGCGGTAGTACCGCACCAGCCATTCGGCAATGCAAGCCGGCTTTTCACTGCCTTCGGCTTCGACGGTAGCGTTGTACTGTGCTTCTACTCCGTTCGGCTCCACGTCCTTGAGTGTTTGCAGAACGAAGCGTGCCCGGATGCGGCTATCCACACGCACGGGAGAGACAAACCTAATTTTATTCATGCCGTAGTTCACACCCATGCGCACTCCGTGCCGAATTCCCACAGCAGACTGCATGAAATGGGCCAGGAGCGAAAGCGTTAGGAATCCATGTGCAATCGGTCCTTTGAAGGGCGACTCACGCTTTGCTCTCTCCACATCAACGTGGATCCATTGATGGTCAAGCGTGGCATCAGCGAACTGCTGCACGCGTTCCTGGGTCATGGTGAACCAGTCTGTGACCGCGACTTCCTGACCAACCAGATCTTTCAATGAATCAAGCGAGTCAAGCATTCGTTTGGGCGCTGCGGCTTCCGCCATCACAAGCCTCCTGTGACTTCCAACACTTGCCCGGAAACGTAATCGGAGAGCGGCGAAGCAAAGAACAGCACAGCGCCTGCGGCTTCCTGCGGTGTTCCCGCGCGGCCCATGGGTATGAACTTCGGCATCATCTGCAAACGCTCCTCCGGAATTCCTAGCTCAATCTCCGCCTCGCCGCGCTTGATCTTGACCTGTTGTTCTTTGGCGTGCGTCAGCCTCGTTTCGATCCAGCCGAAAGCAACAGCATTCGCCTGCACGTTGAACATACCCCATTCTTTGGCCAGCGTCTTCACCATACCGACCACGCCAGCCTTACCTGACGCGTAGTTCACCTGGCCGGGGTTACCGCGCGTTCCAGAGGTCGAACTGATGTTGATGATTTTGCGCGCCCGCGCTCTTCCCTGCTCTGCCTGCTCCTTTTTTGCAGTCTCGCGGATGAAGCTTGAGGCTGCGCGGATAATGCGAAATGGCGCGGTGAGATGGCAATCAATGATCGCCTGCCATTGCTGGTCAGTCATCTTGTGAATCACCCCGTCCCAGGTGTAGCCCGCGTTGTTGACGATGATATCGAGGCTTCCAAATTTATCCAGTGCCGCCTTCACGAGCTTGTGCGGGAACTGTGGATCGGTGACGTCGCCGGCCAGCGGATGCACTTCTCCACCCGACTTCTGGATGGCAGCCGCGGCTTGGCTGAGAGGCTCAGCATCAATGTCTGACATCACGACTCTGGCTCCCTGCCGCGCAAACAACTCCGCTGTAGCCTGCCCGATTCCTCGCGCCGTTCCGGTAACAATGGCAATTTTGCCGTCGAGAAGTTTGGTCATATGCGAATCCTTGCAGTCACTCCATGAGACGGAGGATTCTAAATCACGGCACCTGAGATTGCTAAGCCGGGCAAGCACAGCAGCGGGTCACCTTAAAGCCAGGCGACACCTTCAATTTATAATCAAGGGTTTCGAGATTGCATCCTGAGGTGACTATGGCAACGGCAACGCAGAACTTCCGCCAGGAAAAAGATTCTATTGGCATCAAGGAAATTCCCGCGGACGTCTACTACGGCGTGCAGACGGCCCGTGCGGTAGAAAACTATCCCATCTCCGGCATGCACGCCCAACCCTCCCTGATCCGCGCAATCGGAATGGTGAAATACGCAGCGGCGGAAGCCAACAAAGACCTGGGCCTGGTGGATGCTGAGCGCGCCGACGCAATCATGAAAGCGGCACGAGAGGTAATCGAAGGCAAGTGGGACCCCTCATTCGTGGTGGATGTATTTCAGGCCGGCGCGGGCGTGAGCTTCCACATGAACTCCAATGAAGTCATCGCCAACCGCGCCACTGAGATCATCGGCGGCAAGTTGGGAGAATACAAAGTTCACCCCAACGATCACGTGAACTACGGCCAATCCACCAATGACGTTTTTCCCACGGCCATGAGGCTCTCCACGCTACTGGAACTGGAAAAGCTTTATCCCGTCCTGGACGATCTGGCAGCGGCATTTGCTGCCAAAGGGAAAGAATTTCACAGCATCATGAAGTCTGGCCGCACTCACATGCAGGATGCCGTTCCCATTCGACTGGGACAGGAATTCGGAGCCTACGCCATCCCCATCAGAAAGGCATCGCGAGACATTCGTCACGCGGCCGATTCCTTGCGCGAGCTTGGGCTGGGCGGATCCGCGGTGGGAACTGGAATCAACACGCATCCCGACTACCGAGCTAAAGCGGTTGCCAATCTGGCGCGAATCTCCCGGCAAAAGCTGTCGCCCGCGGAAGACATGCGCTGGGCCATGCAATCCAACGCCTGCATGGCGCAGGTCTCCTCGGCGTTGCGCAATCTTGCGCTCGAGATTATCCGCATCTCCAACGACCTGCGGCTGCTCTCTTCCGGACCGAACACCGGTCTCGCCGAAATTAATCTTCCCGGCCTGCAGCCCGGCTCTTCCATCATGCCCGGAAAGATCAACCCTGTTATGCCGGAATTGGCGGCGATGGTTTCGTTTCAAGTAATCGGCAACGATACGGCAGTCGCACTCGCCGTACAGGCCGGCCAGCTTGAGCTGAACGTCATGATGCCTACGATGGCGTACAACGTGCTTCAGTCCATCACGATTTTGGCCAACATGTTGCGAGTCTTTACCGACAAATGCGTGAAAGGGCTCACTGCCAACGAGAAGCGCAACGCCTTTTACGCCCAGAGCACCGTCTCTCTGGCGACCGCTCTAAATCCCTATATCGGTTATGCGAAAGCCGCGGAGATCGTGAAAGAATCGATCGAAACGGGCCGCTCCATCATTGACATCGCCCGCGAGAAGAAACTCCTGACCGAGCAGGAGATTTCCGAGATTCTAGATCCCGTTAATATGACTGAGCCTCAGGTTCCGAAGGAAGCAGCTAAACACCGCGAACAGATCAAAGCAAGAAAGTAGTTTCGTCGCAGATTGGCGCAGATCAGCGCTGATATGCCGAATCTATTTCCGGTCGTTGACGGCTGTGTCTTTGGTACTGGCGCGCCGTTTTTTCTCCGGCAGCACAAACGGCTTAGGCTCGATCCCATTACGGCGCGCCACCGTGACGGCGTTCAGAGCACTCTCGGGCTGCTCTTCATGTTTGAAGAACGCAAACACCTCGCGCTCTCTGGCTTGGTCCCTCAACTCTGTAGCGATCGTTTCAAGCTGCGCGGGACTGAACTCCGGCAGTCGGAAACGATAGTAGAGAAAATCAGATGTGGGAATGTGCGGGGTCGCAATCTTCTCACTCTTAGCCCAGCACAAGCCAACATTGCGGCTCCTCAGAATGTTGTACACAGTGTCGCTGAACCAGCTCGGGTGACGGAACTCAAAAGCGAAGCGGTAAGCGCTGGGCAGATGCTGCACGAATTTTTCCAACAGTGAAATATCTGCCTGAAGATTCGGCGGAACCTGGAAGAGAACTGGCCCAAGCTTGCCCGACTGCCGCATCGGCTCCATGCTTTGTAGAAAGAAACGCAGTGACTCATCCGCATCTTTAAGCCGCTTGAAATGAGTAATGGACTGATGGGCTTTGGCAGCAAAACGGAAATCCTGAGTCGTCGCATTCACCCAACCTGCAATGGCACTGGCTGACGGCATGCGCCGGAACGTTGCGTTCAATTCCACAGCATTGAGTTGTGTGGAGTAGTACTCCAAAAAGCGCTTGGCAGGGCACTTCTCAGGAAAAAATGCCGGCTTCCAACTGGGATATGACCAGCCCGATGTTCCGATGTGCAGCTCCATGCGCCAAGTATAAACGCGCTATTTGTAGAGCAGATACTTGGTACGAAGCTCGCGGAATTTCTGGAGATCATCCTGCCAGCTCTGCCAGATACTGCGAGGGTCGGCCGCTTCAGCGACCGCATTAAAGACTTCGCGATTGGCCAGGATCTCCAGCATCCGCTCTGGCTTCCAGTTTTCCGGATACAGCTTGCGCAACGCGACCGCCAGCTCAATTCCCATTTCCGGAGCGTCGAGGATATCGCGGTCGGTCACGATAATATTTACGCCCGAGCAAAGCTGCTTAGCGTAGGGGCCGCTGGTGGGAGTAAATCTCACCGGCACAAATCGTACGCCGGCAATCAATCGCGAGTTCAAATACTCGGCAAAAGCGCGGCCATCAATCCAGGGCGCTCCGACGAGCTCGAACGGCGTATTGGTCCCCCGTCCGACTGAAATGTTGGTTCCCTCAATCAGCGCCACCCCTGTGTATAGCGTTGCTTCGTTGAGCGATCGCAAATTCGGAGAGGGGTCCGTCCACACCAAGCCCGTCGAGTCAAACCAATCGCCTCGATACCAGCCCTGCATAGGAACGACCGTCAGGCGCGCTCCGATCTTGCGCTCTACGTTAAACATCTGCGCCAACTCGCCCAACGTCATGCCATGCCGCACCGGGACCGGATGATAGTTGGTGAAGCTCTCAAGATCTGCTTGCGTCATCGGCCCCTGCACATAGGAACCGGTGATCGGGTTTGGACGATCGAGCACGACAACTTCAGTGTTGGCCTGGGCCGCCGCTTCGAGCAGGTATCCCAGAGTTGTTTCATAGGTGTAGAACGGGGCTCCTGCATCCTGAATGTCCATGATGACGACGTCAAGTTTTTTCAGTATGTCGACCGGCGGCCGGCGCTTCGCCTCGGTGCCGCCGTAAACGCTGTACACCGGAACACCAGTGGCGGCATCCGTTGTATCTCCGAGATGGGTCGTATCTTCAGTCCCGAAAACCCCGTGCTCAGGGCTGAAGATTGCAGCCAGCTTGATCCCCGGAACGTTTGCCAGGACGTCAATCGTGCGCTTGCCTTGCCCATCCACGCCGGTCTGATTTGTCAGAAGACCGATTGTGATCTGCGGCCGATCATGCTTCAGTTCGGAGAAATTATCTTTTTCCAAAACGTCAATGCCGCTCAGCACCTGGCCATTGCGTACATTCACGTGCCGCGCCGCAGCTGCCAGTTCGCTGTATCCGGTGATGGTAAGAAGTTGATCTCGCTTCGCGGAGGTCACATCCAGCTTCAACGCAGAAGCTACCGCGCTGGCGACTCGCGAACGCAGTGAGACCACCGGAGAACTCGCTTGATGTGGCCGCACCGAGTTGGTCAGCAAGATCACATAGGTGTTGGTGTACGGGTCAATCCACATGGATGTCCCGGTAAACCCCGTATGACCAAAGGATCCCACAGGTAGCAATGCGCCACGATTGCTTGAAAATGGCGAATCAATATCCCAGCCAAGCCCACGTACCTCAACCTCGTTTGGCGGCTGCTGCGGCGTGGTCATCTTCTGGATAACTTCTGGCGACAAGATCGTCCTGCGGTCAATCAGGGCCTGCGCGTACAGCGCAAGGTCGGCGCCTGTCGAAAAGAGTCCTGCGTGGCCGGCAACGCCTCCCATCCGCTGTGCTGTGGGGTCCTGTACGATGCCGCGCAAGATGCGGTGATTGTCCACAGAGAGCGTCTCCGCGATCTTTGGCGCCCAGCTTGCCGGCGGAAGATAGCGCGTGTGCTTCATGCGCAACGGCTCGAAGATATGGACTCTTGCATACTGGTCCAGCCCGAGGCCGGAAAGCCGCTGCACCAGTTCTCCCAATTCGATGAAGTTGATATCGCTGTAGACGAACTGGGCGCCCGGAGGAGCCTGGAGCTTTTCTTCGTGAGCCAGCCGGAAAGCCATCTCCTGTCCCTGCCAGGCCGTGCTCATATCGAGATCAGGCTTGAGGCCCGAATAATGCGTCAGCAACTGCCTTATGCTGACTGCTTCCTTTCCGTTCATTCCGAAATCGGGAATGTAGCGTGCGATCGGATCATCAAGGCGCATCTGCCCATACTGCAACAGGCGCATCACGCTGGGCGTTGTAGCAACAACCTTGGTCAGAGATGCCAGGTCGAAAATCGTGTCGAGCGTCATTGCCTCGCGCCGAGGAGAAATTGCGCGAGCGCCAAAAGCCTTCTGGTGCACGATCCGCCCGTTGTGCCCGACCACCAGCACTGCGCCCGTGATGGCATCGGTGCCTACCTGCTCCTGAACCAGCGAGTCCACAGCGGCAAAATTTGCGATTTCAGCCGACCTAGAGAGCGACTGCTTCGCTCCCGATTTCTTTTGTGCTGCTGCGAAGCCGGAGAGGAGAAAACTGAACAGAAGAATATTGGTGGCGAAAGCCAACTGGCGGGATTGTTTCATCTCTGAATTGAGTGTGTTATAAACCGGAGGCAAAAGCAACCTGAGGGACTCTCTGAGGCAGGTTACGAAAATT
Organism: Terriglobales bacterium; assembly: GCA_035280185.1. GTDB lineage: Bacteria > Acidobacteriota > Terriglobia > Terriglobales > Acidobacteriaceae > Angelobacter. The sequence continues at coordinate 10,765 of DATEGH010000232.1, forward strand.
CTGGTACCACTTTCTCTCCCTGAACAGGAGCAACAGTTTCATCGCGCGTTCGGC
>DATEGH010000233.1:0-9657 GCA_035280185.1 Terriglobales bacterium
TCGCTCGTGACAGTTGGGACACTCGGAAATGCTTACCGTGGTCAGGTGGTCATGGGCGCGGCGACGCGAAGTACGTGCCTTAGAGTGCCGCCGTTTCGGATTTGGCATCTTTGTTACCTTTCTTGTTCGAGCTTCTTGCGAATATCCTGGAGCGCCAGCCAGCGCGGATCGGAGACTCCGGCCTCGCAGTTGCAGCTTCCCGCGTTCAGGTTGGTCCCGCACTGCGGGCACAATCCCTTGCACTGAGCGCTGCAGATCTGCTTCACCGGCGCTGCCAGCAGCACCTGCTCTTTCAGCACATCTTCCAGCAGCACGCCGCCGTTCTGATAATAGCCAATCTCAGTTTCCGCCCGGCTGATGGAGGCTTCGTCTCCCACGGCATCCACGCCTTGCGGGCGGTAGATGAGATCAAACGATTCCCCTACCGAGCTTTCTACTGGTTCCAGACAGCGGGCACAGCGTGCCTCCAGTTCGGCGTTAAAATGTCCTACCAGGCGGATATCTTCCACCACTTCGCGCGCGCCGCGGTTTTCCCTGATCAATTCCGCCCGGCCCTTCGCCGCAAGCGGCGCCTTGAGCCTTAGGTCTTCTCCCAGTTCGATTTCACCAGGCTTGAAGTGCTCGTCGAATTCCAAATTCCGGAGCTCAAGATCCTTTGTTTTTATGAACATAGATACGGCTCCGGAAAGTAGACACACCTGAGCGGGGTTACGCTGGAGACAATAAGATAGGATAAAGGCGGCTGGAAGAGAGTGTCAAGAATCAGCCGCCTGCCAAATCCTGTTTTGCGCTAGAGATTGCGCGAAGGTTCCGTGCCTGTGGCTTCCTGGCTTCCCCCAAACCGTTCAGCCTGGCCGCGAATGGCGGAAACGGTGGTGCGCACGCGATCACGTCCCTGGTCCACCAGATCGCGGGCCGACCCTGCCAAATCGCCGGCACGCTGCTGCAAGTTGCTCCGAGTCTCTTCTCCGCTCATCGGGGCGAAGAGGACACCCAATCCAATGCCAATACCTAAACCTGCGAGAAAGGACTTCATATGTATGCTCCTGTTTTTTGGCCACAAAGCTTCTGCGTCGCCAAAAAATAAAGATGCGAACCGTCCCTTAAGGTTTGCCGCTCGGAGGAGCGGGCCTGCTTCCGGACGAAATTTCCCGCTCAGAAGCTGGTGATGTTAGCGCTGCTGGCCCCCGGAAAGCCGGGCAGTGGCGGCTTGTGCTGCGGGTCCCGTGGGATCTTCCTTCAGAATTTCATGATACAGAGCTGTCGCCTGCTGCGGATCTGTGGTTTCATACACTCCGGCAAGCTGGAGCTGCGCTTCAGCTTTGGATACCGTCTCGGTCGGGTGCTCGGCGATTTCTTTGTACACGCGCACTGCATCGGATTGACGATTGCTGTTGCGGTAATAATTTCCCAAAGCCATCTTGGCCAGCCCGGCAACTTCCTTGTCGCTGGAATCGGCTGCGGTCTTCAGCTTTTGCTCGGCGTCTTTGTCGCCGGCATCCATGGCGGCAACGCCTTCCATATAACGGGCGATCTTTCCGGCCTTGGTCAGCGAGTACTTGTCGGCCGCCGATTGGAATTGCTTTTCCGCGGCCTTGGCGCGCTCCACGTTGCTGGCGAAGCCGGCGTTCTTGTCACTGGCGGGCGCGCCGGCCGGACGCAACGGCGCGTTGAACGTCCTCATGGCAGCTCCCAGCGCAATGTTCGCTTGCTCAATCTGATGACCGCGCCAGTTGATGAAGCCCCAGACGAGTAGTCCGACCACAATCGCGCTCGAGATGCTCCAGATCAGCATGCGCTGGTGGCCCGCAGCCCATTCCGCGGCGCCCTGAGCGCTTTCTACAAAACGATCTTCTTTCAATTGCTTGCGGCTATAGCCTTGCACGTGAAAACAACCTTCTTCTTAGGTGGGATTAAATGTTGTGAAAAGCTGAGTTTAACACAGTAGGGAGTGGGCCAGTTTGAGAACTGGCGCGCTCACCGTATCAGACGTTCATCGCGTTAGCGATGAAATCTAAAGTTAAATCGACCCCACTGCCGGCATACGGGATAGTCCTTAAATGCAGTGTTACGGAATAATTTTGCGGTTTGGCCGAAGAAAAACAGCAGTAAACTTCACCCATTCTCCCCCAGTGAAATGAGGCTTTACGTGGCATCCAGAAAGAAATCTTCTGAAGCTACCGCCAGCAACGATCTATGGCTGGCGCCCAAATCCAACTTCAAGAGCGAACCGCGGTATGGAATCTGGCGCGACCGCAACGCCGCTCCCAGTTCCCGGCTGCTGGAGTTGGCTGATATCGCACTGGGCTTCCGCAAGCCGCAATCCCACAAACGCCGCTCTTCGTTGTAGCTTCAATAGACCAGGATTCGATCCGTTCGGCAACTCCCTTTCCAGAGTTCACCCAGCACTCCACCTTCGTTCCCGCCATCTAAATAAGGGATGCGAAAGCTTGGAATAGCAATCCTCGTCATTATTGTTTTGATTGTGGCGGCGGCGCTGATTGTGCCGCGCGTCATCGACATCAACCACTACCGTCCTCAGATCCAGGCGGAGTTGCAGAAGCGTCTGGGCAGATCGGTTGCGCTGGGTGAGATGTCCCTTGGCCTGCTGCCTCCCTCGTTTCAAGTTGCGAACCCTGTGGTAAGCGACAGCCCCCAGTTCAATACCGGCAAACCGTTTGCCACGGCGGAAAAGCTTTCCGTGAAGGTTGCGTTCTGGCCTCTGCTGCACAAGCAGGTGGAGGTGAAGTCGCTGGAGTTGGTGCGGCCACACGTAGAATTGGTGCGCAACGCGCAAGGCGTTTGGAATTTCGCAACGCTGGGCGAAAACGCTCCAACTTCCACGCCGAGTGCTCCCGCAACTCCCGCCAAACGGCCCGCGCCCGCGGCCACTCCCGCGCCGGCGAAGCCGCAGCCGCAAACCACGCCGGAAAACAAGCAGCCTGCCGGCGGACTCACGGTGGCGAATCTCGTCATCACCGACGGCCAGGTGGCAATCACTGACCAGCAGAAGCACCAGTCTCGCGCGGTCTATGACCACATTGATCTGGATGTAAGCAACTTCGCGCCCGACCAGCAGTTCTCCATCAAAGCCACAGCGCACCTGCCCGGCGCCGGAAGCCAGGCTGTATCACTCGAGGGGAAGGGCGGGCCGCTAAAGCAGGCTGACATCATCAATACCCCGTTCGATGGTTCGATCAAACTTGATCAGGTCGCAGTTTCTGCGGCGGAGAAATTCCTGAACTCGCAGGCGCTCCGCGGAATTGAGGCGCAGATTTCCGGCAACGCCACCGTCAGGAACTTCAGCGGCAAGCTTAGCTCGGCCGGCAATATTCATGTGACCAACGCGCGAATCAGATCCGTCGACGTCGGCTACCCGATCGCGCTGAAGTATGACGTCACAGATGATCTGGTCAACGACATCATCCAGATCCAAAAAGGCGATATCGACTTGGGATCCACACCGGTAACGATTTCCGGCACTCTGAACACCAAGCCTTCACCTTCGCAAGTTGATCTGAAACTGACTGCGGAAAACGCTTCCATACAGGATGCGGCGCGCCTGGCATCTGCGTTCGGCGTCGCTTTCGGCAAGCAGATGAACGTACAAGGCCAGGTGAACGCAAATATCCAGGCAAAAGGCGCAGCCAATAAGCCGGCATTGAATGGGAATCTGTCCGCCAGAAATCTTGTAATCAGCGGAAAGGAAGTTCCGCAGCCGGTGAAAGCGCAGAGCGTTGAGCTCACGCTGACGCCCGACGCTATCCGCTCCAACAACTTTACCGCCACCGCCGGCTCGACGAATGTGAACGTGAACTTCGCGCTACAGAACTACACCGGCAACAACAGCACGATCGATGCTGCTCTGCGCGCTCCGAATGCCCAGATCGCCGATCTGCTCAGCATGGCCAAAGCCGCTGGAATTTCCGCCGTGGATGGCATGAGCGGCAACGGCCTCCTCACGCTCGACGTTCACGCTCGCGGCCCGGTAAAGAACATGTCTGCGCTGGTCTTCAACGGCACTGGAAAAATCCAGAACGCCAGCCTGAAGCCGCCCTCGCTCACGCAGCCTGTTCATGTGCGCAATGTCGATCTTGGTTTCAGCCAGAACTCGGCCAACCTGCGTAATCTGGCGGCGTCCGTGGGGCAGACCAACGCTACCGGCAATCTGACGCTTAAGAACTTTGCCGTGCCGCAAGTGCAGTTCGCGTTAAACGCGGACAAGGTCAATGTCGCCGAACTTCAGCAGTTGATGGCGCCGCAACAAACTCCGGCGAAAAAGTCAGCAGACGCCGGCTTCTGGCAGCTTGTCCCCCGCGCGGAAGCACAGGCCGCGCCGCAGCCAGGCATCGTCACGAAAATGACAGGCGCGGGAACGATCAGCGTTGGATCCGTTCAATACAACGACCTGCTGCTCAACAACGTGCATTCCAATGTCGCTCTGGATCGCGGTGTAATCAAGATGAACCCTGTGACGGCCGATCTCTATGGCGGCAAGGAAACAGGCGCGGTCACGGTGGATCTGCGTCCGGCGCAGCCGGTCTACTCGGCCAACTTGAAGACGACCAAAGTTGATGCCAACAAGCTGCTTTCCTCGGTCTCCTCGCTCAAGCAGACTCTCTACGGACTTCTGAGCGCCAACGTAAACGCCAGTTTCAGTTCGACCACTGCCGATGCCATCGCTCGCAGCCTGAACGGCAGAGTTGCCATGGACCTGAACAATGGCCGCCTGATGAACGTTGATCTCCTGCACGAACTCGCCAGCGTCGGGAAATTTCTGGGCAACGGTATTCCCAACGCTCCGCAGGGATTCACCAACATCGTGCAGCTCACCGGAAATTTCGACATCAACAATGGAATCGCGCAGACCAACAACTTGAAAGCCGCGATTGAAGGCGGAACCCTTGCCGCCGCGGGCGCCATCAATCTGGCGAGCCAGGCCTTGGACATGCGCTTGACGGCCGTGCTCAACAAAGCTCTGAGTCAGCGCGTAGGCGGAACTCAGATTGGCGGCTTCATGAACACCGCTCTGGCCAACAACAACGGCGAACTGGTGATGCCGGTGCTCGTCACGGGAACCTTCCAGCATCCGCAGATCGCGCCGGACGTGCAGCAGATCGCGCAGATGAAGCTGCACAATCTGCTGCCGACCACAAGCAATCCCGGCGCGCTCACCAGCGGAATTCTGGGTAAGATTCTCGGCAACAAGGGCCAGGGCGCAAATCGCCAGCAGCAATCGCCAGGAGGCGCGCTGGGCGGCATTCTGGGCGCTCTCGGCGGAAAACAGCAGCAACAACAGCAACCACAACAACCGACCTCGCCGGCCGGTCAGCCAACTCCCGCGAGCACTCCGCAGCCGCAAAATCAGAATCCGGTGGGTAACATCTTGAACCAAGTGTTGGGCGGCAAAAAGCCAAGCCCGACTCCAACACCGAAATGAGTCGCAGGTTATTCGTATCTGAGTGCCACCAGCGGATCAACGCGGGTGGCGCGCCGGGCCGGAAGATAACAGGCCAGCAGGGCAACCACCAGAAGCAGAACTCCGACAGCAATCAGCGTGATCGGATCTCCTGCGTGCACGCCGTATAACAAGGTGCTCAGAAGCCGAGTGGCGCCGAGCGAGGCAATCAACCCGATCGTGACGCCGACAATTGCCAGCGCCAGCCCTTGCTTGAGCACCATGCCAATCACATTGTTTTCTTGGGCGCCAATCGCCATGCGAATGCCGATCTCGCGCGTGCGGCGGGTGACTTCATAGGAGAGCAGCCCATAAATTCCCGCGCACGCAAGCAGCAGCGCGAGAAGAGCAAAGAATGTCGAGAGCTGCGCCACCAGATGCTCGATAAAAACCTGTTGGTCAATCTGCTCGGACTCGGTGGCAATGCGGTACAGAGCCAGGTTGGAATCGCGCCGATTCACCACATCGCGAATGGCTGAAATCAACGGCTTCGGATCGGCTGAGGAGCGGATAGAAAATGAGCCATTTCCCACCCACGGAATGTACATGGTGGGATTAACGTCGCGGCGCAAGCTGTCATACTTGGCATCGCCTGCAACTCCCACAATCACCCACCCCGGCCCTCTGGGTTTTGTTGCATCTTCAGGCAATGAGTCTTCCACATGTTGTCCGAGCGGATTCCTTGCTGGAAAGAAGCGCTTTACGAACTTCTCATTCACAATCGCCGGCAGCGGCGCCGACTTGGGATCAATATCCTTTCCAGGAGGCAGCGCTGCACGCTGTGCTTGAATTTCGAAGTCGGCATCGTTGAAATCGCGCCCTGCTTTCAACGGCAGCCGCATCGCTTCAAAGAATTTCGGACCGATGGGAAATACCAGGGAATCGGCGCGGGTGCTGTCCGGCGTTCCAGGAGGATGAAAGTCGGTGTCCCACTCGGAACGCCCCAGCAAAGGGGTCCACGAGTAAGTCACGGAATTGACTCCCGGAAGTGCGGCGAATCTCTCCTGCAAGTCCCGAAAGAGGCCTTCGACTTCCGTGGCCTTATAGCCGGCAAGCGCGGGATTGATCGAGAAGACGAGCACGTTGCTGGCATCGAAGCCAAGGTCCACGCCTTTGAGATTTCGCAAAGTCCGTACCAGCAACCCTGCGCTGGTCAGAGCGACCAGAGCGAGCGTGACCTGCGCCACCACCAGCAGGTTCCCCATGCTGTAAAAGCGTCGCCTTCCACTGAACGCTTCAAGAGCGCCGGTACCCGATTTCAGCGCTGGAGCTACATCAACCCGAAGGCTGTGCAGAATGGGAGCCAGTCCGAAGAGCAAGGCAGTCAGCACAGAAACAGCAAATGTGAAGGCCAGCACACGGCCATCAAGATGAGGCGTGAACGGCAGAGGCTGGTCTTCGGTGCCTGTGAAAGAGACGAGTAGGCGCGAGCCCCAGCGTCCAATCAACAATCCCAGCGCTCCGCCCAAACCTGAGAGCAAGAGGCTTTCCATTAGCAGTTGTAAGACCAAACGACTGCGGCGAGCGCCGAGAGTGAGGCGGACCGCAATTTCACGTGTTCGCGCGGTGGCACGCGAGAGCAAAAGTCCACCGATATTAGCGCACGCGATCAGCAATACCAGGCCAACCGCCATCATGAGCACCCAGAATGGCATCAGCGTTTCAGCGCGGCCGCCATCGAGTGCTTCTTCGGCGGGGGAAAGAACGATCTTTGGATCGTCGGCAGGCTGAAAGAGCGGCTTGCCGCCATGCTCCGTGTGGTCTCTGAACAACAGCGTCAGCGCTGCTTCTGCTTGCTTCACGGAGATTTCAGGCTTCAGTCTGCCAACGAAAGCCAGCCACCATGCCCCCTCGTCCTGGTACTTGGGCGTCCACCTGGGCGTGAGATGCTGCCTTGCCGAGAGCGGAACATAAAGATCTGGGCGGCCTCCAGGAACCAAGCCATCGAAACTCTTGTCTGCCACTCCGATAATCGTGAATGGCAGCCCATTGAGGCGCACCGTCTTGCCGGCGACGTCGCGCGAGCCGCCGAATGCGCTCTGCCAATATCCGTAGCTGAGCATCATCACCGGTTGCGCTTGGGCGGAATCGTCATCCGGCAAAATCGTTCGACCGATCTGTGCTTTGACTCCTAAGGTGCGAAAAAAATCGCCGGAGACGAATTGGGCGCTGTTGATGATGCTTGCCGGCCCATTGCCGCTCAGGCTGAGAGTGTCAGTTCCGGCGAATCCTGCGACTCCGGAAAACACATTCGATTGCCTCACCCCTTCAAACATGGGGAGCGATAGCGAGCAACCGGCCGAATCGGCATTCGGAGTATCCTGCTGTTGGCAGTAACCATAGGCCCAGCGCATGTGGCTCTTAGGGCGGTGCCGGGCATGATAACTCACCAGCACCAACTGCTCGGGTTCGCTGACCGGCAGGCCACGGAACAGGATGGCGTCAATCAGGCTGAAGATCGCAGTGTTCATTCCGATGCCGATCGCCAGCGTCAGCACAACAACCGCGGTAAATCCCGGACTCTTGCGCAGCAGGCGCCAGGCGTAGCGCGCGTCCTGGAGCGGGACGGAGGCAAAGTGGCTCCAGCGCACCTCGCGAACCGATTCGCGCGTCTGCTGTACACCGCCAAAGGCAATCAACGCCTTCCGGCGAGCTTCTTCAGGAGACATGCCGGAGAGGATGTTCGATTCAATCTGCTTTTCAAGATGAAAACGCAGTTCGTCATCCATTTCCTGCTGCTGAGGCTGACGAAAAATTGCGCGTAGCTTCTTCAGCATGTGCACGGTTCCGCCCCTTTCATCCCTGCTGCAACACCAACGCAATAGCGGCAGAGAGTTTGCTCCACTCGCCCAGTTCCTTTTGCAGTTGCCGCGCTCCGGCCTTGGTCAAGGAATAGAACTTGGCTCGGCGATTGTTGTCGGAAATGCTCCACTGGGAAGCAATCCAGCCCCGCTGCTCCAGCCGCGCCAGCGCGGGATAGAGAGAGCCCTGCCCTACCTGCAAGACTTCCTTCGAGACCTGTTGAATGCGCTGCGCGATACCCCAGCCGTGCATCGGCTCCAGCGCCACAGTTTTCAGGATCAGGAGGTCCAGCGTGCCTTGGAGAAGATCGATTTGATCGCCCACCTGTGCTCCTGTCGATATACGACAACAGATTAGACGCGAGTTGTTGTCGAATGTCAACAAGAGAAAATGAATTCCTGCCCGCCTTGAGAAATCGTGCTAGGATGCATGACCTCTCATGGCCGAGGCCTCCCATTTCGTCGCCGCTGTCCTCGATAGACTCGAAACGTTCTATGGTCCACAGCAGGTCGGCTGGCCAACCGATCCTTACTTGTTTCTCCTATGGTGGCACTGCGGATCATCCCGCAAGCGACACCGGCTGCCGAAAAGGATGGGAGTCGCTCAACCGGGAGATTGGCACCAGTCTGGAGCAGCGCACCAAACCAAAATGCGGTGAGTGCCCGGTCAATCGCGAGTGCGCCTATTTCGGCGGAAACCGTCGTGGGCGATCGGCGCCGGCCTGAGCAGGCGCATCCTCCTGCGATCAGGGAACAATCACGGCTGCGCCTGAGATGGAGTCATTCTTGATCGCGATAAGTGCATCGTTGGCCTGATCGAGCGAGAACACCGTTGCCCTCGGCTTGAGATGGATTTCGCTTGCGAGTTGCAGAAAGTCGCGAGCGTCGGCGCGCGTCATGTTGGTTACGCTTCGCAATTGCCGCTCGCCCCACAGTAGATGGTCGTAATCAAATTGAGGAATTCGATCAAGATGGATGGCATTGATGGCCACCACGCCGCCTTTTCGCAGACTGCCGAGAGCGGCCACAACTACATCTCCGCTGGGCGCGAAGGTGATAGCGCGATCGAGTTTCACCGGAGGAGCTTCCAGTTCGCTGCCCACCCAGGTAGCGCCGAGCGACGCAGCCAGTGCACGATGGCCAGCGCCTCGCGTCGAGACGTACACCTCGCAGTTCCACGCCTGGAGTACGGCAATTGCCAGATGAGCGGAAGCACCGAAGCCGAACAGGCCGACCCGCTCTCCGCGTTGCACGCCGGCGACGCGGAGACTGCGAAAGCCGATGATGCCGGCGCACAGCAGCGGCGCTGCCTCCAAATTGGAGATGGCATCCGGCAATGGGAAGATGAAATCCGCGCGCGCGAGAGCATACTCGGCATAGCCGCCATTCACGCTATAC
>DATEGH010000234.1:0-3646 GCA_035280185.1 Terriglobales bacterium
CGTGCTGCCTGCCTATCCTGAAGACCTTTCTGCCAGCGCGGAAAAACAACTTCGAGAAATGGGAGTTGAAGTCCACACTAACGCCATGGTCACCGGCGTAGAACCGGGCCGGGTGACGGTGGGCCGCGGCCCGGAAGCGCAGAAGATAGAAGCAACGGTGATTCTGTGGGGCGCAGGCGTTTCCGCCTCGCCGTTGGGAAAAATGCTCGGCGTGCCTACCGATCGCGCCGGCCGGGTTGTAGTGGAGCCCGATTTAACGATTCCAGACCATCCTGAAATCTTTGTTCTCGGCGATCTGGCCGCGGCGCGTTTTACCGAAAACAAATCAGTGCCGGGCGTGGCTCCGGCGGCCATCCAGATGGGCAAGTTCGCAGCCCGCCAGATCCGCCGTTCCGTAGCCGGCCAAGCGCGTGAAGAGTTCCATTATTGGGACAAAGGCACACTGGCTACCATCGGCCGGTCGCGGGCAGTTGCCGATTTCGGAAGGTTCCATATTTCCGGTTATTTCGCCTGGCTCTCGTGGCTGTTTATCCATCTCTTCTTTCTTATCGGCTTCCGCAATCGCATCCTGGTGATGATGGAATGGGCATGGGCCTATGTTACTTACAATCACAGCGCCCGCCTGATTACTGAGCCGAAAGAGCGCGATCGAGAGGCTACAAAGTCGCAGATGAAGGCCGGATGAGTCCGCCAAGCTCGGGCTTTGCACCTGCGAGCTACGTTCCGTCTGCTCCCCGTGTGCTCCCAAATCATCGAAGTTCGTTTTGAGACGTCGTTTTTCATCCTGAGAAAAGAAAAGCGTACCTTGACCGCGAAGCAGCAGCAACTTTGGCCTAAAATCAACAACTTGCTTTGACAGGGGATTTGGCCCGTTGCATGCATCGATTACTCCGGAGATTTCTGCAAACTGCATGCCGGCCCGATTTCCGGGCCAGTTCGCTCCTGAATCTGACACCTGGATGAACCACGAATGAGCATTGCCACATTGAAGGCCGGGGAAGCGGCGGAGTTCTGGCGTGTTGCCCGCCGCCTGCACTCCATTTACGCCGAACTGGACGAAACCTTCGAATTGGGCAAGCCGCCCTGCCTGGATCTGGAGAACCCGGAAGATCGCAATGAGCCGGAGGTTCTGGACCGCGTACGCCAGTGGTTCGAGGAAATGGATTCGCGCATCCAGGTATGGCAACTTCGGCAGCTCTTGCAGAGCACGAATCTCCAGACGGAGGAGAACCTCCGCTACCTTATCAAGCGCCATTTGGAGCGTCCGCAGAAGACCGAAGCGGACAAAGAAAAGCTCGATTTTTTGCTTGTCCAGTATTTTGCCCACTGCGCTCCGGAAGGCATTACCGAGCAGCACGTCACGCTGGAGCAGGTAGCGGCGGTGCTTGAACCAGCCCTGGGTGCGGCTCCCGCAGGGTATCCTGACTGGGTTTCCGCCCTGGATGAGAAGCTGCAACGCATGAATGCGTGCAACAGCCTGGAAGATGTGCAGAACTCAGGCGCGCTGCTTGAGGTGCGCGAACTGAAGCTGGCCGTGGGCGACGATTATTTTCAGCCTGCGCTGCTGGTGGCCTTTACCCGCTTCAACTTTCGCGCTCGCCGCGCCTTCTTCAAGGCTATGCATCTTGACCTTCACGCCATCCGCTCCATGGTCAATGATCTGGAGCAGCTCGGCTTCACCAGCATTGATTGCCGCGAAGCCGGCCTGACGGAGAATGAATCGCTCGATCAGGTGCGCCATGTGGTGCATCAGTGGAAGACGCCATTCCGAGCGCCTTACTCTGGCGGTGCGTCATTTCTGCAATTGATCCTGCTGCGCCACATCCTGCGGCTTACGCTGGAACAGTCAAACGCGTCCCATGGATCGCATGCCTCTCCAACAACCACAGCGCACGCGGTGGTGGATCTTGTTGAGGGGGCTGAGTCTAAGCCAGAGCGGGCGACGAGCAATGGCACTGGGGACCAAGCCGGCTTACCGCAAGTGCCGGCGGGCGAAGAGGATTCAGACTATCTCCAGCGTTGCGTCGCCGATATCACAGAACAACTGCTGGCCGTTCCGGCAAAGAACTCTCCCGCGGTTTCCGCCATCACCCTGGGCGGCTGCAAGCTGCTGATTGCCACATGGGAAGCCGATGCGTTTACCCATCCAACGTCGCCGACCGCGTTGGCTTTGCAGCGCACTGTGGCCGCGCGCACGATTCTGCACGTCTGCATGGAGCGTGAGCGCAAGGGAGAACCCACGGATCTGAAGCTGGCCTTGGACTTGGCCAAAACGCAGGGTACTCAAATGCAAGCCCACGTCTCAGAAGCCAAAGAATCGAAAGACATTGATGCTGCGGTGAACCTGGCTGCCACCACCAAGCGGCTCATGGCGCTGATTGACGAAGCAGAGAAAACCAAGTCCTAGAGTTTGTTCAACAAATAGTGGAAGAACCGCGCGTTATTGCCGAGAGACAAAGGGGTTTTAAGATCACCAATGAACCGAATGAACCGACCCGTGATCACCGATGAGGCGCCTCCTACTTATCTAGTGTGATTACCCCCTACTCTGGGGACATCGTGTGGAAAACTTTTTTTGCTCTTAAATCAACCTGCCGCTCAAGCAAGCTTCTCAGAATGAGACGGCCTCCGTCTCAAGTGACTTTCGTGACCTCAGCTCTGCACTTCCCACTGCCTCGTAAGTAGCTAACCAGCATAGAGTTAGCTCAAAGCAATCGGGCTTCCCGTCCTGCTTTCAGGATGGCTGCCCAATTGCATTTACTCGCAGAGGATACCTCCGTACAGGTCTGCTTCAAGTGACGAAGATTCTGATTGTTGACGATTCACCGGCCGAGGTCAGGCTGATGCAAGCCGTTCTGGAAAGAGCAGGTTACGCATCCGTAGCGATCCACGATCCCACCCGGCTCGAGCAAACCATCGAACGCGAAAGGCCGCAACTGGTGCTCATGGACGTAGTGATGCCGGAGCGCAACGGTTTCCAGGCTTGCCGCGAGCTCAAGGGCCACGCCGACTATTCGCGCATTCCGGTGGTGATGGTAAGCAGCAAGAACACTGACAGTGATCGCTTTTGGGCCACGCAGCAAGGCGCCGACGGCTACGTTACCAAGCCTTTCACCGGCGAGCAGTTGCTGGCGGCGGTCACAAAGTTTGTAAGCAAGAAATAGGCATGGACGAAGAACTGAAACAACCCGATCCCCTCCTGCTACCGGAAATCGAACCGGCGGAAGAACTCGAGCCCGCGCTCCCGGAGACGCAGTACTGCATCTTCCGCGCGGGACGGGAACGTTTCTGTTTTTCCGTGATGGACGTGGAGGAAGTTGTGGAGTGGCCGGCACTTACGCGTATCCCCCTGGCTCCGAGCTTTCTTATGGGAATTTTCAACCTGCGCGGCGCAATCGTGCCCGTGGTGGATATTGCGTTTACTGAGGCCCGGCGGCCGGACTTGCAGCCCCGGCACATTGTTGTCGCCAAGCTGAAGAAGCAGACCGAGAGTGAAGACGTGCGCATCGGCGTCGCCGCTGACGAAGTGATCGGTACGTTCAGCACCGCTGAGCCGTTGCTGGCGGACAGTGCGCCTCTGGAAGTTCCACACTGCTGCGGCGTGCTCCGGTATGAGGACCGCATGGCCCTCGCGCTTGATTTGCAG
>DATEGH010000235.1:0-4067 GCA_035280185.1 Terriglobales bacterium
CAATCAGAACACCCTGGCCAGCAGGTCCCGATTGATTTGGTTACAACATCAGCTTCGGGACTCGATCCGGACATCACGCCCGCAGCCGCCGAGTTTCAGATCGCACGTGTGGCCAGGACGCGCGCGATCCCCGAGCCTGAGTTGCAAAAGCTGGTGCTCCACCACATCCAACCCCGACAGTTCGGGTTTTTGGGCGAGCCGCGGGTAAACGTGCTCGAGCTGGACCTCGCATTGGATGAAGAATTCCCGATAAGACGATAGATCCCAAGGCAGCTTCAAGAACCTCTAACTCTACCCTGCTAAACTTCCGCTAGTGTCCTCGGAAGGCCAGCTCGATTTCCTGTTTGAACAAGCGCCGTCCCGCCGCATCTGGCGCGTGGCAGATCTCGTAAGCGCCGTGCGCACTACAGTGGAGCGCGGTTATACCGACGTGTGGGTGGAAGGCGAGATTTCCAACTTCCGGCCCGCCGAATCCGGGCATTTGTATTTCACCCTGAAAGATGGCGAAGCCCAGATCCGCATTGTGATGTTCCGCTCGCAAGCGCGCCTGCTGCGTTTCCGTCCCGACAACGGCATGCAGATCATCGCACGCGGACGTGTGACCATCTACGATGCGCGCGGCGAACTGCAGCTCTCCGCCGAGTTCCTGGAGCCTGTAGGCGCAGGCGCGCTGCAGCTTGCATTCGAGCAGCTCAAGAACAAGCTGGCAAAAGAAGGATTGTTTGATCCGTCGCGCCGCAAGCCGATTCCGCAGCTACCGGGCCGGATTGGCATTGTGACCTCGCCGCGTGGCGCTGCCCTGCACGACATGCTCAACATCCTGGCTCGCCGCCACGAGAATGTTGGAATTCTGATTTACCCCGCGCAGGTGCAGGGAGAAGCGGCGCCCGCAGAAGTTGCGGCTGGCGTCCGCTATCTCAACCGCTCCAAGACCGTTGATGTGATCGTGATTGCCCGGGGCGGCGGCTCGATTGAGGACCTCGCAGCCTTCAACGATGAAGGGCTGGCGCGAATCATCGCTGCCTCGCATATCCCAATAATTTCTGCGGTCGGGCACGAGACAGACTTCACCATTTGCGACTTTGTCTCCGACCTGCGCGCTCCAACCCCTTCAGCCGCGGCGGAACTGGTGATCGAGTCGAAGCACCGGCTCTCGGAGCATCTGGCGCATCTGCAGCAGAGGCTGGGACGCGCAACTCGCTACCAACTTAGCCTCGCGCGCAATCAGCTCACTGAGCTTGCACAGCACGGTGCATTTGCCAGAATTGAAGATCTGCTGGGAAGACGCGCGCAACGACTCGACGAGCTAACGTTCCGGCTCGCATCGGACTTTCGCGGAAACCTGCGTGATTATCAGCGGCGGCTGGAAGTTGCGGCAGCTCGCGTGCGCCATTTCGATTTTCGCCGGTCGCTGGCTGCCACGCGGGCGCAGCTCACTTCAGAAACGGAGGCCCTGGTGCGAACGATGCAAATGCGAGTTGCCGAACATCGGGCACAGCTCAACCAGGTCTTCGGAAAGCTGGAGGCTCTTTCGCCGGTCCGGATTCTCGACCGCGGCTATGCCCTGGTATTCGACGCGGAAGGCAAGCTCGTGAAAGATGCCGCGCAGTTGAATCCCGGTCAAAAGATAAGCGCGCAGCTTGCCAAAGGCAGCTTGACCGCTGAGGTCACGAAGACCACACCTGCGGATTGAAAACATTGTCGACAGCTACTCTGTTCTAATAGCATCTAAACAGTTGACTATGGATATGACCTGGGTGACGGACCGCATCGCAGTCGGCGGCGGAATATGGAATGACCAGAACATGACCGAACTCCTTTCCATGGGAGTCACGCACATCATCAACATGCAGATTGAATTCGATGATCGTCCTCTGGCCGAGGGCCTTCCTGTCAGCGTTCTGCACAATCCCACCGAGGACGACTTTCAACTGAAATCGCCGGAGCTGTTGCAACAGGGAGTGGATTTTGCAGTAGAAGCGCTGGAAGATCCTGACAGTAAGCTTTACGTCCATTGCGCAGCCGGCGTACACCGGGGTCCCATGATGGCGCTGGCGGTTTTGCGGGCACTTGGTTGGCCGCTGCAGAGCGCCAAAGATCAGATTCTAAAGCGCCGCCATGTTGTGGACTGGGCTGACTGCTATGTGCAAAGTGTAGAAGAGTTCATGAAGGTCTATGAGGCGGCCCGCGAGAGCCAGCGAAGCTGAGTTCAAGCATTTTTCTTTTCTGCGCAGCTGCCTCGCTTAGAATCTTTCCTTATGCCAATTGAAGCGGTCCAGCACGTGCGCCGCATGCGCGGCGGAGCGCAAGCCCAACTGATGCGGGCCGCTGATGGGCAGTTTTACGTCGTCAAGTTCCAGAACAACCCGCAACACCTGCGCGTGCTGGCGAATGAACTTTTGGCCACGCGTATTGCTGAGCGGGTAGGACTTCCTGTTCCTGTGACTGAGATCATTGATGTAAGCGAATGGCTCATCAACAATACGCCCGAGCTTTCGGTGGAGACCGGTTTGCGCCCGGTCCCCTGCACGCCGGGATTGCAATTGGGAGCGCGCTACGTCTGCGATCCGGCTGAGGCGCAGGTGTTCGATTACCTGCCGGAAAGCATGTTGGACAAGCTCAAAAACCGCCGCGCGTTTGCCGGAATGCTTGCCCTCGACAAATGGCTCGGCAACGCCAACGGACGCCAGGCTGTGTTCTACAAGCGAGCGCGCGAGCAGAAATACAGCGTCAGCTTCATTGACCAGGGATATTGTTTCAACGCCGGCGAATGGGATTTCCCCGATTCGCCATTGCGCGGCGTTTACGCGAGAAACAAAGTCTATGAAGAGGTGAACGGTTGGGAATCGTTCCAGCCGTGGCTTTCTTGCATTGAGAAATTCGATCCGGAATGGGTACGCGAGACCGCCGAGGCAATTCCTCCGGAGTGGTATGAACATGAGTGGGGCGCGCTAAAGAGGCTCACGGATGAAATTGTGGCGCGTCGCAGCAAGGTGCGGGACTTGATCACAGCATTCCGCCATTCCTCGCGGCAGCCGTTTCCCTCTTGGACGGAGGCAACACAGAAAGCGATGGTGCAGTGATGCCGGCAAGACAGCAATGCAATTTTTTTCTCCTTCGGTATGTGCCCGATGCGGTGAAGAATGAGTTTGTGAACGTTGGGCTGGTGCTTCTGGCGGAAAACTCGGCGCCGGAGGTGCGCTTCAACCACGACTGGTCGCGCGTGCAGTGTCTGGATTCGCAGGCGGACATTCCGGTACTGGAATCGCTCGAAGGCGAACTGCGGGAACGGTTGCGCACGTCCGAAGATCGAAACGCGATGTTGAAGCGCATTCAGGACTCTTTCTCCAACGCTATCCAGCCTTCCGAACCTAAGGCGTGTCTGGCCGAATCGCCCGCCAAAGAAGCTGACGAACTCGCGCGACTTTACCTGGAGCGGCCACGCCGGCGCGGAACGCGCGAGTTGAGTCCGCGACAGATGATCCGGCAGAGCATGCAAGATGAATTTGAGCGCGTGGGAGTTTGGGGATTGCTGCGCAGGGACATCAGAGCAGCGGACTACACCCGCAACGGCGATCCACTGAAAATTGATTGTGGATATTCGCCCAATGGCACAGTCAAACTCTGCCATGCCGTCGCGCTTTCAACTGATGTGAACGCCGCCAAGGTGCTGGCGTTCACCTTTCCTCAGCTCGCAGAAGGAATCCATCGAGCTGAGCACAAACGCACTGAGTTGACCGCGGTAGTGGAAGATGATCTGGACCGCGCTGATGAATCCATCAACTTTGCATGGGAGACTATGGAGCAAGAGCGGATTCGCGTGATGCCGCTGGCCGGCATGCGGCAGTATGCCGAGACCGCTGCCCGGGAAATGAAGGTGTAGCATGAAACCGAAAACAGCTTATCTCGTGTTGCTCATTGCCGGGACCATTTTGCCTTATTGGCAATTCATTCCGTGGCTCGCGGAGCATGGCCTGAATGGCAGATTATTCCTTCAACAACTCTTCGCTAACCGTATCAGCAGCTTCTTCGCGCTCGACGTTATCATCTCCGCAGTTGTGCTGCTT
>DATEGH010000236.1:0-4536 GCA_035280185.1 Terriglobales bacterium
AAGTGTTGGTGGTTGACCGCTGGTCGAAGTTCGTGCTGATGCCGCCGAAATTCGGAATCGGATCGTTGGTGGTGATGTAGGGAATGCCGGGGAAAAATGCACCGTTGAAACGCGTCATGCCCACGTCGGAGAGTTTGACCGGCTCGTTGGGAATGTTCCCGCTGATATTGCGGTTGAAGCCGAGCCGGGCTTCATTGATGAGCGTGGGTGTAAAAGTGGAAGTCTCGCTCATCGAGGCCAAGTGATTGATGAAAGGAGTTCCCAGGCCACTGCCCAGGCTCGCAGCGCCCTGCCCGCCCAAGGGGTCGAACTGATTGCCGTTGGCTCGAAAGTATCGCAAGGAGAGCCGATGCAGATCGCCAAACTGATGATCCCCATTCGCGTTGAACTGATCGTCATTGAATCTGAGAGGCGCTGAGAGCGTAAGACTGCCCACCTGCCCAGGGGCTGCGGCGACGCCGCTGGGAATCAGGTGGCCATTGTATATGCCCTTGGCATTCAACAGATTCAGCGCAACCGGGTCCAGGCTGCCCGGCGCCAGCTTGAAGGCGTTTTCGATATTAGAGCGTGTTCGATCCGTCGGGAGAACGGGAAAGATGGAACTGATCGCGCCAGAGAGGCCGTTCACTTGGCGTGTACCTTCGTACGATCCAAAGAAAAACGTCTTCGATACCTTGGGTATCGGACCGCCGAAATTGCCCCCAAACTGATTCTGCTTCAATATCGGCCGAGGCGTGCCGGTCTTATTGAAGAACCAGGAATTGGCGTTTAAATCGTCATTGCGGAAGTACTCGTAAAGCTGGCCATGATAGTTCGGCGTGCCTCCTCTGGTGATCACGTTGATGTTGCCGCCCGAAGTCTTGCCTTGCGAGGCGTCGTACATGCTCGTTTGCACGCGAAACTCTTCGATCGTATCCGGCGAGGGAGTAGCTACATTGGTGAAATTGTTGTTCCCCAGATTGTTCGCATCAATGCCGTTGATGACTAGATTATTGTTGGTGCCGCGCTGGCCATTCACAAAGATGCCCGTGGACACAGCGCCGCGTCCCGCTGCTGCAGCATTCGGCAGGCCCGAACTGGTCCCGGCATTCAAGGCCAACAGATTGGTGAAATTCCGTGTCGCCAGAGGCAGGTCCTGCAGGGTTGAGCCCTCCAACGTATTCCCTAGTCTCCTGTCCTGGATAATTCTTTACAACGACGGACCTTGTCGAGAATGACATCGGCGGAAGCCTTCCAGCTGAACGGAGTCGGCTCGCCGTTCCAGTTTGCCAGCCAGCGATAGATGGCCGTCTCCAACTCATCGGTGCTGCGGAAGGTTCCTCGGCGGATCATCCTTCCAGTGATCAGAGCGAAGAAGCGTTCCACCTGGTTCAGCCAGGAACTGCTGGTGGGCGTGAAATGGAAGTGGAATCTTTTCCGTTTCTTCGGCTGCAACCAACGTTGCACCTGGGCGCTCTTGTGGGTGCAGTAATTGTCCATAATCAGATGCACGTCCTGATCGGCGGGCAGTTCCTTTTCGAGCTGATTCAGAAACTTCACGAATTCCCGGCTGCGATGCCGCGGCTGGCAGGCGCCAATGACCTTGCCGTTCAGAATGTTGAATGCGGCGAACAGAGTGGTCGTTCCGTGGCGCTTGTAGTCGTGCGTCTGCCGCTCGGGCAATCCCGGTCGCAAGGGAAGGATCGGCGCGGTCCGGTCCAAGGCCTGAATCTGACTCTTCTCGTCCACGCACAACACCAGAGCGCGGTCGGGAGGATTCAGGTACAAGCCGACGATATCCCGCACCTTGTCCTCAAAGTGCGGATCGTTCGAGATTTTGAACCGCTCCACGCGATGCGGTTGCACATCGTGGCGCTGCCAAACCCGGTGAACGATGGTCCGGGAGATCCCCAGATGCCGGGCCAGCGTCCGCACGCTCCAGTGCGTACTGCCGTCGCCGGGACGGGTCTTCAGAGTGGTATCCAGAACCTTCTGTTCCAGTGCCGGCGTTAGGACCCGGGCCTCACGCTTCCGCCGGCGGATTCCCGTTACCGCATCCATCCCGTGGGCAGCGAATGCCGAGCGCAGCGCCACGATGGTGGGACGCGACAGGTTCAGTTGTCGAGCGATGGATTGATTGGCCACGCCCTGGTGAGCCAGCAGAACTACCCGGCAGCGCAGCGCGATCTTTTGAGGAGTGTTACCATTTCGCAACCGCGCCTCCAACTCCGATTTCTGGATCTCAGTCAGCGCGAGACCGGGCGCCGGGATGAACATACCCCAGTGTAGAGCGGCTGCCCTTATATGTAAATAGTTATATGAGACAGAACACTAGCGTGGCATTGGTAGCATTCACCAGGGTCGCAACGGCAGCCACGTTAACTTCGACCGTCGCCGTGCCGAGCTCAAGCGTTACGGGAACACTCGTGGTCTGCGTCACGTTCACCACGATATTACTCACCGTGGCTTTGCTGAACCCCGGCGCCTCCACGTTCAAGGCGTAGTTTCCGGGCGCCAGCAGTGGAAAGGTAAACTCACCTGTGGTGCCTGTGGACTGAGTAGTTGCGACTCCGGTTCCGGAAGTCAGCGTGACTTTCGCGTTGGGAACACTGGCGCCAGTCTGATCTGAAACGGTCCCGGTGATGGCGCCGCTCTGAGACGTAATCTGCGCGAACGCAGGCCCGGAAAGAAGCAGGGCAAAAGCAAACCAGTTTCGAGTGATTTGATGCATTTGAAACCCCCAAGCGTGTGGCGATGTTATGTTCTCACCACAACGGTTGTGAGTATAATATTACGCTCGGAGGGATTAAGCAAGCTAAAACAACAGCTTACGCGCAATTGCTATTAAGAAAGAAACTTATTTGTTAAATTTTTATCTTGCCGGCCGGTAAGCGAAATCCCAGGTCTGGACGTTCACTTTTCCTTCGGTGTATTCCACCACGCCGTACTCGCCGGGCGGCAGGTCCTTCTCGGGCCAGATCTTGAAAAGCCCGTCGGCCACCTGCCTGCGAAACGTCTCCACCAGCTCCGGTTCCTCCACCACATCCTTGGTCACCGGGATGATGGTCAGCTTCTCGACCACGCGATTGCCTTTGTGCTCGCTCATGTGCACGATTCCGAAACGCTCGTCTTGGGCCAGCCGAATATAAAACTCCGGCCGCGCGTTGGTGGTGATGTTCGAGGAATGGGCGCCATCCAGCTCGAGCCACTGCTTTCCGGTGACGATGGGCAGGGGCGACATGATCTTCAGCACCGTACGGCGATTGTTGTTCACAATTTTGGCTTCGGCCGCCTTGATCGGCTTGAGCGCATCGCCTTCCACCAGGAAAACTCCCTGCTCCACTGGGACGCGTTCGACTTCCTTTTGGGCCTCGCGCTCGGCCTTTTCCTCGGCCGCTTGTGCCGCGGTCTCTTCGTGAACCGCCTCTTCGCGGCGCTTGATTTCCGATTCAGTCTTTGAGATATCCACCAGCGCGAGCGGAATCTCCTCCCATTCGGCGCGCTCGGCGCTGTAGTACTTCACGCGGTCGTCTTCCACCTTGTATTCCCGCGCAAGCTGATAAGATCCATCCTTCAAGTACAGCTTGATGGTGGCGGCGGAGAGCAGCAGGCAGCAGGCGGTAAGCAGTAAGCAGCCAAACACCGTTCGGACCGGGAACCACCGGCGTTTTGGATTCTGAATTCTGAATTCTGCATTCTGCATTTCAGCTTCTACCGCCCCACTTCCGCCTCCGCCGCTCTCATCTCGCTCGGCTGCATTCCGACGCTGCGGAGCAGCAGGAACTGTGACAAATTGTCGGCGGTGAGCAGACCGAGCAATTGTTCGTCCTGCATCACGAGGGCGCAAGCACCGGTTTGAGCCATGAGCGGTAACGCTTCCGCCAGGTCCATGTCTGGCGAGAGCCGGGTGAACTCGCGATCCATAACACCTGCGACGTAAGAATCCGGGCCTTCGGTTGCCATGGCGCGAATCAACGCCCTGCGGCCTAACAACCCAATCACTTGTTCGCCATGTACTACGGGAAAGTCCTGTTGCGAGGTCGCGAGCAATAGATTAGCCGCGTCCCGCACACTGCTTCCAGGCGTAAGCGTGTGGAATGCAGTCACCATGGCAGCGCGTACTGGAATGCCATGGGTCAGCGACCGTCCCATGGCTGCTGCGCCTTCCTGCGCCGCTCCCAGATACACGAAAAAAGCCACGAACACCAGCACTGTGTGCATGGAAAGCAGGCCGTAGAGCCCCATGCTGATGGCGAGCATGCGCCCTGCCAAGGCAGCAATTCGCGTCGCCTCATCTTCCGGTTTGAATCGCGACAGTACGGCGCGCAAAATACGGCCGCCATCCATCGGAAACGCCGGCAGCAGGTTGAACGCCGCCAGAATCAGATTGCCGAGTGCGATCCATTCCAACAAATTCGCATCGGTTGGTTTGCTCAACGCGAAGAAATTCACGATGCTTTTCTGCGCAATGAGTATCCAGAAGAGCGCGCCGCCAATGAGGATATTCACTAACGGTCCTGCAATGGCGATCCAAAACTCCTGCCTTGGCTTCGCCGG
>DATEGH010000237.1:0-11355 GCA_035280185.1 Terriglobales bacterium
CGGGCGAAGCCCGGTCTGCTCGATATGCCAGCTTGATTACGGCCGCGTACATATAAAGAAACGGGATGAAATAAAGAATTACTGACATCGAAACCAGGAACTGGTAGGCGCCGATCACTGACTTGATTCCCATCTGGGTGAGAACGAGAATAACGCCGGAAACGCCGGCCTGAATCAGAATGGAGATCCAGGGCGTCTTCCAGCGCGGGTGGATTTTTCCGAAGAATGAAGGCAAATAGCGATCAATGCCGGCGACAAAAGGGATTCGTGCCACACCGGCAACGGTTGCGCCTACGCCACCGGCATTGCCTACGGTTACCAGCAACGCCGCGATCACTCCAAACCATGCGATGCCGAGCAGCGCTGAACCGCCGCTGATGGCCTGAAAAACTCCGTTGCGTACATCCACCTTCTCTGCCGGCAGCAGCCCGAGCAAGGCGATCGTAGCCACGATATAAATCACGGCAATCAGCGCCGCAGAAGCATAAATGGCGCGCGGAAGGGTCTTGCGCGGCTCGCGGACTTCCTCGCTCATCGCGCACACCAGTTCCATGCCGGTGAAGGCAAATGCAATATTCGACCAGAAATTCACGGTGTCCCAATCCCAGTGCGGCAATGAATTCTTCCAGTCAAAATGCGTGGCGCCGCCCCTATGCGCGGCGAGGTACCAGGCAATCCCCACCAGCATCAGCAAAGGAACGTATGTCGCGACTCCGCCCGCGTTCTGGAGCCATTTCCCGATGTCCAGTCCAATAACGTTCAGGACAACTGCCACTCCAAGCAGGGCGAGTGACGCCCACAAAAGATAATGCTGGTTACTGGCCAGGTAGCCCCACTTCGGCCCGCCGATGTACACCGACATAGCCACGCTCGCCGTCAGCAGCCCGGGAAAATAGAAGAACGTATAAATCCAATACGCCCAGCCGGCAACGAAACCGTGAAAGTCACCGAACGCTTCCTTGCTCCACACATAGAGTCCGCCTTCCGACGGATAGCGCGTGGAAAGCTCGATGATGATGAGCGCTGTGGGCAGGAAGAACAGCACCGCCGCCAGCACCCACAGGCTAATAGAAGACGTGCCATTGTGCCCGGCGGCCGCGATCCAGCGCGGCCCCAGAACCGCTGCAATGTTGAACAGCAGCACGTCCCAAAACCCCATCACGCGCCGCAGTTGTGACTTTTCCGTGGCCGGAGTTTCCAAAGTGCTCCTTTTCAGGGTGAAAAGGGAAGATAGCAGAACCCGGCGACGGGAACAAAAAGAAAGCCATCTGAAGAAATTGCCAAAATCGCCGAAATTGCCAAAGATTGAAAATTGAAAACCTGACCCCTGATTAACGCGGATCAAAGGCGGATCGCAAGACCGTAGCGGCTCAAAGGCTGCGGGTTTTCAATTTGGATTTTTTGGCAATTTCGGCGATTTTGGCAATCTACCGATCTCCAGATGCCCCGATGACCCCGGTGCCTCTCAGTGTCTCTCGACGCTTCCCTTCAGAATCACGGTGCTCGATGGCGTATCCGGCTTCATCTGGTCTTCGGCCGTGATGAAGATATCGAAGTCTTTGAACGGCGTAGATGCTTTCAAGCTGCCTTCCAGATCTTCATTCACGCGCAGCGCACCCAGAAGCTGCGGCGGCTGCCCGTGCGGCTGCACCCACACCAGATAAGCCTGCTTGGCCGGCGTGAGCGACTGCGGCGTTGCCATATGCTTTACCTGCACGTCGACCTCGGTATTGCCATTGCGATCATTCCCGGTAACGACCTTGCCCTGAGCGGCCGGCGCTGTCCCGGTGTTGGTGAGTTTATCTTCCCGCGCCCATACCGCGGTCGCCACAAGCAGAAATACAATTGTGAATCCCAAGAGTTTGCGATTAATCATGTGTACCCTCCCGGCTTGTTATCGGAATAGATGAAGGAAGGGAGGAATGATGTTGCCGAAATCCGCATGAACACCAGCGAAATCGCGCAGCAGCCCGCGTTCAAAGCTGAAGTCAGTCTGAAGCTGCACGAGATAGTAAGTGGACTTGTGTGGCGGAATGAAAGCTACTTTGAATCCCCCTAGCCGCGCCAGTCCAGCAAATCACGTCCACTTCGTCCATAACGTCCATTGGTCCATTTGCGTCCAGATTCAGGCACTCCGGTCAGGCGCATCTTGGCGTTTTCCGGAACTGCTCGATTCGGCGTCATATCTTCAGGTGCGGTCCACCGGCTGAGGAGCTTTATCGGCTTCCCGGCAGGCAGCCGGTCGACCGCACTCTTTGACCGATTTGGCGGAATTTTGGCGCAGAGCTCACCGAGAATTCTGAGGTACGCTTCCGCCAAAGAGGTAGCCCATGCCTTTCCTGATCCTTTCCGCGGGACGCGATCCCAATCTTCTGAAACAGCGCAGCGTTATTCTGCAACAGGCCGGGTACGAGGTTGTTGTGGCGGGCAATTCGCCGGAATTGGTCAACCGCCTGTTCAACGGCGACTTCGATCTGGTGCTGCTGTGCGGATCCATGCGCGCGGAAGAGCGTTGCCGGCTTACTGCCATCGTGAAAAGCCATACGCCTTCCACTCCTGTTTTGCTGATTGAAGAAAGGGAACAGCTTATCGATACGGCCGAAGAAAAAGGGATTCTCTGCCGCCCGGAGCAGATTCTTGAAGCGGTAAGAAGCGCGCTCTCCCAGGCTGCTCCGAACGCTGCTTGAAGTTATTTCTTCCTGGAAGACTTCCTTCGTGACCGGGTATGCCCGCTCGACTTCGCCTTTTTGGCATGTCGCTTTGCGGAGTTGCCAGATGCGGCTGCCGGCAGAGCTTTGGTTTGCCGGCCCACCTCAAACATTACGATGACGCCATGGCCAGAGCCTTCGGAAGCAAGAGGCGTAAAGCGTACGTCCGCATCCCCCTCAAAGCGGTTGGTCACGATATGGCAGCCGAGCAGTCGCGACTCACGGCCGGTCTGCACCACTTGGCGAAGCCGCCGTAGTATGGACTGCCGTGTGCGATTGTCCAACGGAAGCTGCTCCAGCCGCATTCCCTGATCAGACGGAGCCGCAAAGCCAAAGAACTTCTGCGCCGCGGAATTGAACATATAAATGCGCGTGTCGCCGTTCACCAGGAACACCGGCCAGGGCATCCGCTCGATCATCTCGGAGTAGCGGGCGTTCAGCTCATCCAACTCCCGCGTACGCGACGAGAGCTCTTCATTCGTGGTTTCCAGCTCTTCGTTCAGCGACTGCAACTCTTCATTCGTTGTTTCGAGTTCCTCGTTCGTGGACTGAAGCTCTTCATTCGTGGTCTCGAGCTCTTCGTTGGTGGACTGGAGTTCTTCGTTCGTGGTCTCCAGTTCTTCGTTGGTAGATTGAAGCTCTTCCGCTGTGGTTTCCAGTTCTTCGATCGTGTTCTGCAGAGTGACGCGTGAAGTCACGTTTTCCATGTAAACCAGCGTTCCTACCTGGCCCGAGCCGGATTGCGAGATGATCGGGCGAATCGTAACGGTGATCACGGTAGAGGATGGCGCATTGCATTCAAAGCGGATGGTCCGAGGAGCTGACTGGCGGCTTTCTTGAAGATACTGCTGAAGATCAGGGCAGCGCTGCCAAAGTTCCGTTTCCTGAAGTTTGCGTCCTGCGAGTCCGGAGGAGAGGCCCCAAAGCTTCAAGATCTTATCGTTGTCGGTAATTACGACATCGCCCGAATTAAGGACCAGAACGCCGGGCTCCAGCGTGTCCAAAATCGTGTCGTAGAATAGCTTCAGGCGCTCAAGTTCCTGGCGTTTCTCTTCGGTTTCCGGCGCCATGGCGCTCTCCTTTAAGCTTTCAGGCCACTCAGGACCGTCGGACTTAAGGCGGCGCTGGAAAATCCTCCAGCGCGCGTTAATAGGAGCAAAATCAGAGTTACGCTTCAACTGCGATTCTGATTTTCCCAGGAACAGCACCCCGCCCTCATTCAGCGCGTAGCGAAACCGCGCCATAATGTAGGCCTGCGCCGGCGGGTCGAAATAAATGAGCAGATTGCGGCAAACCAGCAGGTCCACATGCGAAATCGGAGCGTCTGAGAGTATATTGCTTCTGCCAAAAATCACCAACCGGCGCACCTCGCGCACCACCCGCAGGATTTTCTCGCCGGTGAAATAACGGGCCTTGATCTCCGGGCGCACGCCACGCAGCGCTTCAGGACGATATTCTGCACGCCTAGCCACGGAAAGCGCGTGCTCATCGTTATCAGTGGCATAGATTTTAATCTCGAATTCTCTGATGCGAGAACCCAGCAGTTCGAACAGCAGAATGGCCACCGAATAAGCTTCTTCTCCGGTCGCGCACCCGGCGCACCAGACCCGAAAGCTTGTGCCGGGAAGTTTGTTCCGGAACAGTACCGGAAGAACGTCGCGAGCAAGCGCGTCCCAGGCGTGCGGGTCGCGGAAGAACCGGGTCACGTTGATCAGGACCGTATTGAGCAGGTCACCGGGTTCGCCGGGAGTGTTGCGGACGTATTCCAGATAGTTGGTAAAGGATTCCACGCCGAGCTGCTGCATACGGCGACGGACGCGCCGTTCCAGACTGGTATGCTTGTACCCGCGAAGGTCAAGGCCACGTTCCTCCGCTAAGGCTTGTACCAGGTCGTTCAGGCTTTGTTCATCGGCCATGAATTCTCATTTTACGGAACAGAGTTCGGCGAGTGTTGCTCCCATTTTCTCCAACGGCAACACAAAGTCAACGCAGCCGGTTTCGATGACCGCTTCCGGCAGATGGCGAAACTCCGCCGTGTCAGGCGACTGGGCCAGAGTAATCCCTCCCGCTTCTTTGATGGCCCGAATTCCGGATGCGCCGTCCTTGCCCGAGCCGCTTAGCACCACCCCAATCGACCGCGAGCCGTAGGTGCCGGCCACGGATTCAAACAGCAGGTCAATGGACGGCCGTGAGAAGTGCACCAACTGTGAATGCGCCAGTTGGACCTTGCCCGGGCCCACGAGCAGATGCTCGTCCGGAGGCGCCACGTATACCGTCCCCGGCATCATGATTTCTCCGTGCTCCGCCTGCTTTACTTTCAACTTCGTGGTGCGGCTGAGCAGGTGAGCGATCCAGCTTTTGTACCCCGGAGCCAGATGCTGCACCACCACCATGCTGCTGGGAAAATCGGCGGGTAGGGATTGCAGCACTTTCGTGAGGGCGTTCAGCCCTCCGGCGGAAGCGCCCATGGCTACAACGTCGTAGCGGCGCGCGGAGTAGGCAGCGCGATTCGCCAGCGGACGTTTGCTGGGAGCGCGGGGCATGAGAGTGCATAAAGCATACTTGATGAGAGGGCTAAGCGAGAAATTGCCAGAGATTGAAAATTGAAAACCTGACCGTTCAAACGGGGATACAGTCACGAATCAACAATCCTTGATCAGTGCTGTTCGCTCAGCTATGTTGTTTAACGATTTTCAATTTGGATTTTTTGGGCAATCTTGGCATTTCTGGCAATTGCTGGGCAGACACGCCGCATGTCCCGATTCATCCGATCTCGGCGATGTCGGCGATCATGGCGATTCTTCTAGGCTCCTGTGGGCTGTTCCACTGGCGGCTCAATGGCCTGCAGGATCACGTTGCGCAATATCTCAGCCTGTTCCATCTTGTTCTTTTCGCGCTCGCGGAAGCGCGAGGCCAATCCCACATGCCGGTTCTTTTCCGCGTTTTCCGCCATGCGCTTGGCCAGGGAGGCGCCTTCTTCCAGCGCCCGCATGGCCGCCCAGAGCGCGCTCTCCACTGCCTCGGTCTGCTCGACGTGAAGGTTGTTGGCCGTATAGGCATGGCCTACGCGGCAGCGAAAACGCAGCATTTTCTCTTCATTCATTTCCCACAGCACTCCGCCACATTCCGGGCAGGCAAACTGGGAAGGAGTTCCGGGGCGGTTTTCATCCTCAACCGCGCTCATATCAGCCTCCGCAAATTTGCTTTCTTTGTCGATCTGCGATCCCTTCGGCGCGCCATTGCCTATCACCGGCTGAGGAACCAACTCGGCCAACAACTCCGGGATGCGATCCAGCGGCTCCACGTAGTCGGCATGCGCGGTTTCCATCGCGTTGCGCGGCATGTCGCCGCAGAAGGCACTATCAGGGTCTTCAACAATGGCGATGCCGCCGCGCTTCTTGACGGCGAGAAGCCCGGCAGTGCCGTCGTCAAGAGAACCGGTCAGGATCACGCCAATGACCCTTGCTCCGTACCAGCGCGCGGCGGTTCGGAAAAGCGGATCAATGGCCGGTCGATGACGATTTTCCTTTGGCCCGCTGGTCAAATGTATGCGGTCCCGTTCGATCAGCAAATGCTGGTCTGGAGGCGCCACATAAATGTGACCTGTGCGAATTGGCTCGCCATCGCTCGGGTGGTGCGCAGGCAGCGGGCCCGCACGCTCCAGGATTTTGGGCAGCACGCTGGTGCTCTGCGGCGCAAGATGCATCGCCACAAATACAGTGGCAGGAAAATTCTTTGGCAGCCCCCGCACAATTTCTTGCAAGGCCTCAACTCCGCCTACGGAGCAGCCGATGACAATGATATTGCGCTCTGCCATTTGGAACCATACCCTCTGGGAAAGGTAGGATGCCAGAGGAGGCGTAGCTGATGCCGTAGAGGGAAGTTGCTGAAGCAGAGCTAAGCGCGGCGTTTCCGGCTCTGTGCCACCAGCTCTCGGGATTGTCTTACGAGTTCGCGCGCGCGTTCTATTGGCGTCCCGGATGGGTGCTCATTGTTGCTGCCCTGGTGGCTGTGACCGCTCGCTTTGATGATTTCCCGTGACCTCTCCACCAACTTGGTGGCAATGTGCACAACCGAGGTCGAACGGGCGACGCTCCGCTCGGCATTAGAATACCGCTCATCAGCCGCCAGTTGCAGGATGCGGGAGGTCTTCTTCGGTTTGAGCTTCTTCACCCCATGGACAGTGCTTCTGGATGATATACCGGTTTTGATGCCTGGGAGCAAAATAGCTGGATGAATTTCCTAATCTCAAAATGCCCTGTAAACAGAGCATTCCGGTCGCAACGGCAGAAATAGGCATACAATTAACACTGCCGGATCAGAAGCTTTGCATCCAAGCTGGTGATGAACTCTGAAGTGCTCAATTCCTGGAAGGAAGTTGCCGCCTATCTGGGGCGCGGCGTGAGGACCGTGCAGCGATGGGAGCAGGAGTTGGGTTTGCCGGTCCGGCGGCCTCGCGGCAAGGACCGCAGCGCTGTCATTGCTTTGAAGACTGATCTGGACCGGTGGCTACATCGCGCTCCCAATCACGAAACCGAACGCAAAGCAGAATTCAAGCGCCGCTTCAAGATTATGAGCGAGCGCGTAGCTCTGTTGCGGGAGCGCACGCGGGTTCTTGCTGCGCAATCAGTGCTATTGCGTACACGCGTTGACAACGCCATCAGGCTGGCCTCGCAGTTCGCCCCTGCGGAAGGAAAGGTCATCCACGTGAGCCGCACCGAATTTATCAGCGATGCGGTAGGAGAGAGGACGAACGGCAAGCTTCATCCCGATCTCACCGATGCTCCCCTGACTCGCGAATCAACAATTCGCGACTAAGCCAGCTCACGACGCCTGGCTCAACTGGCCCATCACTTCATCCACGTAGCACCAAGTCCACGACTCTGCGGGCTCAATCGAGCGGATCACCGGATGTTTGCTGCTATGAAAGTGTTTCGTCGCGTGCTTGTTCTTTGACGAATCACAGCAGCCGACGTGCCCGCACTCCATGCACAGCCGCAGATGGACCCAGGAATCGCCTGTTTTAATGCAGTCTTCACAAACGTGCGTGTTGGTGTGAGTGATTTTCGGATGGCCGAGATGAATGCAACGATTTGCCATTTAGAGAATCTCCTTATTATGCTGCGCCTGCCGCCGGCTGCGGCTCGCGTTCCAGGGCCGCACGGTCCCAATTGCCGGCGTTTGCGCCGGCTTGGTATGTGCTCTCAAGAAAATCCAGCAGCGTTACGGTCGGCGATTGGGATCTGCGCACCTCGTCGTACATCAATACATATTCGCCAAGGCCGGAGTGATAGAGGGCTTCCGGCGGCCGCACCGCCTGCTTTTCGAACCCCTGCGGCTGCGGCGCGGCATAGCAGTAGAATGCCGCGTCTTTCACTTCTCCGCCTCCGGGCCACCAGCCTGCGCTGATCACCTCATGCGAATACGCCTCCTGCATGATGCGCCGCAGAACCGGATCGGCCTCGTTGCGGGGCGGGGCTTTGCGTCCGGAAAAGCGCGTGACCGCGTGATCGAAGCTGCCCCAGAAAAACTGCGGAGGGCTCGACTTGCCGACAAAACGCGAGCGGAAAACTTTGAACACTTCATCCACCGAGGCCAGCACGCGCCAGAAGCGCCGCGCATATTCAGGATCGTACGCGCGGTGAACCGTGTCCTGATCGAAGGGGATGGCGTCCGCCACTTCCACCGGCATCTTCCAGATGGAAACATCGATGCCGAGCGAGTGCAGCGCTGAGGTGAACTCGCGGTAGAAGTCCGCCACCGGTCGTGCCTTCAGGGCAATGGCGCGCGTCTGCGGTTCGCTGGAACGGATGGCAAGCTTGTGCTCGACAAAATCGAACTCCATCTCAAAAACGCGGGCGCCGTAAGGAATCATGCCGGTGGTCAGTCCGCGGGCGCTCACGTGCAGCGTGACATTCCACCAATGATTCACTTTGGGAGTAAGCTCCAGGCGAACTTTGCCTACGATCTGCGTGAGCATGTGCAGCGTGTCGCGGGTGTCTGTCCAGGCCGCAAGGGGCAGGGCAGGCCAGCAGGGGGACGCGTCGGAGACAGCGGTGTGCCGCGAATCAGGCATGGGCCCTCCTGCCGCCAGTATATGCCTTCAATCCGCGTGGATCAGTTTAATCCGTGTCACCAGGCGTAAGGTTTTGTATCTCGCAGCAGGATCATTCGATTTCACGAACCGTCTTTTGCATTGCTCCCGCCCCCGTCACCACCAGCAACGCCCCCGCGCCCAACAAGAACAGCCCTTTCAGACTCCATTGCGCAAGCACACCGGCAACCGCCAGCGAGACCGGCATCAGCCCAAGAGATAGAAACATCAGCACGCTCATCACTCGCCCGCGCACTGACTGCTCAACTCTTTTCTGGACCCAGGAAATAATCTGGATATTCGTCACGCCGGCGGAGATGCCCATCACAACCAGCGCGCAGGAGATCTGCCACAATCCGTGCAGCAGTCCTATGGAGCCGAGACCGAGCGCCAGCACAGTAGCCACGCACAGCATCAGAACTCCGCGCCGACGAGGCTTCCACACTCCGGCAAGCAGAGCCCCAGCCAAACCGCCGGCTGCGATGGATGAGATGAGGACGCCATAAGCTGCAGGCGAGCCAAACTTTTGCTTTGCCAGATATGCGAGTCCCACCGTCATCGGGCCGGCCAGGCAGAAGTTGATGACCGCGACCAAGGTCATCAATGAACGCAAGGGCACGTCGCCATAGACGTGGCCAATGCCCTCAACAATGGAGCACCAAACCGGCGGCTTCTTCACCGGCCCAGTTGCCTGCGGCGGATCAGGAAGCTGCCATAGCGCGCCGATAATGAACAGGAAACTCACCGCGTCCAGTAGGAACGCCCACACTGCTCCAAATGCCTTGATGACAAGTCCCGCCGGCCCCGGCGTCGCGATGGTCGTGATTTGTGCCGTGCTCTGAAAGACAGAGTTCGCGGCCAGCAACTGTTCCTTCTTCACCAGAAACGGAAGAAAGGTTGAAGCAGCCGGCGCGCCGAATGCGTCAGCAGTACCGAAAGCAAAAGCCAGCAGGTACAGATGCCAGAGCTGGAGCTGGTGCAACCAGAGCAGCACGCCGATGGCAGCCACGAATAACGTGCGTGCCGAGGCCGTCGTCATCATGATCCTGCGCGGCGAGAAGCGATCGCTCACGGCCCCGCCCAGCAGCATAAGAACTGCGCGCGGCACAGCCGCCAGCATCATAATGGTCCCCATCGCCACCGCTGAGCCGGTCAGTTGGAGGATTACCCACGGCAGCGCCACCAGATAGAACTGGTCGCCCACGAGAGAAATTGACGCGCCGATCCACCACTTGCGGAACATTGGGTCCCGCAGGGGATGCGCCGGTTTCGGCGGCAATGACTGATCAAGGGCAACACTGGTGGCCATGGTCTTTCTCCTTTCATTAAATGTAAATGTAAATTCACATTTACATAAGTGTCAAGTAAAATTTTTAGCATGGCAAAGAAGCACACTGTTAAAAAGAACAGCAGCCTTGAACCGCAGCAGGAGCGCAGCCGCGAGTCGCTGCAAAAGCTCTTAAGAGCGGCCAGGGAGGTCCTGGGGCAGCACGGGGTAGAAGGCGCTACGATTCCCCGCATTGCATCGCACGCCGGGCTAACGCCAGGCTCGGTCTATCGCCGTTTTCGCGACAAAGATGCGCTGTTGGAAACCGCGCTGCTCGGCCTGCTCGAACAGCAGAGCAAGGCTTCCCGCACACTCACTCCAGAGATGGCGCGAGAGATTCCGCTGCGCGTCTTTGCCGATCAGGTCATTAACAGTATCGTGATTTCCTACCGCTCCCGTGCTCCCCTGATAAGAGCCATGCGCCAGTTCGTACAAGGGAAACGGCAGACACCGTTCTGGCGTAAGGCCACGCGCCTAGAGATCCAGGCGTACGAGCATTTGG
This sequence comes from Terriglobales bacterium, assembly GCA_035280185.1. Taxonomy (GTDB): domain Bacteria; phylum Acidobacteriota; class Terriglobia; order Terriglobales; family Acidobacteriaceae; genus Angelobacter. Next base: position 10,632 of record DATEGH010000237.1, read on the forward strand.
TCGACCTTTTCCTTACGCACTCGGACAGGATCAAGCATCCTGATCCTCGATCCGCGGTAGCTACGGGCTTGATGATGGTGGCCAGCACGGTACTTGAACTGGTGGTGCGATTCAGCGATGCGAGCGCCTGGAAAGGCTTCCATCTTCCCTCAGACGACCAGGCGCTCAGGCACGAACTGGTGCGGGCCTTCCTGAACTACCTGGGGGTGGAAGACGCGCCGGGAGCGGCTGGTAAACTAGAGGCAGAGCAACTCGCCGCGATGAACCGCTGGCGCGAAAGATCCTCTCAACATCATGTTTGAAAACCTTCAGGAAAAACTGCAACGGGCGTTCAAGAACCTGCGTGGACAGGGAACGCTGACGGAAGAGAACATCCAGGAAGCGCTGAAAGAAATCCGCATGGCGCTGCTGGAAGCCGACGTCAATTTCAAAGTCGTCAAGCAATTCGTTGATCAGGTCGGGGCGAAAGCCGTGGGCCAGGAAGTAATGACTGCACTCTCGCCGGCGCAGCAGGTCATCAAGATCGTGCATGACGAGCTGGTCGAGATCCTGGGAAAAGATACGGCCAAGCTGAAGTTTGCCTCCCAGCCGCCCACCGTCATCCTAATGGCCGGCCTTCAGGGTTCCGGTAAGACGACCACGTCAGGCAAGCTCGCCGCGTGGCTCAAAAAAGGCGGGCATCGGCCCATGCTGGTCTCGGTGGACGTATACCGTCCCGCCGCGC
>DATEGH010000238.1:0-22952 GCA_035280185.1 Terriglobales bacterium
CGATTCCTTCATAGAGCCGCTGCGCGATCATCATCACGCGCTTCACGCTGAAACGCAGCTTGCGTGACCCGTCCTGCTGAAGCTTGCTGGTGGTGAAAGGCGGCGCGGGGCTGCGGCGGCGTTCTTTCTTCTCAATGTTACGGACGGACCATTGCGCCTGCTCCAGCGCCGCAACAATCTTCTTGGATTCCTCTTCGTTCGGGACTTCGGTCTTCTCGTCACCGCGCCCGATAAAGCGAGCATCGAAGGCCGGCGGCTTGCCTGTGGCCAAGTGCGCGTCGATGGTCCAGTATTCTTTCTGCTCGAATGCTTTGATCTCGCGCTCGCGCTCCACGATCAGGCGCAGAGCAACGGTTTGCACGCGGCCGGCGGAGAGCCCGAGGCGGACCTTGTCCCACAGCAGCGGCGAGACCTGGTAGCCGACAATGCGGTCGAGCACGCCCCGCGTCTGCTGCGCGTCCACCAGGTTCTGGTCGATCTCGCGCGGATGCTGGAAGGCTTCCTGCACCGCCTTTTTGGTGATCTCGTTGAAGGTGACGCGATGTACCGGCGTGCCGTTCTTCTTGCGCTTTCCGCCGTCCGTCAGTTCTTCGGCAAGATGCGCGGCAATGGCCTCGCCTTCGCGGTCCGGGTCGGGCGCCAGATAGATCGCAGACGCATTCTTCGCCAGCTTCTTCAGCTTGGCGACAACTTTTTCTTTACCAGGGATGACGTCGTACTCGGTGGAGAAATCGCCCTCAATGTCCACACCCAGCTTGCTCTTGGGCAGATCTTTGATGTGGCCCAGCGAGGCCTCGACTTCGTAGTCCTTGCCGAGATACTTATTAATGGTTTTCGCCTTGGCCGGCGATTCGACGATGACGAGATTTTTTTGCAAAGCTTTATCCGTTGAGATATTGGTAACATGAACTGCCTCGAGCCACAAACACCCGAGTTCATGAGTATTTAGTAATTAGTATTTAGTACTTAGCAACCTCATGCTCTTGCTGCCGACGATTTCTCTTGCGCTTGAGCTTCGATCCGGGCCAGAAATGACGTGAGCATCTTTCGCACTTCAGTCAGTTCTCGCGATGTGCGATTGAATTCCTCACGTTTCAGTAGTCCCAGATCACAGCAGAGCAGCAAATGATAATCCAGTTCGCTGGCTGATCCCATTGCGATCCGGACGAAGCGTGCTAACTCGCCGCTGGTCCTGCGGCCACATCCCTCAGCGAGATTTGCTCCTATGGAAACTGCCGCGCGACGGAGTTGGCTCGTGAGACCGTACGTCTCTTGTTTGGGGAAGGTACGCGAAAGCCGGTACAGGTTCAACGTGAGCGCGTGTGCCTTGTTCCAAACCTGCAAGTCCCGATAATTTCGCATTCAACGCTCCGATCGCTAAGTACTAATTACTAAATACTAACTACTCTTCAGAAACTCCTCACAAAATTCTTTCCCGGCAACTGTTTGATCTTCCCGTTCAATTCCAGCTCAAACAGAGCCGCAAACACCTCCGATGAAGACATTTCCTTTTCCACGCGCTCAATGAGCACGTCAATGTGCATGGATTCGTCCGGCCGCAATACCGTAAGCAGCTTGCGCTCGCGGGGAGAAAGCTGGCCATCGCCGCTGAAGAGGCTGGCTGTCTGGGGCTTTTCCTCTGATGCAGCAGCCGGGCGTTCGGATTCAAGCTGGTTCTTGATGTCCGCCGGAAGCTCTTCCCAGACATCTTCCCAGGTTGCCGTGAGTTTGGCGCCCTGCTTGATCAAGGTATTAGGGCCCCAGGAGTTCCGCGAGGTCACATTTCCCGGCACCGCAAATAGCTCACGGCTCTGCTCCAGCGCGCAACGGGCTGTGATGCGTGTCCCGCTGTACTCGCCCGCTTCCACCACCAAAACACCCAGCGAGAGCCCGCTGATGATGCGGTTACGAATGGGAAAATTCTGCGGCGCCGCGAAGCTGGCCAGGGTAAATTCGCTGATGAGAGCTCCGCCGCAGTCCAGGATTCCATCGACGATCTTCTTGTTTTCGCGCGGATAAATCACATCAACGCCGGTTCCGAACACCGCGACGGTCTGGCCTTTGGATTTGATAGCGCCGCGATGCGCCGCTGCGTCCACGCCTCGCGCTAGGCCGCTGAAGATCACCATTCCTCGCGCCGCCAGGTCACAGGAGAGCCGCTCTGCCATGCCGATGCCGTAGGGAGTGGGATGGCGCGTTCCCACCACCGCGATTCCCGGCCTGCTCAGCGCCTCGCATGCTCCGCGAATGTAGAGCACCAGAGGAGGATCATAGATTTCGCTCAGCCGAGCCGGCCAGCGAGGATCGCCGGCGCACAGGATCTCAATTTTCTCTGCCGTGGCTTTGGCGTACTCTTCATGCGCGAGTTCCAGCGATTTCCCCAGCGCAATATGCTGCGCCGATTGCGCCTGCAGGTTCAGAGCCTCAAGTTCGGTCAGCGAAGCGTGAAAGATCTCCTGCACCGATCCGAAGTGCTCCACCAGCTTGCGTCCGCGCGTTGGACCGAGGCCGGGTGTTAGCGAAAGAGCAAGCCAGTAGATATTGTTTGAAGTTCCCGTGGTCGCGGAGGCCATAAAAGAGTGGATGTCACCAAACTGCCGGGACTGTACACGGATTGGGAAAGACATGTCAATGCATGGCGCTTCTCGCTTGCTACAATTCCCATATGGCCCGCCTGCGCGTCTCCGCTATCAGCTTCCTGAACACTGCGCCGTTGATGTGGGATTTTGAGCAGGAGGGAACTGCGGCTGGGCTGCGCGAAGATTACGATCTGAGTTATACCGTGCCTTCGCGCTGCGCCGACGATCTCAAGTCCGGAGCGGCAGACATCGGCATTATTCCCGCTGCCGCCTACACCACAATTCCCGATCTCGTCATCGTTCCGGACGTCGCCATCGCATCGAAAAACGCGGTCCGCTCCATTCTGCTCATCAGCAAAGTGCCACTGGAAAAGATTCGCAATGTTGCCGTGGATGATTCTTCCCGCACCTCCGCCGCGCTCGTCGAGATCTTTCTACGAAAATTTGTCGGCATCGATCCGGGATTCAGCCGCCAGACTCCGCACCTTGAAACCATGCTGCAATGGCATGATGCCGGACTCTTGATCGGCGATCCCGCACTGCTGGCGAAGACCACAGGTTTGTACGTCTATGATCTTGCGGAGCGGTGGCGGCATTGGACCGGCCGGCCCTTTGTATTTGCCTTCTGGGCTGTGCGCAAGGCCGCTCTTACTGCGGTTCCTGATCTGAATATCGCGCGCGTATTTCAGGAATCGCGCGACAACGGCGTTCGCCATATTCCTGAGATCGCCTCCGCCTGGACCAGCAAGTTGGGATTGCCGGAAGCTCTGATTCGCGAATACCTGACGCAGAACATTGATTACGCGCTCGACTCCGAGAACCTCGAAGGTCTGCGGCTGTTCTACCGTTATGCCGCCGAATGCGGTGCTCTGCCGTATCCGCCTGAGCTTGAGTTCTTTGAAACATGGCGGCTGACGACGCGGCTGTAGCGGAAAGCGACCATAAGAACTCTCTGCCCATATTTCAGGCTGAGGATGAAGTTCCCGCATCCAATAAAGCCAGATGCTGCCGTTCACGTTATTTCTCAGCATGTGGAGCTGGCTGGAGCGCCTGGGCGGCATTGGCCTGATCCTGCTGGGGCTGGTGGACAACTCGCCGATCCCTCTGCCTGGCAGCATGGACGCGCTCACCATTGTTCTTTCAGCTCACCAGCGCGATTGGTGGCCCTATTACGCCGCTATGGCGACCATCGGCAGCCTGGTGGGCGGGTATCTGGCATATGCTCTCGGCCATGAAGGGGGCAAAGAAGCGCTGGAAAAAAAGATTCCCAGTGACAAGGCTCAGAAAATCTACAAGCGTTTTGAGCGCCACGGTTCTTGGACTCTCTTTATCCCAGCTCTGCTGCCACCTCCGGTCCCCTATTCGCCTTTTTTGATCGCCGCCGGAGCTCTGAAATATCCGCGAAAGAAGTTCTTGCTTTCCGTTGGCATGGCGCGTGGCATTCGTTATGGAGCACTGGCCTACCTAGGTTCCACTTACGGCAAGCAGATCTTTGGCTTCTTCCACGAGTACTACAAACCGCTGCTCTGGGTCGTGATCGGACTTGCCGTAGCCGGCGGCATCGCTGCTCTTTGGTGGACTTTGAAACGCAAGCACGAAGGCAAGCCGGTGATTCCGGACACGAAAAACGAGCCGGCGAAGATGACGCATTGAGAACTTCAGGCGGCTGTAGACTATCGGGATGACCCGTAGCGGTTCCAACTCGCTTGCGCACGCTTCCTCTTCTTACCTGCGTTCCGCCATGCACCAGCCAATTCAGTGGCACGAGTGGGGGCCGGAGCCGTTCGAGAAGGCAAAGCAGGAGAGCAAGCCGATCCTGCTGGACATCGGCGCGGTGTGGTGCCACTGGTGCCACGTGATGGATCGCGAATCGTATGAAGACTCCGAGTTGGCGCAGATCGTCAACGACAATTTCGTCGCAATCAAGGTGGATCGCGATGAGCGGCCGGATGTTGACAGCCGCTATCAATCCGCAGTACAGGCCATCAGCGGGCAAGGTGGTTGGCCGCTTACTGCATTTCTCACGCCTGACGGCAAGCCGTTTTATGCGGGGACGTATTTCCCGCCGCAGGATTCCTACGGTCGCCCCAGTTTTCGCCGCGTGCTGCTGACGCTGGCACAAGCCTATCGCGAGAAGAACTCAGAAGTGCTGGAGTCGGCGAACAGCATTATGGCAGTGATTGACCAGTCAGAGGGTTTCTCCGGGAAGTCCGGTTCGCTGCGTCCGGAACTGGTTGATAGCATCGCGTCTTCGGCGGTGAAGATGTTCGACGCTGAGCACGGCGGGTTCGGTTCGGCGCCAAAGTTTCCGCATCCCAGCGCGCTCGACCTGCTGGCGCAACGGGCCGCGGAAACCGGCGATCCGCAACTGTTGCACGTGGTGAGCACCACGCTGGAAAAAATGGCTCAGGGCGGCGTCTATGACCAGCTTGCCGGCGGCTTCCATCGGTATTCCGTCGACGAGCACTGGGTGGTACCGCATTTCGAAAAGATGTCGTATGACAACTCGGAACTGCTCAAGAATTACGTTCATGGTTTTCAGCTCACGAGCAATAAGTTTTTCGGCTATGTCGCACGCGACATCATCCGCTGGATGGACGAGTGGCTCACGGACCAGGAGCGCGGCGGATTTTACGCTTCGCAAGATGCCGATATTTCGCTCGACGACGACGGCGACTATTTCACCTGGACGCTGGACGAAGCCGAAGCCGTCCTCACCGATGACGAGTTGCAGGTTGCCATGCTGCGCTATGACATCGGGGAAACGGGCGAAATGCACCACAATCCGAAGAAGAACGTGCTCTATATCCGAACCGGCATAGGCGAGATTGCTCAGCGCGTCAAGAAGTCGGAATCGGAAGTTGAGTCGCTGCTGCAGTCAGCGAAAGAGAAGCTGTACGCGGAGCGGCTGAAGCGTCCGACGCCGTTCGTGGACAAAACGGTTTATGTGAGCTGGAATGCGCTCTGCATCTCCGCCTATCTCAAGGCTGCACAGGTGCTGAACCTGGAAGCCGCACAACATTTCGCGTTGCGTTCCCTCGACCGCATTCTCTCCTCAGCCTGGAACGAACGCTCGGGCATGCAGCATGTGGTCGCGTATTCCGACCCGCAAGCCGCCAGACGGCAAGTTCCCGGCGCGCTTGAGGATTATGCCTTGACTGCCATTGCGTGCCTCGATGCTTACGAAAGCAGCGCCGATCTTACTTATTACGAATTTGCTCACAAGATTGCCGAGGTGATGATCGCGCGCTTTCACGACGGGAATGAAGGCGGATTCTTCGACATTCCGACAGGACCAGATGTTGGCGATGGCATCCGACTGGGCGCACTCGCCGCTCGCCGCAAGCCGCTCCAGGATTCGCCGACTCCAGCCGGCAATCCCGCAGCAGTCATCGCATTGATCCGGCTGCATGCTTACAGTAACGAAGCAAAGTATCTCGAACTGGCGGAGGAAGCGTTGCAGAGCTTTGCCGGTATTGCCGAGCAGTACGGCATGTTTGCCTCAACCTATGGCATCGCCCTCGATATGTTCTTGCGCCCACACACGCAAGTTGTCATCGCGGGCAGTGATGAACTGGCTGAGCGTCTGAAAGCTGCGGCGGTTCGTCCCCTATCGTTCCACAAGTCCGTGCTGCATTTACCGCAAGGAGAGTTGGTTCCGCAGATGCTTCCGCCCGTTCTGGCGCAAACGATTCCCAAGCTGCCCGCGATCAAGGAAGGTAAAACTGTGGCCGTGCTGTGCAGCGAGTTTGCTTGCCGGCCGCCGATCGCGAACGTCGATGAATTAGAGCGGGCACTCCAGGAAGCACTGCGGCCGCGAGTTGCAGCTTAGAATTACTTACCGCAAAGTTCGCAAAGAGCGCGAAGAAAATATAATGAGCATTTTGTTGCTTTGCGTTCTTTGCGGTGATTGTTCTCGCTGGTTACGAGTAAGCTTCTTCCATCAACTCCATGACATGCCGGACTGGAGTATTCAGGCCGCGTTGCTGCATTCCGGCACGAAGCTGGATCATGCAGCCCACGTTTCCGGTGGCAATGATTTCGGAAGTGACGGACTGCACGTCGTCCATCTTGGCGTCGAGAATCTTCATGGAAAGCTCGTTCTGTGAGACGTTGTAAACTCCGGCGCTGCCGCAGCACTGGTCCTGATGTGGTAATTCCACAAGCTCGCAACCGATGGCAGTGAGCAGTTCGCGAGGTTGTGACTTGATGCGCTGCGCATTGGCCAGATGGCAGGGATCCTGATAGGCCACTTTCCGGTTGAGCTTCTTCTTGGGAGCGCGTACGCCGATGCTTGCCAGATATTCAGTTACGTCTTTCGTTTTCGCGGCGAACTGGCGCGCCCGCTCCAGATACTCGGGATCGTGCTCCAGCAGGTCGTGATACTCCTTCATATTGGAACCGCATCCGGCTGCATTGGTCACAATCGCATCGTAATCGCCGCTCAGAAATACCTTGATGTTGTTGCGCGCCAGATCGCGGGCTTCTTTGCGATAACCGGCGTGAGCGTGCAGCGCGCCGCAACAGCCCTGGCCTGCGGGGACCTGAACTTCAATGCCATTCCGCGTGAGCACGTTGATGGTGGCGCGATTGAGATGAGAAAAGGCAACGTTGTTGATGCAGCCTGCCAGAAAAGCCACTTTGCCGCGGCGCTCTCCAATTGCCGGAAACGTTTTGCCAATCTCGGAAAAGAAAAACTCGGAATCGATTTGTGGCGCAAGCGCTTCTACGTTGCTCATGCCCAGCAATCTTGTAATCCCGATTTTTCGTGCAAACGTTTGCAAACCGGAACGCTGATAAAAACGGGTTAGGCGAGCGACGAAGCTCAGCGTACCGAAGTTGGGGATCACGCGGCGGTAGAACAGGTCGCGAAGCTTCTTCTGGAGCCAGGGTCGTGGATACTTCTGTTCGATCTGCGAACGCGCTCGCTCAACGATGCGCCCATATTTCACACCGGAAGGACAGGCAATCTCGCAAGCAACACAGCCAAGGCAGCGGTCAATGTGGGTGACGAACGCCTCGCCCATCTCAAGCTGTCCTTCGTTCACTTGAAGGATCTGGTAGATGCGGCCGCGCGGCGAATCCATTTCCATTCCCAGCGTTTTGTAAGTGGGACAGTGGTTCAGGCACAGTCCGCAATGCACGCAAGTGGAGAGCAGTTCCCAGGTGGGACGGTCGTCCGGCGTCACCGGCTTGAGCTCCGGGATATGGACGTGCGGCTCGAATGTGCCGGCGCTAGACAATGAATCTGCCTCGGTTCAGGATGTTGTTGGGATCAATGGCCTTCTTGACCGCGCGCATCATGGTGATGTCGGTTGGCGTGGTGCCCCATACGGCGAAGTGTGGCTTGGCTTCTTTCGGGCAATGCGCTACTTCCGCGGACGAGCCCGGCGGCAGCATTCCGCGAAACGCCGAAACACAGTTGGCGTACTGCATGGCCGACGGCGGATCGACAGAAAGCGGCATAAACGCTGCAACAAGATTGCCCGTGGCGGCCCGCCCCAGCACCGCGGGAATAAAGTTGTAGTCGCCGGCGATGCGTTCCGCCGCCTGCACCGCCGATTCGACGCCGCTGATCGGCAGATGCGTGTAAATCACCATCGCATTCTGATGTCGCGCCAGAACGGTGTACTCGAACTGCGAAACCCAGCGCCAGAAGAGGTCTTCATCCGCCCCATCGAGTTCGCGTGAAACATCAGCGCCTAACTCACGCTTGTAACGCGCAAGAATGGTGTCGCTCCCGGTCGCGCGCAATGCCATCTGCCAGATTTTGGAGGCAAGCGCCACGGGATGGACGGGCGCGTACTTATCGGGATCGCGAGCAGGCTGCGGATCGCTAAAGTATTCCTGAGTTCGCGGAGAGAGGATCTCCAGGCAAATCGGCTGCAATGGCGATGCCAGAATCTTTGCCCGGAATTTCAGCGCTTCGTCCAAGGACGTGAAGGTGCATAGGAAAGTTCGCGTCTGTCGCGGACGCGGGGAAACTTTGAAATTAGCTCGGGTAATCACGGCGAGCGTACCGTAGCTCCCGGTCATGAGCTTCATCAGATCGTAGCCAGCGACGTTCTTGACCACCATGCCGCCGCCTTTCCCGAGCTTGCCATCGGCGGTGGCGAACTGTACTCCGATGCAGAAATCGCGCAGGCCGCCAAAGGCATGTCGCAGCGGGCCGGAAGCCGCCGTGGCGACGCAGCCGCCCACAGTCGCGCGCTCCAGATTGGCCGCGTCGTAGGGCAGCCACTGATGATGTTCTCCGAGCGTGCGCTGCACTTCGGCAAACGGCATGCCGGCGCTGACGCTGACGGTAAGATCCCCGGGATCATATTTCTGAATGCCGCCCAGGCGATCCGTGCGCAGCAGGATGTCAATCCGCTCGGGAACGCCGCCAATATCCTGCTTGGTGAAACCGCCTGCCGGAGCGATCACTAAGCCGCGACTGTTGGCGAAGGCCAGCACAGCGGCAACTTCTTCGGCCGACCCGGGAGAAACCGTCAGAGCGGGAAAGATGCCGTTGATGGAGACGGACGAATTGCTCGCGGCAACATTCTGCTCGCCGACAATCGCAGCCAACTCGCGAGAAGGTGAGCCGGTTTCAGCCAGAGCGCTCATACCCGAACTCCCGGCGCGGGCTCGACTTTGGCTTTGGGCAGCGGGCCTGTTATTTCCCGGCAGTATCGCAGGTCCGGAATCATCTTCTGCGGGTTGAGAATGGATTCCGGATTGAAAGCATTGCGCAGGCGCACCATGATTTCGAGATCGTCTTCAGTGAACATGGCGGGCATCAAGTTCATCTTCTCCATGCCCACGCCGTGCTCGCCCGTGATGGAGCCGCCAAAGTTCAGGCAGCACGCCATGATCTCCTTGGCGGCTTTCTTGCTGTTTTCCTTCTGCACCGGATCGCGCGCGTCAAACAGGATCAGCGGATGAAGGTTTCCATCTCCCGCATGAAATACGTTGCCGATGATCAGGCCGTAGTGCTTGCTGATGCGCTCGATCTCAGCCAGTGTGTAGGGAACTTTAGTGCGAGGGATGACGCCATCCTGCGTGTAATAAGAAGGTGAAACTCGACCGACAGCGCCGAACGCCGTCTTGCGTCCCAGCCAGAGCAGTTGCCGCTGTTTTTCGTCGCGAGCGCGACGCACCTCGCGCGCTTTCTGCTGCATGCACACGGCGCTCACGGCTTCCGCCTGCTCCTCGACGGCTTCGCGCATGCCTTCCAGTTCGATGAGCAGCACCGCCGCGGCATCTTCCGGGTAGCCGGCATGAACGTTGGCTTCCACGCATCGCACCATCCAGCCATCGAGCATTTCCAGCGCCGCAGGCGTGATCCCGCTTTGCGTAATCGCGACTACAGTGTTGGCCGCGTCCTCAACCGTGTTGTAAATGCCAAGCAGCGTGGTCACATGTTCAGGCAGGCGTGTCAGCTTGACGGTGATTTCTGTCACCACGCCCATGGTGCCTTCCGAGCCGACAAAGAAGCCGGTGAGATCGAGGCCGGTGGAATCCTGCGCTTTGCCGCCAAGCCGAATCACTCGGCCTTCCGGCAGAACAACTTCAAGTCCGGTGACGTGATTGACCGTTACTCCCAGGGCCAGCGTGTGCGGGCCGCCGGAGTTTTCTGAGACATTGCCGCCAATGGTGCAGGCCTTCTGGCTGGAAGGATCGGGGGCGTAGAAGTACCCGTACTTTGCCGTCGCATTGCTGACTTCGAGGTTGACGACTCCGGGCTGTACCACTGCGCGCTGGTTCGCGACATCAATTTCAAGGATCTTGTTCATGCGCGCCAGCGAGAGCACGATGGCTTCTCTTCTGGCGATAGCGCCGCCGCTCAAACCGGTGCCGGCGCCGCGCGGCACCACGGGAATCTTCTTTTCCCAGGCCAGGCGCATGATCTCGGAAACCTGCCGCGTGTTCTGGGCGAATACGACGGCGCCGGGACGGCTCTTGTCCACGCCCGCGTCGTACTCATACATCATGAGCTCTTCGGGGCGGTCCAGGACCGCGTCATTTCCCGCGATTTTCTTCAATCGGCGCAGGACGGCGGCTTCCATAGCAGTAGATTGTAATCCTTTAGTCAACGGACAAGCGTCGGGAGAGCAGGCGGGAATTGCCCGCTAGAGAAGCGGCAAAACGAGAGCGAAAACGGTGCGGCGAACTGCCGTAATCAGGCCGGCAGGTTAGTGGAAGAGTGCAGGAGCCGTTTCTCTACGGGCATCCAGAAAGGATTCTTTTCGCGGCTCCGCTCGGTGGCAACCATCAGCATGAGCGTGCCTTCATCTTCGGGCACATCGGGAATGCGGTAGGCGACGGGAAACGCCGACTGCTTGATGAGTCCGATTGGTCCATAGTGAATTACGGTAACGAAGTCATCGCTGATGACGATGCGGTAGCGCGCCTCGGCGGTGGCCAGAGGTTCCAGAATCTCTCTTAAAGTGCTTACGCTGACAACGTAGCAGAGTTCCATGTTCAGCCCTCCCCGGAAAGGGATTTTCAGTGATTGCTATTTAATATGTGTAGAAGCGGGGGATTACCGTTTCATTGAAATCACATTAAAACGGCTAATTATCTGCGCCAAGTAAAATCGCACTTATTTTTGCTTAATTCGCGGCTTAGTAGAGGGCCCTCTGCAGCATTTCGGTACGTTGACCGTCGAGCCAGGCATTCCAGCTTTCGAGCGCTACGGCAGGATATTCCCGGTTCGCGAACTTCAGCCACGCCTGCCGATAACGCAGCCACTCCTGCTGCGACTCTTTGATCCCCTCGGAAGTCACCGTGCTCGATTGCGAGGGCTTATGCGCTACCGCAGCGTCATAGGCTGCCTGCATGTCTTTTTCGGCTTTGGCTGCGTCCGCGGCTTTCGCTGAAGGCAGGTCGCCGCTGACGAGTTGATCAAGGTCCTGAAGGAACTGGCGTTCCAGAAAAGCGCGTTCCTGGATTTCAAAGCTGGCGCTCAAATCCAGGCCTTTTGCCGCTTCCACCTGAAAGAAGGCCGCAGCGGCGTGGCGCAACTCCTGAAAAGGCTCTTTTGCCTCAGGCTTCCATTGAGCGGCTATCGCATTCAACTTCTTTTCGCGATCGAGATGATCGAAGCGCTCGTCCAGGATGGCGCAGTCGCGATATAAAACCCGACCGCTAGAATGCTCGCAGATGCTGAAGCCGTCTCCCTGCCAGTTACTTTGTTTGTAGCGCTCGAGCTGGCGGACGCGTCCAGCAACATCGCCGGCGGCGCCGGGAGCTTGGCAGGCAAACTTCAAAGCCAGATCGTAGTTGCGCGTCACGCCTTTGCCATTCGCATAGATCATGGTGAGGATGGTTGGGCCGGCGAAGGCCCGGGGCAGATCGCCGCGCTGCATCTCCAGATACGCGCATTTGCGCGCCGCCACTGGATCGGGCGTCTTGTCAAAGCCGTAGTAGAGTTCCTGGGAGTTGCAGGGTGCCGGTTGCTGCGCCTCGTTTGGTGTCGGGCGGTCGCTGGCCGGAACCGGCGTGTCTTTCACCTGGGCGCAGATTTTCAGCGTAACCGGATCGGTGACTCCGGTTTGGGAAAAAAGACATCCGGGAAGAGCCAGAATGAAGGCTGAAAGAATGAATTTTCGCATGATGGCTTGAAGCCATTGTCGCCGGATTTGCAGGCGCGTGCAATCGAGGAATTCACGCTAGCCGGCGGCTTTAGCGCGTTTCTTCGGTCTTTCGGCGTCCTTCTCCGCGTATTGAACCATCTCAGTCATGGCTTTGGCGATGCGCCGATCGCGCGCTTCGGGAGTTTTGTAATAGAAGATGGCCAGCAGATGATGGCGCTTGTGTCCGCGCGGCATCAGCTCCCAGCCTCTTTGCGCCAGGGGATTGCGGCGCAGCGCCGACTGAAGCACCGGCGGCACTTCGCGCTCGGCCTCCATGGTCAGCATCAGGCGCTCCGCCATTTCATCGGCGCGCCGCTGTCGGGTTTCGACGTGCTTGGCGCCGGCGATCCATTTTGCGATTTCGTGCCGCATGGAGTAGCTCAGGCTTTCATAAAATTTGAGCAGCGGCTTGGATTGGCGCATTACTCGGGCGAGCTCCATGGGCTGCTCGATCTCCCGTTTTTCCGTATCCGGCTCCACACGAAAATGCGCTTTGCCCCCAGGAGCGGCCTTTGCTCCCGCCTGCATTTTCTTGTTGATCATCATGATGTGGGTGCCGCTGCCGGTAGGGAACAGCGATGTGCGAAATGGAAAGCCGTTGATCTCGCCTTTTACCCTGAGTTGCCCACGCACGCCCCACACTCTAGCGACATTGAGCGGCATGTGGATGATGGTCCAGTTCAGGCGGTCGCCAGTGCGCTCCAGAACGGCATCGAAGGTCCTCGAAATTTGCCTGGCGGCTGGCATCGTCAGCCGCTCATTGTAGCCGTGAACCATCGGGGCGGCACGCGGAAGATCGTGTCAAAGCACACACGCTCGTTGTTGTCGGGCAACGATTTGAAAAGTCACAACTTACTTAAGTCCTTTGAGGTCAGAAGTTTCTGGGTTGGTCAAACATCTGCTTTTTGCACAGGCGCTGCACGAGCAGCGGAGGTGAGAGAAATGGTCCAGATGAATTTAGAGAATCGAAACAAGCGTGAGGCAGTGAGAGGCTTCCGCCGGATCTTCAGCATCAGCATTCCGGCGACGATGGTGGCATCAGCAACGTTGGCGATCGTGTTTGCGCTCGCCCTTGATGGGTGCTCGAAGCACCAGAACAAAGAGAACACGAGTGTGGCTTACAGCCAGCCCAGCCAAGGTGAGATTGCGCCGGCGCCGGTGCTGCCGAGTCCAACTCCAGCGCCAACCAACGAGGCCAAGACGGAAAAGAAAGCCAAGGTCAGGCGGCCCAGCACCGTGGCCTTTAAGGATGATGGCTATGGAGTTTCATTCCGCTATCCGCGCAAGTACAAGCTGCTGACGCCGGAAAAAGGCAAAGAGAGCAGTGAAGAGCTGGCTGCCATGCCGATGAACTTCGTACAGCCTGGGGGAGTGAACGTTGCCGGAGTGGAACTGACGCGCGGAGAAGCGGTTCCGTTTCTTAACGTGAACGTGAACAAAGGGCTTACCGCAGACCAATGCCAGACGTTCGCTGTGCCGGAGCAATCTGCCGGTGACCAGACGCCGATTGATACTGACGATGAGTCGGGAGTCAAGAAAGTCAGCCTGCGCGGGACTGAATTCTCCAAGGTGGAGACCGTGACTGACCAGCTTGAGGCGCGCTACTACCATCACTTTGAGCCAGGAGCCGACAAAGACTCCGGCCTGTGCTATGAAGTGGTGCTTGGCGTGGTGCAGCCCCAGGACAACAGTAAACAGGTGGACTCAACGGCGATGTTCACCCAACTGGAGCGGATTCTGGGAACCATGAAGATCAAACCGGAAATCGCGTCCACAGAAACGGCGAGCGTGCCTTCGCAACCTGTAACCACAGAAAAGCCGCAGTGAACAGCCCGGCCTAACCAGAGGGCCAGACGCCACGAGGTGTCTGGCTTTTTGTTGTGTAGTCAGTTTGCCATTTGCTTTTCGCTTCCATAGAATCGCGAGTTCCTATCTCACCGCACATCGAGGAGTTCTGAGCAATGGCGCGCCGCTCTTCTTCGTCTTCGGCTTCATTAAGGGTGATGCTGCTGCTATGGGTCTTTCTGTTGGCGACATTTGTGGTTGGCCAGCAGCCGCCCAGCACACAGCAGCAGAACCCGCAGCATCCTTCACCGGCATCGCAGAATCCGCAAAGTCCGGAGCAAGCTCCACCCGGAAGCGAATCCAAAGCAACTGTCACTTCGGAAAATCCGGCGCCTAATAAAGAAGCGCAGCCTGCAATGCCGGTATTCCACAATGACGTGGTGATTAAAGGCGCTACGCTGCTCACGGTTACGCACGGCAGGATCGAGAATGGCAGCATTTACATCCACAACGGAAAAATTGCTGCTATCGGCAAAACGGTGAATGCGCCGGCCAATTCCACCGTGATTGACGCCACGGGCAAATGGGTGATGCCGGGAATCATTGATTCGCACTCCCACATCGCTTTGGACGATGACGTGAACGAGGCCACCAATCCGATCACGCCGCAAATGATGATGAAGGACGCTTTCGACTACAACGACAAGGCGATCTATCGCGCGCTGGCCGGAGGAGTAACGACTTCATTGCTGCTGCATGGTTCGGCCAACATGATCGGCGGGCAGGCAATCGTGATCAAGCACAAGTACGGGCTGGGGCGCGATGAGATGCTGTTTCCCGGAGCACCGCAGTCGATCAAGTTTGCCAGCGGCGAAAATCCCAAGCGCGTTTACGGCACCAGAAACCAGCTTCCTTCCACCCGTATGGGCAACTTTGAAGTCATGCGCCAGGCATTCCTGGATGCGCGGGACTACATGCGGCAATGGGACGACTACGAAGCCAAGGTCAAGAAAGGAGACAAAGACGCGACTCCACCCAAGAAGGACCTGAAGTTGGAAGCGCTGGCCGACGTGTTGCGGGGCAAGCTGCTGGTGCAGATCCATTGCTATCGCGCCGACGAGTTGCTGACGGAGATGGCAATCGCCAAAGAGTTCGGCTACAAGATTCGGGCTTTCCACCATGCGCTGGAAGCCTACAAGGTGGCGGACAAGATTGCCGCAAACGGCGTGGCGGTGGCCACCTGGCCGGACTGGTGGGGCTTCAAGTATGAAGCCTGGGACGGCATTCCCTGGAACGCTGCCATCTGCCTGCGCAAAGGCGTGCGTGTGGCGCTCAAGAGCGATTCTGGAGATGTGACGCGGCGGCTCAACCAGGAGGCAGGCAAGATCGTGCACTACGGCGTCAGCGAAGACGACGCGCTCAAGATGATTACGTTGAATCCCGCGTGGATCATTGGCGTGGACGATCGTGTGGGCTCGCTCGATGTGGGCAAAGATGCCGATATCACGATCTGGAACAGCTATCCTCTTTCTTCCGCCGCGCTGGTTGACAAGGTGTTGATCGACGGCGATCTGTTCTTTGACCGTTCGCTGCCGGGTCTGGGATTGACACACTACAAGGAGGTCCAGTAGCCATGCTGAAAAATCTTGTTGCTGTTCTAGTTCTGCTGGCCACGGCCTCGGCGCAACCCAGACACGCGGCTCCGACTGCGGCGGCTCCTCAATCGAATGGAGCAATTGTTCTGCGCGGGGGCAAGCTGCTGACGATTACTCATGGAGTCATCCAGAACGGCGTTCTGGTCATTGAGAACGGACGTATTGCTGCTGTGGGCGGAACATCCACGACAATTCCGCACGGCGCGAAAGTGATTGACGTAACGGGAATGACCGTCTATCCCGGGCTTATTGACTCCGAAACTCATCTGGGCCTGACCGAAGTGTCCGCCGACAAGATGACTAACGATTTGCTGGAACCGTCCGACGAAATCATGCCCAACATGCACGTTTATGACGCGTTCCATGCGGAAACCGCAACGATTCCGGTCACGCGCATGAACGGCATCACCAACGCGATCGTCGCTCCCGGTGACGGCGACACGCTCTCCGGCCAGGATTCATTCATTCAGCTTGCAGGCAGATCAAGGGACGAGATGCTGCTGGTGCGCGACATCGCCATGCCCTTTAACTTCACCGGAGAGCAGCGGCGCAACCAGAGCTTTGAGCAAGCCAAATTCCCCTTCACCCGCATGGGAATGGCGGCGCAGCTTCGCCAGGCTTTTATTGACGCGCAGGAATATGAGCAGAAGGAGAGCGCGTACCAAAAGAAGAAGGCCCATGATCCGGACAAGGCCGGTCCTCCGCCCAAGCGCGATCTGAAAATGGAAGCGCTGTTGCCTTACTTGCATGGACAGAAGCCGGTGGTGCTGGCTGCGGAAGAACCCAACGACGTGCAGACGGCGATGGACATTGCGCATGAGTTCCACCTGAGGGTCATATTCAACCATCTCACTCACTCGGCCGCGATTCTGGATAAAGTTGCGGCGAGCGGATTTCCGGTGATCGTTGGTCCGATTTACGAGCAGCCTAAAGAATCCGAGCGCTACGATGCGGTTTACCGTCTACCCGCCGAGATGACGCAGCACCACATCAAAATCGCGTTTGCCTCTTATGACGCGCACAACGCACGCAACCTGCCGTATGCGGCCGGCTACTCCGTCGCGTTTGGTTTACCTTATGACGAGGCGCTGAAAGCTTTGACTCTGAATCCTGCCCAGATGTGGGGCGTGGACAAGGAACTCGGGTCGCTGGACGTAGGCAAGACGGCAAACGTGGTAGTGGCGAATGGCGACCCGCTGGACGTGAAGACTGACGTGAAACACATCTTCATTGACGGGCGGGAAATTCCGCTGGTGAGCCGCCAGACCGAGCTTCGCGACGAGTACTGGCAGTAACGGCATTTCAGCGCGGCAGTTCCGATGAATGATGCCATTCAATCCTGGGTTGAGCGCATCCGCAGCGGCGATGTGCGCGCGCTGAGCCGGGCCATCAGCACCATTGAAGACCAGCGGCCAGAAGCTCCGGCGCTGTTGAAGGCCTTGTTCCCGCATACCGGACGCGCACGCGTGATCGGCATGACCGGCGCGCCGGGCGCGGGAAAGAGCACGCTGGTGGACCACCTGGCGCGCGAGTACCGCTCTCAGGAACGCACGGTCGGCATCGTCGCCGTGGATCCCACGAGCCCCTACACTGGCGGGGCCATTCTGGGCGACCGCATTCGCATGCAGGCGCATCACGCCGATTCCGGTATCTACATCCGCAGCATGGCCACGCGTGGCTTTCTCGGCGGGCTGGCACGAGCTACCACCGACATTGCCACGGTGCTCGATGCCAGCGGAAAAGATCTTGTTCTGGTGGAGACCGTCGGAGTTGGCCAGGATGAGATTGATATTGTCCGGCTTGCCGACGTCACGGTGGTGATTCTGGTCCCCGGCATGGGTGACGACGTGCAGACCATCAAGGCCGGAATCATGGAGATCGCCGACATTTTTGTCATCAATAAGAGCGATCGCGAAGGAGCGGACCGCGTGCATCGCGAGATTCGCGCCATGCAGAGCCTGGCAGCGCGCAAAGACGGGTGGACGCCGCCGGTAATCAAAACGGTGGCGACCGAAGGCAAAGGAATCACCGACTTGGCGACGGCCATCGCGGGATATGAAAGGTTCCTTGCCGAGAAAGATCTGCTACTCAAGAAGAAGATCAGCAACTGGCGCGAGCGCCTTTTGGAGATGCTGCGCGAATCGCTTCTGCAACGACTGCTCGTGGAAAGGCTGAGCGAGGCGGAGCTGTCGCGTCTGGCTGCGGAGGTTGCAGGGCATCACCGTGATCCTTATTCTGCGGTGGAGGAGATTGTGGCGAGCTTTACGACGGCAGAGCTGGAGCCGAGAAATCAATGACGCATCTGATTGACCATCTCGGAATCGCTGTCAAATCGCTCAAGCAGGCGCGCAAGTTTTACGAGCAGCTCGGGCTGCAGGTGGCCGAAGAAGAAACTGTGGAGCACGAGAAGGTGAAGGTGGCCATGATCCCGGTGGGCGAGAGCCGCATTGAGCTGCTGGAGCCAACTTCTTCTGATTCCGTGATCGCAAAGTTTCTAGAGAAGCGCGGTGAAGGGCTGCATCACGTGGCGCTGCACGTTCCTGACTTGTCGCATGCGGTGGAGACGCTGAAGGCCGCAGGTACGCGATTCATCTCAGACGAAATCAAGATCGGCGCCGGCGGCCATCTTTATATCTTCGTTCATCCTTCGAGCGCAGGCGGCGTGCTGCTGGAACTGTGCCAGGACCAGCCCAGCGCAGTGTGAAGGTTTGCAAAGCGCGCAGAATTCTAGTAACATATATTCGTATTTTGTTTGTCTATCCGATGGGAGCTGGGGCTTATTCTTTCAGCCGATCGGCTGATGGGTTGATCCGGACTGTCTCAGAGCAGGATCCACCTCTCAACCAGTGATTCGTGTGCATTGAAGAATCTGTCTCTCCTGCGGGGTGCCCCTCACACAGCATTGGGGATTAATGAGGATAAGGTGGGGATAAATGGGGATAAACCCGTCCCCTCCCAGGGGCAGGTTTTATGCAGGCGCGATGAATAAATGAATATTCTCGCAGGGTGAACCTAACCTCGCAGAAGCAATTACGATGCTGATTCTGGGTCTTGATACATCCGGCAAATCCGGCGGAGTGACGCTGGCGGAAGGTGATCACAGTAGATTCCACGTGATTGCCTCCTCGCCGATTGCGGGCGGCACTTTTTCCGCCCAACTTGTACCCACCGTCGCCATGCTGTTAAGCACAAACGGCTATGCCGCCCGTGATGTGGAAGGCTTTGCCGCAGCCTCAGGACCAGGATCATTTACGGGGTTGCGTGTGGGCCTGAGTGCGGTGAAAGGGCTGGCGGAGATTCTTGAGCGGCCGATTGCCACAGTTTCATTGCTGGAGGCGCTCACGTTTGGCGGCGGGCGCAGCGGAAAATTCGGCGCGGCCCTTGATGCAGGCCGGTCGGAAGTGTTCTACGGTCTTTATGTTGTGAACGACGGCAGCGCAACGGCCGTGTACGAAAAGCTGCTCTCACAGGCGGAGTTCCAGGAGCGTGCGCGCGAGGATAGGCTGGAGCTGCTCCTGACCAGCGATGCGCCTGTTCTGGAGTTGGCATTGGCTGCCGGAGCAAACGCGGAACTGGTGGAGCGGCCGGGAAGCGAGATGATTGCCCGCATCGGCTTACGCAAGCTTGTGACCGGCCAGACGGTTTCCATTGAAGCGCTTGATGCCAACTATCTCCGCCGCTCCGATGCGGAAATATTCTTCAAAGGAAACCGTTGATGGTTCGCGTCCGGCAAGCGGTTGCCGGCGATGTGGAAGAACTGGTGCGAATCGCTCGTCTCTCGGCAACTGCCGCCCAGTGGCCGCGTGAACGGTATGAAGCTCTCTTTTCCGGGAGTTCCTATCAGAATCGCCTGGCTCTAGTGGTGGAGCAGGATTCTAAAGTTTCTGGATTCATCGTCGGCAGTGCTGT
This sequence comes from Terriglobales bacterium, assembly GCA_035280185.1. Taxonomy (GTDB): domain Bacteria; phylum Acidobacteriota; class Terriglobia; order Terriglobales; family Acidobacteriaceae; genus Angelobacter. The sequence goes on from DATEGH010000238.1 coordinate 19,549, forward strand.
GGCTGACGAATGGGAAATTGAGAACGTCGCTGTCCTGCCGGAAGCGCGGCGGCGAGGGCTGGGATCGCGGCTGTTGAACGAGTTCCTGGCTCGGGTGGAAAGCGAAGCAGGGACTTCGGTTTACCTCGAAGTCCGTGAATCCAATCGCGCAGCCCGTGGGCTGTACCAGAAATGGGGCTTTTCTGAAGCGGGTAGGAGAAAGAGTTATTACTTAGATCCGCAAGAGGATGCCTTGATCCTGAAAACCTCATTTCCCGGGCGCGTTCGAATTTGATTGAAGGCTCTCTGCCCGTATGTTAACGTTCCGGAGAGAATCAGCAGGAGGTTCTTCCGGATGGTAGATTCCGTTCGCGAACAGCTTCTTGCCAGCCACGAAGAATTTCGGCGGCTGGCTCAGGAACACAACCGCTACTCGCAGCGCCTCGAATCTCTGATCGAAAAGCGTTATCTCAGCGAAGAGGAAAAGCTTGAAGAGGTAAAGATCAAGAAGCTCAAGCTGCGCCTGAAGGATGAGATGCAGACGATCGAGCAGGAACATCGGCGCGGTCACGACACCCAGGTAGCGTAAAGACGAACCCAGATCAAAGAGCCTCTCACGCTGAGAGGCTCTTTGTATTTGCAGGTTTCTTCGCGGAAAGGCGAATTCGTTAGATGGTTAAGCGCAGCATTCTCGCCTGCGACTTGCTTTCCCTGTGGCTATAATCTCTAGAAATGGTCCGTGATGGAATCTATTACGCGCTGGGAATGGCCCTGGTGGCACTGTTCCTGTGGTGGTTGACGGTGCCTGCGCTCTCCATCATTCCCATTCTTTTTGGGGCGTTCTTTCTCTGGTTTTTCCGCGATCCGCAACGGACGATTCCTGCGGAACCTGGTCTGATCGTCTCGCCAGCGGATGGTAAGGTCACGCATGTCGCTTCCACTCAGCTTGGCGGCAAGCCGTACACGCGGATCAGCATCTTCCTGAACGTATTCAATGTGCACGTGAACCGAGCGCCGATTTCTGGAGTCGTCAAAGAAGTGATTTACCAGCGAGGCAAGTTCGGCAATGCGATGGACGCGGCTTCAGCCGACGCCAACGAACAGAGTGTGATCACCATGGAAGGCGAAGGCATGACTCTGGTGCTGAAGCAGATCGCCGGGCTGCTGGCGCGCCGCATCGTGTTCAACCACAAAGCCGGCGAGACGCTCACACGCGGACAGCGGATTGGACTGATCAAATTCGGCTCGCGGACAGACGTGATTCTTCCCGCTGCGGCCGACGTCACCGTCAAGGTAGGAGATCACGTGAAGGGCGGCTCTTCAGTTCTGGCGCGGATTCTGGCGCGCGCCCCCGTGTTGCAGGAAGTCTCTTCAGGAAGTTCATTGCGCCATTCAGGGGTTGTCGAATGAAACCTCCTACTCCCATGCGTCGGTGGGACGACCAGCTTCCGCCCGTGCAGAGACGCCGCATGCGCAAAGGCATGTACATCCTGCCTTCACTGTTCACGGCGGCGAATATTGGAGCGGGTTATTTCGCTCTGGCGCAGACGTTTCAGGGCACGCAGACTGAGTTCTGGCACTTTGATCTTGCAGCCAAGGCCCTGGGAGTTGCCGTGGTAGCCGATGGACTCGACGGCCGGATCGCGCGCATGACCAACACCACCAGCGACTTCGGGCGCGAGTTCGACTCGCTGGCAGACGTGATCACGTTCGGCGTAGCTCCCGCTCTGCTGGCGTTCATCTGGGGCTTTCGCTGGGTTTGGGTAGCCGACTTCGGCGGCAGCGGGCTGGAGCGTCGCATCATCGAACTCGGGTTGATTGCCAGTTTCATTTTTCTAGTGGCAGGCGCTAGCAGGCTGGCGCGCTTCAATATCCAGTTGAATCCGCAGCCCTCGAATCCGGGAAGGCCGGGGCGCAAGTACTTCGTTGGCATGCCGATTCCTGCAGGCGCCGGCGTGATCGCCGCAACAGTGCATCTTGTGGGCGGGCAGCCCATCAACTTCTGGTGGCTCTCGCTGATCTGGATGGCGCTGGTGTTCCTTGTCGGGTTCCTCATGGTGAGCACCTGGCGCTTTTACAGTTTCAAGGACCTGAACCTGCGCAACCGCCATCCGTTCCAGGTGCTGATCTTGATTTGCGCGCTGGGCGCCCTGATCTGGGAGTTCTCCCGCTACGTGCTTTTTGCCATCGCGATCTTGTACATGATGAGCGGAGTTTTTACCCGGCTTTCTTTTCTCTTTCGGCGCCGCCCCCTGGAAGCCACGCCAGCCTATGAGGAAGCGCCTGAACCGCGATGAAGACTGACGCTCAGAAACTCTATCGTGTGGCCATCGTCGGCGCTGCTACGCTGAAGGGCAAAGAACTTAAGGAAGTGCTGGAGGACCGCAACTTCCCTGCGGCTGACGTTCGTCTGCTGGACGACAATGAGTCACTCGGTCAGCTCGAGGCAGTGGGCGGCGAAATGTCATTCGTCCAGCCGGTGGGACGCGACCAGTTTGAGAAAGTGGATTTCGCCTTCTTCGCTTCCGACGAGAAATTTACCCGGCAAAATTACAGGCTGGCCCGCGATGCCGGCAGCGCCGTTGTGGATCTTTCCTACGCGCTCGAAAATGAGCCGGGAGTTTCCATCTCATCACCGTGGATTGAGCGCGAACTGGGGCAGGCAGGCCGGCTGGGGCTGGAATCGAACACCGTGGTCATTGCGCATCCGGCTGCGGTGACGCTGGCGTTGTTGCTGCTGCGGGCGAGAAAAGCTGGAGCGGTGAACCGCGCTGTCGCTACCGTATTTGAGCCGGTTTCAGAGCAGGGCCGTCGCGGGATGGACGAACTCCACGAGCAAACCGTAAACCTGCTTTCGTTCCAGCAGATGCCGACTGGCGTCTTCGATTCGCAAGTTGCCTTCAACATGATCGGCCGTTACGGCGAGTCGTCGTCTCATTCTTTGGAGCAGATTGAGCGCCGGATTGCGGACCATTTGGGCAAATTGCTGAACGGCTCTGCGATGCCCTCGCTCATGCTGGTGCAGGCGCCGGTATTTCACGCCCATACGTTTTCAATTTTTATCGAGATGGAGAAGAGCATCTCCATTGGCGACTTTTCCGCCGCTCTAGCCGGAGAGCATGTAGAAGTGGCGCGCTCGCCTGAGGATTTTCCCAGCAACGTAAATATTGCGGGAAAGGACCACATCCTGGTAAGCCTTCGGCGCGACATGTCCAACGACAAAGGGCTTTGGCTGTGGGCGGCCGCGGATAATCTTCGCTTGGCTGCGCTCACGGCTGCCGATTGCGCCAGCGCTCTGGCTGCAGTGCGTCCCCATGGGAAGGTGCAGTGAATCGGTTGTCAGCTTTCGCCGCGCGGCTGATCCTGGTATCGCTGGTACTAGTCTTTTCGGGATGCGGATACCAAAGTGCGCAACATGCCTCACG
>DATEGH010000239.1:0-2321 GCA_035280185.1 Terriglobales bacterium
CTATCGAGTTTGGGAACCTAGCGAAATTCTCATCTGCGATACACGCGCGCTACGCTGTGGGTCCGACCTGAAAAGCGCGCGGGCCGTCCGCGCGGCACCTCGAGAAGAGAGTCCGTAGGGTTTTGGGGAGCGGGAACTTACCCGCGGCACCCTGTTGCTATCTTTGGTGCAGCGCTGCTCTGATGGAAAGGGCTGGTTCGGCACACTACAATGTTCGCAATGGTACAGCAAGGCCCCGGCGGCCTGGGCGCCGCGCTGAGTAGTCCGCTCATCATGATGTTGGTGGTGATGGGGATTTTCTACGTGATGCTGATCCTTCCGCAGCAGAGGCAGCGCAAGAAGCTGCAGCAGATGATCGCAGCGGCGAAACCGGGGGACAAAGTAATAACGAGCGGCGGCATCTACGGCACCATTGCTGGTGTCGATGGCGACACGATTATCCTCAAGGTCGCCGACCAGGTGAAAATCCGCGTGGCGCGCTCGGCCATCACCCAGCTGGAGACGACCGAAGATGCGAAGTAAGCTCCGGCGTCATCTAATGAATTCCGAGCGAGATCGTCTCCTGCAGAGGTCTATATTTCCTGACCATGAATCCTAACCTGAAGTGGAAGGTCGCTTTTATTGTGGTGGTCGTTCTGGGCTGCCTGTATGGGCTGTTTTTCGTGCCGACGTTCCCCACTTCTGCTGCGCAATTGAAGGACAACTTCGCCCACCAGATTAAGCTCGGGCTGGACTTGCAGGGCGGCACCCATCTGATTCTGCAGGTGCAGGTGCAAGAAGCCATTCAGCAGGACACCGAACAAACCGCTGACCGCCTGATCAACCAGATGCGGACGAAGAATATCCGCTACGACGAAGTGCGGCCCGTCGATGCCACCCACGTCCTCGTACGCAATATAGCTCCCGAGCAGCTGGCGGAGTTCCGCGACATGGTGAACGCGCAGCTTCAGAGCATTTGGGACATGACCTCTGCGGCCGGCGAGCGCGCGAGTTATTTATTGACCCTGCGTCCCAGCGCGCAGGCGGCCAAGCAAGAGCAGATCATGACGCAGTCTCTGGAAACCATCGACCGGCGCATCAACGCTTTGGGCCTGACGGAGCCCATCATTCAGCGGCACGGCCGCAAGGACAATGAGATTCTCGTGCAGCTTCCCGGGGAAGGCGATCCCTCGCGCGCGAAAGCAGTAATTCAGGCCGGAGGCCAACTGGAGTTGCGGCTGGTCGAAGATGCGACTCCTTATTCTTCGCAGGCGGCTGCGCTTGCCGCGCACGGTGGTGTTCTGCCTCCAGGCACCGAACTGGTGCCCGGCCGGTCGGAGACCCGAACTGGAAGCAGCGATACCGGCGAGGTTTGGTACATCCTGAACCGCACGCCGGTGGTTACCGGCCACGACTTACGCACGGTCACGGAAACACGCAACGCAAACAGCCCGGGGCAGTGGGAGGTAAATTTCTCCTTGTCGGCAGAGGGCGCGCGCCGCTTCGGTCCTTTCACGGAGCAAAATGTCGGCCGGCAGATGGCCATCGTGTTGCAACATCGCGTCTATTCGGCGCCGGTCATTAAGAGCCGCATCGAGGATTCGGGTTTCATCGAAGGTAATTTCAGTGAAGAATCCGCTCACGACTTGGCGCTGGTGTTGCGCGCCGGAGCGCTACCGGCGTCGATCAAGTATCTGGAGGAGCGCACCGTAGGACCATCGCTGGGCGCGGATTCCATCCGGCATGGTGTGCAAGCTTCTGTGCTTAGCCTCATTGTTGTGATGCTCTTTATGCTGGTGTACTACAGGCTATCTGGGGCTAACGCCGTTCTTGCCTTGGTATTGAACCTGGTTCTTCTCTTGGCTGCGCTTGCGGCGTTTGGAGCCGTACTGACGCTTCCGGGCATTGCTGGCGTGATTCTGACCATCGGCATGGGCGTCGATTCCAACGTTCTGGTATTCGAGCGTATTCGGGAGGAGCTGCGGAACGGGAAGTCGCCCGCCGCAGCCGTCGACGCCGGCTTCAACAAAGCTTTCCTGACGATCATCGATACCCACGTGACCACCGTGGTTTCCGCCATCTTCCTGTTTTTGTTTGGAACCGGACCTATCCGTGGGTTCGCTATTACCTTGACCATCGGTTTGATCGCCAACGTGTTCACTGCCATCTATGTCTCCAAGACGATTTTCCAGTATCACCTGGCAAGGATGGACCGCCAGGCGGAGTTAAGCATCTGAGTCGTACTAGAACTCCTAAGGTTTCGTGCCGTGGATCCTTCGCGTTTCCGTGGTCAACTACAGATTAATGGAATAACGCTTGCGGGAACAAAGAGGTATCCGCTG